>QZJR01000028.1 GCA_003599365.1 Deltaproteobacteria bacterium | reverse complement strand
ATATTGCCCGATGTCTTGAAAAATCCCTGGATTCTTTCTTTATTGATCCCCCCACTCCCCTTAAAAATCAAAGGCAAAACAGAAGAGAAAGAGGGTAAGATAGTGAACTGATGTCTAACAGGTCACTACCTTTAGGTAAAAAGGGTCAAGTAAAGATTTCGCTTCTCCTTAAGAGGTGTTGCATGTTTTTATCAGACTAACAATGGTTTCTACGTGGAAGGTTTGTGGGAAGAGGTCTATCCCATAACCAGAGACAATTTCGTATCCGTTATCTATGAGCATCCTTATATCTCTGGCCATTGTTGCTGGATTGCAGGATACCATGATAATCTGAGATGGATTTAACCTGGCCAGTTCTTCAATTAATATTTTCGGGCACCCGCTTCGTGGGGGATCAATGAGAACAACATCAGCAGAACTTATACCTGAAAGACAGTTTTTTAATCCCAGGTCCTGCCTGTAAAACTCCATATTGGTTAATCCGTTAAGCTTTGCATTTTCTCTTGCCAACTGTACAGATTCCTGTTGGTTGTCAATGCCGACGACATGGTTGAAGTGAGAAGAAACAGGGATGGAGAGGAAACCCACGCCACAGAAAAGATCAAGAAGCAGATTCTCCCTTTTTTCTCCAATCAAGTCTTTTATAATCTCTATAAGCTTACCATTTAACGTGCCGTGTCCTTGAAGGAACACCTTTCCATTAGCAAGGTATTCGAATCCACCTGTGAAAAACTCAATATACTGAGGACCAAAGTAGAGAGGGTTGCCTTTTCTTCCCTCAAGATGTAAATGGACATCGTTTCCGTTTGTAATGATACTGGCTGAGTTGAAAGATTTAAACATATCAAAATTTTTGTGAAGTGTAGAGAGCGCCTGGTTTATAGATGGGGCACACAGGGGGCATTCTTCTATCGGTATGATGTCATTGGTATTGAAGCGGTAAAAACCTATTGCTGAATTTTTGTGACAGATGTGAAAGAGACTACGGAGCCTGGTTCCCTTGAAATAGGGATCAAATGCCAGGGGCGGGAATTTGACAATCTCCTTTCCAATCCTTTCTATGCTCTCTTCGATTATTCTTCTCTTTATTTCCACCTGTTCAAGATAATCTATGTGTTGCCATTGACAGCCTCCGCACCCCTTTGCAAAGTTATCACAAAATGGTGAAACCCTGTGTTCTGAAGGTTTAAGTATCTCCTGAAGCCTTCCATGAAGCACCCCTTTTCTTTTATGGACAGAAGATATAAGGATGGATTCCCCAGGCACGGTATAAGGTGTCAGTAAAACCCCAAATTCCGTTCTTGCAAGTCCTTCTCCGCCATAGACAAGCCTTTCTATATCTACGTTCAGGTTCTCAGGGATTGAGTTATTTAGTTTCAGGTCTTTCACCTTAAAATGCCTGGAGCGATTCGCAGACAGGGCAGTCATTTGCCCCTTATTATTTGAGGCTTGTATATCAAAAGCCCGGACAGGAGGGCGAGACCTGCGACAAAGAAGAGTACCCTAAATCCTGCCCATTCTCCGATGTAACCGAGAATAATAGACCCCACAAATGATCCGGTATCAATACCTCCCGTGAAGATTCCTGTGATCTTCCCACGGATATTGATCGGCTGGTTGCGGATAATCAGTGAATTCAGACATGGAAAGAGTGCCCCGTGGCCACAGCCGGACAAAAGCCCGGAAATAATCAGTATCGTGGTACCTCCCGGAAAAATCAATATCAGAAGCCCTATGCCCGTCAGAACCATGGCATAGGGGATGATTTGGCCTTCACCAATCCTGTCTGCAAACCTGCCTCCAAGAAATCTTGCGGTAACAGCCGATAAAGAATAGGATATATAATAGAGGAAAATGAATGGTAAATGGTGTTCTTTAGCAAAAGGGGAAACAAAACTAATAGAAGCCGCTAAACCAAAACCAAATAGCATTGCCACCAAGGCCACGTTGAAAACTCCTCTTTTAACAAGTACCGAGAAAAAGGACGGAGAGAACTCATGGGAGACACGAACATAAGACTCAGGGATGGGAAGATGGACCAAAAGCCCAAGGGTGGCCATTGCGGCAGCGGCAAGGAAGAAGGCGGAAAAACCAGATGACCGGATCACTATCTCGGCAATAATAGGCCCAATTGCTAATCCCGTGAGCCCTGTCACACCAAATATGCCTATCCCTTCATTGAGGCGTTCTTCAGGAACGATGTCAGCAATGTAGGTTAATGCTGAGGTAAAACAGATGGCAAATCCAACACCATGTAAGAACCTGATGAAAATGAGGGGGAAGTAAAAGCCGGACAGATCCCCTTCAAAGAACAGATACGTGACGGGCAGGAGACTCATGATAAGGCATCCGATGGTATAGCTTCTCTTCCTCCCTATCCTGTCAACCATGTCAGATACCCAGGGACGACAAAGAACACCGGAGAGAGCAAACAAACCCATGATGATTCCTATGTCTGTCTTTGAGCCTCCATGGTGCGTAATGAAAAGAGGGAAGAGGAAAAAGCTGCTGAAGCTTGATATGGTAAATAGATTCGCAATGCCCATCATGATAAATGAAGGGCCGTACAGATTTGAGGCTGTTCTTGAGCTCAATTTGGAGTCAGACCTTTCCGGGCTGTTGTCAAAATACTTTGTAACTACTCAGGCACAAAGTGGCAAAGGTACATAGGCACAAAGCAGATCAGGGTCGTTTCGTTGTTTTTTCCTTTTTTGTGCCTTTGGTACTCTGTGCCTTTGCGCCTGCCTGAATAGTTACAAAGTATCTATCAAAGAAGCCTGTTATTGTCAAGGAGTTAACTGGCCGGAAAAAGCCAACTTCCCGGAAGGTATGATTTTACTTATTGATGAAAGCCAAAAGATATGGTAAAGATATAAAAAATATTAGTTGTGTAGCTTTAGAATACCTGTTGTACTTTTGTGTCTTTCTAGAAAGAGTCTAAGCCCATGGATATGAAAAGGGACTATCGCGAAGACATCAGGTTGTTCCCAAGCAATGTGGTGAAAGTCTGGTTCTTCTTATTGATTGCCTTCCTGGTCTTGTTACCTCTGTTTACAAAGGGTTATATTGTCTATAACCTTAATCTCATACTAATAAATGTGATAGTAGCACTGGGCATGAACATCCTGGTAGGGTACACAGGGCAGATATCTCTGGGGCATGCCGGTTTTTTTGCCATTGGGGCATATGCCTCGGCTCTGATAATGACCCGACTTCATCTCCCTTTTGTATTTGCGTTGCCTGCTTCCGGTCTGATTGCAGCTGCCTTTGGTTTTCTTCTGGGTCTTCCCGCATTGAGGTTAAAGGGGCCCTATCTGGTTATTGCTACAATGGGTTTTGGGATGGCAATCATCCAGATTATTGGACATTGGGAGGGGTTCTTTGGTGGTCACATGGGTATTATTACTCCAAAGATATCGTTTGGACCTTTTGAACTGAATACAGACAGGCAGCTATATTATTTAATTATGACAGTTACAGTAGGTATGACCATAGCAGCCATAAACATAATTAAATCAAGGATAGGCCGAGCATTTATCGCTATCCGGGATAGTGATATAGCTGCTGAGACTATAGGGGTAAATCTTACCCACTATAAGACTCTGGCGTTTGCAGTAAGTGCATTCTACACCGGTATTGGAGGGAGTTTGATGGGTTTTGTTCTGGGGTTTATCAACCCACAGAACTTCAATTTTTTTCTTTCTATCTCTTTCCTGGCTATGGTTGTAGTAGGGGGTCTTGGTTCCATTTTGGGTTCTATTCTTGGGGCAATATTAATCACAATTTTGCAGATACAGTTGAATAATATCCCTGAAATCCCTCTCCTGGGGAAAGGGGTAGTTTTCCTCTCCCAGGGATGGTTTAGTATGAGTGGGATAGCCAATGTATCGAGCATAATATTTGGATTGATATTGATTATAATAATAATTTTTGAACCATTAGGGTTATGGGGACGGTGGCTAAAGATCAAATACTACTGGAAAAAGTGGCCGTTTTAAAGTAGGTATATTTTTCAATCTGCCCCTCTAAGTCTAACGCTGGGGAGCCGTGACCTTGCAACCATTGATGGGCACCGTATTGGCGGTAGCAGCCGAGGAATGCCAGATCGTCATCTTTACCTGTGTGCCTTAAAGATATGCGTTTATTGGGGAGGCCGCTGTTGTTCGACTGTAGCATGTGTTATATTGGGAAGGTCGAAGCCTCGTATCCAGGCTTTTGCATCAAAGCAGGGGATTGTTTTAAACGGTAATAAATTGAAGAGGATACTGTATGTCATCTGAACTCCTACCCATTGGGTACGAAGATTTTCTGCTGAGCATCAAAGAGCGGGTTCGTTCTGCTCAACTGCGGGCAATGTTGGTTGTCAATAATGAGCATACCCAGCTCTATTGGACTATTGGTCGTGACATCCTTCAGAAACAGCAATCCGAGGGTTGGGGTGCAAAAGTCATTGAACGGCTTTCTCGTGACCTGAAAGTGTCCTTCCCACAGATGCAGGGATTTTCCAGAACTAATCTGCTCTATATGCGTGCCTTTGCAGTGGCTTGGCCAGACGAATCAATTGTCCAACGGGTCGTTGGACAATTACCATGGCGGCACAATATCGCGCTTCTCGACAAGCTGAAAGACCCTGCAAAAAGGCTCTGGTATGCTGAAAAAACAATCGAAAACGGCTGGTCTCAGCCCGTTTTGGTGCATCATATTGAAACGCAGCTCCATGAAAGACAGGGTAAGGCTATCACTAATTTCTCGAACACCCTTCCGTCCCCGCAGTCCGACCTTGCTCAAAGTCTTTTAAAAGATCCTTATAGTTTTGATTTTTTAACCCTTGCTGAAGATGCTCATGAACGGCATCTCGAAGCGGGTTTGCTTGTTCATATCAGGGAATTTCTACTTGAACTTGGCCAAGGCTTTGCCTTTGTCGGAAGCCAGTACCCGCTTAGGGTAGGGGAACAGGAATTCTTTGTTGACTTGCTCTTTTATCACCTGAAACTTCGTTGTTTTATTGTAATAGACCTGAAGATGCGTGCTTTTGAGCCCGAGTTTTCCGGAAAAATCAACTTCTATCTTTCAGCGGTAGATGATCTTCTACGCCATCCGGGTGATGCTCCATCCATCGGTATAATTCTTTGTAAGACACGAGACGCAACGGTGGCAGAATACGCGCTTCGGGATGTGAATAAACCAATAGGCGTATCAACGCATATCACGGAATTACTCACCCGATCGCTTCCTGATAACCTGAAGAATGATTTGCCGACCGTTGAGGAGCTTGAGTCCGAGGCTGCCGGTGTTCCTTTTCCTGAAGAAGAAAGCACAGAGAAAACAAATGGGGAGTCGTGACCATGCCGCGTGAAATACCTTACCCTACCCCCGGCGAAATCTTGCTGGAGGAATTTTTGAAGCCGATGGGGATTAGCCAGTACCGGCTTGCCAAGGAAATCGGGGTGCCGCAACGGCGCATCGGAGAGATAGTCGCTGGCAAGCGGGCCGTAACCGTTGACACCGGCTTACGCCTGTCTCGCTTCTTCGGTACCAGCGACGGTTTCTGGATCGGCTTGCAGACCGATTACGATACAGCGCAAGCCAAAGACGCCCTCTCTGATGTGTTGTCGCGCATTCATCGTTTCGAGCCTGTTCATGCTTAGCGGAGCGGTAAAGAGAGTTGAGTCAGGGATGCATCATTGCAAGACCCCAAAATCCCTTACTTATTAATACCCGCTGACTCATATACGGAGATCATCGAATGGATTGGCCAATTAAAGAATTTTCAATAGCATCAATTTGTAAAAGTTAATATCTTCCCGTACAGTTTGCGGGTTAAAAAAGTGGCAGTCAGTTAGTCAGGAGAGAATAGCGCTATGTTAACCCAACTATCCCAGATAATAGTCAGTGGATTAGCCATAGGAAGCTGTTATGCCCTGATTGCCCTGGCGATGGTAATTATCTACAAGACCTCTGAGGTCTTGAACTTTGCCCAGGGTGAGATGGCTATGGTAAGCACTTTCTTTGCATATTCCCTTTTATCAACCTATAACATACCTTTTATTATTGCCTTTCCTCTAACACTCGTGTTTTCCCTGCTCCTGGGTATGCTCGTGGAATTTGCATTCCTCAGACCTGCCAAAAACCCCACTGTTTTAGGATTGATTGTGATTACCCTTGGGGCAGAAATGGTTCTGTATGGTTTTGCCGGATGGAAATGGGGGGCGGAGACCAAGAGTTTTCCTTCTCCTATATTGGATACAAGGGTTTATAATCTAAAAGGCATTATAATAAGTCAGCTAAATCTCTGGATTTTTGCAGTCTGCATCAGCCTGATGCTTATCCTATTCCTCTTTTTCAGGTATTCTAAATTGGGTGTTGCCATGAAAGCAACGGCTCAGAACCAGATGGCAGCCCGTCTTATGGGGATTAGATCCAAAAGGATTCTCTCTTTTACATGGGGGCTTAGCTCTCTGATTGGTGCGGTAGCCGGTGTGCTCATTGCCCCTATTACCTTACTTGACCCCAATATGATGATAGACCCCTTATTAAAGGCATTTGCTTCGGCAGTATTAGGTGGAATGACCAGCCTGCCTGGAGCAGCAGTGGGTGGTGGGATTCTTGGGGTGGTTGAAAACCTATTTGGATGGTATGTATCAACAGAGTTTAAATCTGTTGTGGCATTCGCAATTATAGTGATTGTTCTATGTATAAGGCCCAGTGGGCTTTTGGCCAGACATTATGTTAAAAAGGTTTAAAAGGGAGGCTATTGGTGTCATTAACCTTAGGTAATGTCAAAAGTTCTATGAAAAAAGAGGGAAAAATATGAAACCACAGAGGGCACAGAGGGGATGAAAACAGAAATCTCACAACTTATTGATGTTTGATAATTTCTCTGTGTTCTCTGTGGTTTCTTTTGACAATACCTAACCTTAAAAAAGGAGGCAAATATGTTTACCAAAAGTTTTAAAAACAGTTTGATTGTTTTGACGTTGTTAATCTCTTTGACCCTCTTTTTTGGTCGTTCCATTGCATCTGAGGTTGGCATATCCGAGGATACTATCAAAATCGGCCAGTGGAGCCCCCAGACAGGCCCGGCAGCCTTGTGGGGGGCAGTTGCCAGAGGCACTGAAACCTACTTTAAGATGCTGAATGCTGAGGGCGGAATCCATGGAAGGAAGCTTAAACACCATATTCGTGACGATGCTTACCAGCCACCCAGAACCGTCGCTGCTGTTAAGGAACTGGTTGGCAGGGTCGAAGTATTCGGTTTTGCAGGCGGTGTGGGAACAGCTACAGGTATGGCTGTTAAAAGATATTTAAATGATCAAAAGATTCCATGGGTAGGACCGGCATCGGGTTCTAGCAGATGGGCAAATCCACCCACCAGGTATCTCTTTGCCCTCTATCCCAATTATGTTGATGAAGCAACTATTTTAACTACATACGCTTATGAGACCCTCAAAAAGAAAAAGATCGCTTTCTTTTATCAGAATGACGACTATGGCAAAGAGGGTCTGATAGGTGCAAAGAAGACGCTGGAAGGATACAATACTAAATTAGTCCAGGAGGTCTCTGTAGAGCCACTGGATACCGATATTAGTTCTCAGGTGTTGAGGTTAAAGATGGCCAATCCGGACATAGTAATTCTCTGGCTATTGCCAAAGCATGCTGCCATGACAATGGGGGCAGCGGCAAAGATAGGCTTTAAGCCCACATGGATGACTACCAGTACCCTGTCCGACGCACCGATGATGAATGATATAACAGAGGGATTATGGGAGGGTGTAATATTCGATTGTTTTGCCGAACTTCCTGACTCTAAACACCCCCTTATGATCAAGTACAAAAAGGCCCATGATGAATTTGCACCCAAGGAAAGATGGGGGATGTTTTTCTATGCCGGATTCCTCTTTGCTGAGCCGATGATAGAGGGATTCAGACGTGCCGGACGGGATCTGACCCGGGAGAAGTTTGTTGATGCTATGGAGACAATAAAAAACTGGAACGGCGGTATCGGTCATAATATCACATTTGCTACAAATCAGCGGCAAGGCCAGCGGTCTGTATTCTTAGGAAAATGTGTAAAGGGCAAAGCCGTAAAAATCAGTGATTGGTTAGAGGTAAAATGAATAAGAGGAGCCTTTAATGCCTTTCTTCGGAGTAGAGAACCTACTTGTCCATTTCGGTGGCCTGAAGGCTTTGAACAATGTCAGTTTTCAGGTAGAAGAGAATTCCATATATTCCATTATCGGCCCTAACGGGGCCGGGAAGACGACCCTCTTCAACTGTATTGGCGGGATTTATAAACCGGATATGGGTAGGATAATATTTAAAGGGGAGGATATAACAGGATGCAAACCCCACAAAATTGCTCGAAAGGGGGTTGCCCGTACTTTTCAAAATATTGAATTGTTCTCCCACATGACCACCCTGGACAACCTTCTTTTAGGAAGGCACTGTCAGATGAATACCAATATCTTAAACAGTGCCTTCTTCACCCGAAAGGTGGTAAGAGAAGAGGTTGCCAATCGAGAGGCAGTGGAGCGTATTATAGATTTTCTTGACCTACAGTCTGCCAGGAATCAACCGGTTGCAAATCTTCCTTTCGGTACTCGTAGGCTTGTTGAACTGGGAAGGGCATTGGCATTGGAACCCCAGCTGCTGCTTCTGGATGAGCCGTCAGCAGGGATGAATCTGGAGGAGAAAGGAGATTTGATGATATGGATTCAGGATATAAAGGAGGACTTTGGCATAACAATACTCTTGATAGAGCACGATATGAAGTTGGTTATGGATGTCTCTGACAGGGTTCTTGCCCTCAATTATGGAGAAAAGATAACCGAGGGTCTGCCTTCAGAGGTGCAGCATAACAAAGAAGTTTTAAAGGCATATTTAGGAGAGGAAGATACGGTTGTTGCTTAAGGTAAAAAACATAGAGACCAGTTATGGATTTGTCAATGCCATTCGCGGTGTTTCCCTGGACATGGAAGAAGGCGATATAAAGACCGTCCTCGGGGCCAACGGTGCTGGGAAAACGACTATCCTTAAAACTATAATGGGACTGTTGGAAGACCAGCCTGAAAAGGGGACTATAGAATTCATGGGTAAAAGGATCGACAGAATGGATACAGAGGATATCGTCCGTCTTGGCATATCCTATGTGCCTGAAGGGAGGGAGATATTCCCTGAACTCACGGTTTTTGAGAACCTTAAAATGGGTTCATATACACGAAGGGACAAAGACGGGGTCAGGAAAGACTACAAACGGGTCTCTGAGTACTTTTCTGTACTTGAGGAAAGGAAAAATCAGCTGGCAGGGACTCTCAGCGGCGGGGAGCAACAAATGCTGGCCATAGGTCGTGCTTTGATGGCCAGACCAAAACTTCTCCTTTTGGATGAACCCTCTCTGGGTTTATCTCCGGCGCTGGTAAAGGAAATATTCGAGATTATTAAAGCTATAAACAGAGAGGGGATCACCATTCTGCTGGTAGAGCAGAACGCAAGGATGGCGCTTAACATCGGAAATTATGGTTATGTCCTGGAAAACGGCAGGATTGTTCTATCCGATGAAACAAGGGTCCTCCTGGAAAACGATGATGTGAAGGAATTCTACTTAGGAATAAAGCTGGAAGAGTCAGTAAAGGGTTATCAGAGATATAAGAGAAAGAAGAGGTGGCGGTAAATTACTATTGATAATTCAGGGGGGGAGGGATCTCCTCAAAAAAAGAGACTCAGGTCATATGGTAAGGTTTTTTTAATTTTTCTCCTTGCTTCGGCCGTAGTTCTCGCAATAACTTATGAAATAAGGACAAGCGCATGGGAAGCAGCTGTCTTTTCCCGGTACTCAAAGAATGTAACATGGAGACTTCGGGCAGGGGAGAGCAAGGAGATTTCCTTCCCTTTGGATGGTCCCTTTGACATCTCCAGAGGCTATACACATCTACCAAACTTTCAAAAGCGGCTTAAAGAGAAAGGTTATGTAGTAACCTCACAGGCAAGACAATCGAAGACGGCCCTCTTCCTTGGCAGAAATGGCATACCAATCCCTTATGATAGAAGGGATGATCCGGGATTACGACTAAATGATAAAGATGGTGCTGAAGCCTACCACGTTAACCATAACATCCAACAGTTTCCTTCATTTAAATCCATACCGCCACTTTTAATAAAGATTCTGCTTCACAGGGAAAACCGGGAATTATTCGATTTTGAACATCCTTTCCTGAATCCTGCCATTGAATGGGATCGCCTTAGCTTAGCGAGTTTTAGGTACCTGGGCGAAAAGCTTTTTGGCATTCCAGCTGGAATCGGGGGAAGTACCCTGGTAACCCAAATGGTAAAATTCAGACACTCAAGCAAGGGTATGACCAGTGGTCCTATGGACAAGATAAGACAAATAATAGGAGGAAGTTTGTGGGCATACCGGAAAGGACCCAACACCATCGACACCCGCAAAGAAATTGTCAGGGAATACTTTAATGGAATGCCATTGGGTGCGGCTAAAGGATACGGTGAAATTAACGGGATTGGTAAGGGGATGTGGGCATGGTTCGGTAAAAACATAGACCAGGTAATGTCTGATTTACAAATGAATGAAACGGATCAGGATATGCTTTATAGAAAGGCAAAGACACTTAAAGAGGCACTTTCGCTTATCATTGCCACACGATATCCATCCTTGTATCTCCAAAAGGATCACACTATACTGGAGAAAACAGTGAATACGTATCTTCGCCTTTTGGAAACAGACGGAATCATTAGCATCGCTTTAAAAAAAGCTGCACTGACAACCCCCTTAGAATTCAGGCGCGGTGCACCTATCCCTCCCCCTCTCTCCCTCGTGGAGCGAAAAGGGACAGACTCTATCCGTATAAAGTTACTCAACCTACTTGGTATTGAGACACTTTATGAACTGGACCGCTTGGATATGGCGGTTGATACTACCTTTGACTTCGATGTCCAGCAGAAAGTCAATAACATCTTGAAGTCTCTTTATGTTCCTGAGTTCTTAGAGGAAAATGGATTCTTAGCGCCCTATCTGTTAAACAAAGGAGATCCTGGAGGAGTGATATACAGCTTTGCCCTTTTTGAAAGCCGTCCGGAGGGGAATCTTTTAAGGATTCAGGCCGACACCCTGAATAAACCTCTCAGTATTACTACCGGCATAAAGCTGGAGTTGGGTTCTACAGCAAAGCTTCGAACCCTGGCCTCTTATCTGATGGTTATTGATCACCTTTATGGTTGTTTTTCAGAGAAAGACCGTAGCGATCTTTTAAAAAAGAAGACGCAGGTCTATGACCCTTTGTCCAAATGGGTACTGGATTACCTGCTCTATCACCCAAAGGCTGCGCAGGAGGAAATTCTGAAGGCTAGCCTGCAAAGGAGCATTTCCGGCAGTCCTCATCAGGCTTTTTTCACAGGGGGCGGAATGCACACGTTTAAGAACTTCAAAAAGGATCAGGACAATCGGGTTTTTACCATTGAAGAAGGGCTTTGCCAATCGGTGAATCTTGTCTTCATCCGGTTGATGAAGGAAGTGGTTGACTATTATACGGCAAATCTTGGCTATGATGTGAAGGCTCTGCTTTCAGAAACAAACAATCCTGAACGGTTACCTCTTTTAAGAGAAGCAATGGAACTGGAATCCGTTGAATTCCTCAGAAAATATTACCGGATATATGCTGGAAAGACCTATGAAGAGTCTTTTGCAATACTCTGCCAATCTTCCGAACATCCCCTGAGGAACTGGGTTATCCTTTACCTGAAGGAAAATCCGGAGGCTACCCTGGAGCAATTAATAACAGCGGCGAAGTCCCACTTCCAGGAAAAGGCCTTAGACCTCACTTCACTCAATAAGCTGTTTAGAGCCTATCAGGGAAAGTCGTACCAGCTCACTGACGAGGCTTACCTTCTGGGAAAGCATCCCCTTGAGGTCTGGGTAGCCTTCTATCTGAAAGAACACCCTAAAACCCTCTGGAGTAAACTGCTGGAAGAGAGCAAAGATGCACGGATGCTATCTTCTTCATGGATATTCAAAACCCGTTTTCACCACGCACAAAACCTCAGGATAGAAAGCCTTCTTGAGCGAAAGGCATTTGCCGAGATTCATCGAACATGGAGGTCTATGGGATATCCATTTGCCACACTTGTCCCCTCTCTGGCAACTGCAATTGGCAGTTCAGCTGATCGTCCGGTAAATTTAGCAGAGTTCATGGGTATCATTCTCAATGAGGGAATTTATAAACCAATGGTCAGTATCAAAGGGCTGCATTTTGGGAAGGATACCCCTTATGAAACCCATCTTAGCAAACCCCCTGATACGAAGAAAAGGGTCATGTCTCCCTTAGTGGCTCGATCTTTGAAAGACGCCCTAAGACAAGTAGTGAAAAGGGGTACTGCTCAAAGGATTAAAAATACTTTTACCCTCTCCGATGGCACCTCCGCTGATATAGGTGGGAAGACCGGTACCGGAGACAACCGGTTTGAAACTTTCCGGCGTGGTGAAGGGGTTGTCAGCTCAAAAAGCATCAATCGCACCAGCGCTTTTGTCTTTTACGCAGACAGATTCTTTGGGATTGTTACTGTCCACGTGGAAGGTCCAAATGCCTCACAATATGAATTCACAAGTGCTTTAGCGGTTCAGGTATTAAAAACCCTGTGGCCGGCACTGCAGCCGCTTTTTGCCGATAAAGGGCAGCGTCTTATACTTCCTTCCCGGCCAGATGCTCCCTGATTTCATTCAGCCTTTCATTGATTTCCCGCAGCTTGGGCGTCAGACTTTCTCGCATCTTGAAATCAGGAATATCCTCAATGTCTCCAATGCGGGTTATAATGTCGTCCAGCTTTTCCCATGTAATGTCCAATTCGGCATTGAATTCCAGCGGCTCAACTGCAATGCCTTCTTTCTTGAACTTGCCCATGGCTATGTCCAGATCGATTATCTCTCCCAATTGCGGGACAATGGGAGAGATATTTAGTTCTTCGCTGGCATAATTGCTAAAGGCCAGTGAGCTGCTGGGTTCTCCATGGATAATCACAGTAGCAGAGGGTGTTGGATTAAAATACCTGAGCCATTTAAGAAGTCCGTCCTTGTCGGCGTGGGCAGAAAATCCTCCGATGGTGTGAATATTGGCTTTTACGTTTACTTCTTCTCCGAAAATCTTTACGCGTTTGGCACCGTCTACGATGAGCCGCCCTGTGGTACCCTGAGCCTGGTAGCCCACAAACACAATGTGAGCCTCTGGACGCCAGAGATTATGGCGCAGGTGGTGTTTAATGCGGCCGGCATGTCCCATTCCGCTGGCCGCAATGATTATAGCACCGCTCTTAATTTCGTTTAAACGCATGGATTCTTCAGCCGAGCGGCTGAAATGCATCCCGGGGAAGTCCAGCGGATGGCTGCCGGCACGTAATTTGTTTATAGTTTCTTCATCGAAGCATTCCGGATGCTTTACAAAGATTTCTGTAGCCGAGATGGCAAGAGGGCTGTCTATATAAACATCCATACTGGGGATTTGTTTTTTCTGGTAAAGCTCGTTTAACACATAGAGCACCTCCTGGGTGCGCTCCACCGCGAAGGCTGGGATCACTACGTTACCGCCGTCCTTGTGGGCGGCAATGATTACCTCCTTGAGTTCCTGATAGGTGCTTTCCTTGGATTTATGAATGCGGTTACCGTAAGTAGATTCGATAAAAACCACATCGGCTTTCTGTATATACGTAGGATCCGAAATTATCGGCTGATTGATACTGCCCAGATCACCGGAAAAGACTATTTTAACCTCACGGTCTTTTTCCTTGACCCAAAGTTCGATGATGGCAGAACCCAGGATATGTCCTGCATCACTGAAACGGACACGCACATAAGGAGAAAGTATGCTATCGTTTCCGTAATTTATTGGCATGAAGTATTCCATGGCCGCCGCCGCAGCATCTTGCGTGTAAAGAGGCTCAATCAAGCGATGGCGGCCGGCGCGCCTCTTTTTACGGTTACGCCACTCCGCTTCCATCTCCTGTATATGGGCGCTGTCAGCCAGCATAATCCTGCATAAGTCTGCGGTCGCGGGTGTGCACAGAATGCTGCCGGAAAACCCCTTATGTACCAGTTTGGGTATCAAACCGCTGTGATCGATATGTGCATGGGTTAGCAAAAGATGGCTCACCGTCCCAGGGTCGTAAGGGAAATCCAGATAGTTGCGCTCCTCCATCTGTCTCGATCCCTGAAACATGCCGCAATCCACAAGGACATTTACACCTTCCGTCTCAATCAGGTAGTTGGAACCTGTTACTGTCCCCGCCGCCCCCACGCAAGTTACTTTCATAGCCTTCCTCCTTATCGTTGGAATGGTTTATCCATGCAATATCTCTTCAGTGGTTGGAAGTCTCGATGTGTGCTGTCAAGTATCGGATAAAGGTTTTGATTAATTAGAGTATTTTCTGGAGCTCATCCCGGAAGAGTTCGCAATCTCATAGGATTTGAGCAAGGAGTCCACACCCAATCGTCTCGCCGCAGTGTGCTGGTATGACCGTACTCCTGCCGTCTGGATGGCGCAAAAGATTGTGACTGCCCTTCGTACGGATCACTTCAAAACCAAGCTTCCGGACGGCCTTGATAATTTTTGGGAACCAGTGACTGAAGGAAATCTACTCATGAGGAGACGGCCACACGCTGAATGCCAATGAATTCGTTTAATACGGGTCCCTAAACCTCAAGACAGACTGTATAGCTTCTTTCACTCGCTTCATTAGCACATCAAGGGATTTAGCTTGTGTATGGCATCCTCGCAGCTCGGGGACAGAGAGCCGTCCTCATCCCTTTCTATTACCACATTGAATTCTCTGGTCATCTTAAAAACCTCCGTCAACATTATGTTACAAGAATTATATCATGGGGTATGAAACATTTCATTTTTTCTTGAGCGAACACAGTAATCAGCAGCGGTAGTCCGCTGGATTGAGATATTGTTTATTATGTGCCTTGATGTATCAGCATCAGAAATTAAAATTAAAGAAGTTAAAGAAGTTAAAGGGGACGGTTCTCTTTATTTTTCCTCCATCCTCTTTGTCGCCCCATCCGCTTTATCTTTTCAGAAATATTATAGTTCGTCGCCATATCTTTCAC
>QZJR01000086.1 GCA_003599365.1 Deltaproteobacteria bacterium | reverse complement strand
AAGCCATAACTTTGGTTACGCGTGTTATTGGCAAATCAATAAGAAAAGGTATTCCCTGGTATTATATAGACGATGGAATTTACGGATCATTTTCTGGAAAGCTGTTTGATCATTGTGATTATAGATTTACTACGGACAAGCAAGGAATTCATACGGAGTGTGTTGTAGCAGGCCCAACTTGTGACTCTATCGATGTGCTTAGCATGGATCAATGGCTACCGAGACTTGATATAGGTGATTTGCTTCTTGTGCCGGGGATGGGTGCTTACACAAGCGCGAGCGCAACCTTTTTTAATGGATTTGCTCCTACCCGTACAGCGGTTATCGAGGAAATAATTAGAACTAAACCTCGTCAACTGGACTCTTTCGCTTTTCCTTCCATACAAGAGCAAGAAAGAGCAAGAGCGAAAAAAACAGAGGTTACATATAGCTCAAAACATTTAGTAGCAAACATAGGAGTTTGATATGTTTTTTGAAGGAAATCTATTGGTTATGGGGCTGGGAAGTGTGGCTCAGTGTACACTCCCATTGATTTTCAAGCATGTCGAGTTAGACCCACGAAGAATAATCCTAATGGACTTCATAGAAGTGCCGAAATCTGTACAGTTTGCCATAGACAAAGGAGCTAAATTTGTACGTGAAAAAATAACCCCGGAGAATTATGGTAGTTTATTATCAAAGTATCTTCGTAACGGGGATATAATTTTAGATCTAACATGGGAAATCGACACTTGCGATATATTAGACTGGTGTTACCACAATGGTGTCCGCTATATGAATTCCTCTCTTGAAATTTGGGACCCTTACAGCGGTTTTACCGAAGAAAATCCGACAAAACATACTTTGTACGCCAGACATATGAGATTAAGAAGAATGATTCAAGAATGGCGAGATACTAAAGGACCAACTGGAATTATTGACCATGGCGCAAATCCAGGCTTGGTCTCTCACTTTACAAAAGAGGCACTGGTAGAAATTTCCAATATGATTATGAGTGACAACCCAGAGCCAAGTGAGAGGAATGACGCTTTGACGGAAGCAGTATCTAAAGAAGATTTTGCCGGCATGGCCCACCTTGCCGGCGTTAAGGTCATTCATATTAGCGAAAGAGACACCCAGATTGCCGATAAGCCCAAGGAAGTCAGTGAGTTTGTAAACACGTGGAGCGTTGAAGGCCTTTATGAAGAAGGTATAGCTCCAGCTGAGATTGGGTGGGGCACTCACGAAAAAACCTTGCCTCCCAATGCATTCATTCATAGATATGGGCCTGGTAATCAAATCTGTTTAGCGCAAATGGGTTACAGGACTTTTGTTAAATCCTGGATACCATCCGGTGAAATTATAGGAATGGTCATACGGCATGGCGAGGCTTTTTCTATCTCCGATCATTTGACTGTATGGGAAGATGGCATCCCCATATACAGGCCAACAGTTCATTACGCTTATTGTCCCTGCGATAGTGCAATAGCAAGCCTGTATGAACTGGAAATGCAGGGCTATAATAATCTCCAAGAGAAAAAGCGAATTATGACTGACGAGATTATTAGCGGCAGGGACGAACTTGGCTGCTTACTAATGGGACACGATTATAAATCATGGTGGATAGGTAGTCTACTAGACATTGAGGAATCGCGAAGGTTGGTGCCGAATAATAATGCAACCGTTTTACAAGTAGCTGCATCCCTCATTGCTGCTTTAATATGGTTGATTAAAAACCCCTTTAAAGGAGTCTGCTTGCCTGATGATCTTCCGTATCATGAGATCCTTGATATTGCCAAACCCTACCTTGGCCCGTTTAAGTCTATGCCAGTCGATTGGACACCTTTAAAAACGGAACTAAATCCATTTTCGAAGTTCAGTGCCACACAAGTCAGGGAGGAAGATGTCTGGAACTTTACCACCTTTTTAGTGAGACGATAGAAGATGGTGTTGGTCTGAATGAAATAAGCTCTTGTTAAGGGCTATGCAAATTTTTTGAAACTTCCAAGCAACCATTCTCCAATTGAGTCCTTGTATAAACGCGGGTATTAGAGCTTTTATCTTTTGCTAGCTTCCAGTTTAATGAGAGTCTTCCTATAAGCTTGAAAGCCCATGTAAAGCCCAGGCTTTAACTTCCTGAGTCTCTTTGTTATATTGGTCATAAGACGCACTCCAGCGAATATCGATTCCAGAGGATTGGTATTCCTCATGTGAACCTAGCTCCCTAGGAAAAATTTTGGATCCAAAACCTTCTTTGCCTTCAGGGATGTTGTTTGCCTGACGAAGCATTACCCTCATCTGCCATATCTTAATAGCTATACTTCTATATTTTACCGTAGCCGTAATCGTAATTTTAATTGTGCTTCTCCTTTCACAGTACTTTTTCTCAAAAAACTCAGTTATCTCCAACTCTAGGTCCCACAATAGTCTCTATCTGGCCCCTTTCCAAGAGACCCAGTAAAGCTACTTCTTAAAATGATTTGACTTTTTTACATTTTTTTTGTAGGCTACCTTCAAATGGTGTAGCCTCTCTTTAAATTTAATTTCAATTCTCCCTTGGAAGGTTATATTCGCTCAATTCAAATTTCCAATGGGACATTAATTCAGAAACAAGCCGGTTTTAAACCATTGAAGGAAAGGCAATGACAAATACATTAGTCTCCAATTGGAAGAACATCCTTGCTAGCAAATTCACTATTGGTTTGCTCTACCCTGCTGTTCTGGGGGGCATTATTTATGCAGCCTTACCTCCGCTCTTTGACTCAATATTCTCAGGTTGGTGGCCTTCTCTCAAGAGTCTGACATTGTTAGCTATAGTATTTCTTTATTCAAGCGACTACACATATACTGTTTTCTATACAACCAAGGAACCATCGAAGTATACTCCAATTGTAACCCTGGGCGATATAGGAATAGTCCTAACGCTTTTTGTGGCTGCGGCAACATTATTTGAAACCCCAGTTGTTCCTTATTGTGCTCTTTTTTATGCTTTGGCAGCAAGCAAATTTTTTACACTGATCTGGGATAAAATATTTCATGGAGCGCCACAGAGGGGGGGGATAGATTTCACCTTCCTGGGCATCTATCTTCTTCTTGCCATTTTACTATCTTTTGGGGTGATTGTCGAAGAACTGCCAAATAAAGATCTTTCTGACTTAAAGATTCGTTATTTACCTTTGCCCTTTCTTTGGATTCCGCTTGGGGTAGTGACTATAGATACAGTTAGCTATATACGCTTCCTTCTTAAGAAGGCCAAGGGGTTATGAATGTGATATGCGTGCAGCATCCCTTAAACACTGGTTTTGTGGCATCATTTTACTTTATCCAAACTGCACCTTATGCCCTTGCAAAGCCAAAGTACATAATCTACTCATTACAGGGATGTGGCCAATAAGGGTGCTGCCAAAAGAGTTTTCGTTTGCTCTTGTCAACGGGAATGCAATAATGTGCCAAAAATGGGAATAAAAAAATATGGGTGGTACATTTTACTTTCCTATTGACAACTCTGAAATGGCAAGGTTATTCCATCTGATCACGGAACAGGTATCTCATACGTAGATCGATCTCACACTAGTAGGTGTACAGACCGTTTTGATGTTTTAGTTTAGCCTATGCTTCCATTATGATTGTTACATGGATATTAATAAACAAGTAGGGGGGTTATGACGAAAGGGCAACATTTAATCTGCGATTTTTCAGGCGTCCCTAAGAAATTGTGTTCCAACGATGACTTTCTGCTTAATATCGGCAAGCAAATTGCTCGTACCCTTAATGTAGAAATACTAGAACCCCCTTTCCAATATAACTTTGATGAATCTCCCTATCCACCCGGATGTTCAGTAATACTCGCTCTCTCTGCTAGCCACATTGCCTTTCACACAATTGCTGACGACGGAACTATTGCCGTCGATGTCTTCTGTTGTAACAGAGACGGTTGGCATAAGTCAGTGCTGAAGATGCTTTGTAAGAATATAAGACACAGAAGCTTAAAGTGGCATATAGAAAACAGGTTTGATGAATCAGGTCAATTGATCGTAACCAATGAAAAACTAATCGATGAATATGAGAAAAAAGTAGATGACTCTGTATTACTAGTCACACCAACACTTCATAATGATCTCAAGCCATTTTTAGATGTAGTTGTGGACAATGTTGTTAACAGAGGTATAATTTATACTTACATTTATCCAGTTGATGAGCATCGCATGTATACTGAACTTTTGCAAAAATTGCATAGTAAAATGATCGGAAAAGGTTTATCTGAATGTGAAGCAGAAAAAAAGATAGCAGATCACGTAAGAGGACGAGGGCTTCCTGATTTGATTCATCCAATACCTTGGGAAATGGGCGTATATTATTACAAGAATAGAACTAAAGTTGGTTTCATGGAACACCCGAATTACCCTGAGAACAATTTTATATTCCATGATGATTCTAGCACAAATGCATTTCATCGTTTGCTTGAACGGCTGAAAGAATCTAGTACACACTCTGCCCAATATAGCGAAAGAGAGATTTGTAATATTTTAAACCGTTTCCATTTTGCGTCATTGTCCTTAACCAACAGATCCAGCAAAGATTCAAAGGCTTTCAATATAACCAGGGAGGCAGATGTTCAAGATTTACTTCACGCAATTCTGGTTGCAAGATTCTCTAATATTCAAAGAGAATTCTCTCTCCAGGCAACTGCAGTGAATAAAAAGGTTGATTTTTATTTTACTGGACTCGGCATAGCTCTGGAAGTGAAAACAACCATTGCAGCTACCCGAAATGAGCCGGATATAATAAAAGAGATAGATAGCCTCAAGGTAGACTTAGCAAATGATGAAAGAATAATGGTATTCATAGTTTTTATATACGTTCCAAACTCTCGAATAGTACAACGAAAGGAATCTATTGTTGATAGACTTCAGTCATCAAGTGACAAACTAAAAACAATAGTTGTTGTCAATCCATAAATTCTGCGAGAATATTAAAAGAGAGAGTCTTATGATGTATCAAACCTCCCCTCACAAAATGGGAGTTAAGTAAAGTTAAGGGTCTTGGGTTTAGATTCATGTTCTGGTTTCTTCTCTCTGATAGAAGGTAAGGGTTAGGAAGGAGGGTACCATGATAGTTTCAAAATATTGGAGCCAGAAGATCGAACCTAATAAGAAGAAAAGGAGGCTCGATCCAGAGGCAAGATACCAGATATTCATAGGAACTGCAAGGAGCCGGGAGGAATGAGTCCCACACCATATCTACCTAAACTCGTCTACAAGATGATAGGTTATTCCCTCTTTCTCTAGGGAAAAGATTAAGACTCCATCCCTACAAGTTGCCTTTCAAAATCCTATTTCCTGCCCCTATTTCTCCGATAGTTTCTTCTTCGTTTCTTCATTATCATAATGAGGAAAAACCCGGAAAAAAAACCCCCTATATGAGCAAACCAGGCTATACCGGCACCTTTAGGAAGCCCAATTTCAGCAAATCCGTTCAATATCTGTATTAATATCCAGTAACCGAGTATGATTATTGCGGGAAGCCTTAAGATTTTTATGAATATAATAAATATCACAAGGGTTTTGATGCGTGCCTTTGGAAAGAGAAACAGATATGCTCCCATCACCCCTGCTATAGCACCACTGGCACCGATACTTGGAACCTGGGAATTGATATTGGTGAATATGTGAAGGAAAGACGCAAGAACCCCGCATACCATATAGAAAAACAGATATTTAATATGACCGAGCACATCCTCAACATTATTACCAAAAACCCACAGGAAAAGCATATTGCTTATGAGGTGAATCCAGCCACCGTGCATGAACATTGCTGTAAAAATAGTCAAGGGCACAGGGACTAAGGATCGAGGAGGAATGTCTACAAAATGGGTAAATTCGTAGGGGACAGTACCCAATCGAAAAAAGAGAGGGCTACTCCCTCCCGGTACAAAAAAGTTTTGATAGATGAAGACATAAATGTTGGCTAAGACAAGAGCGATATTGATAAAGGGGATAGTGCTGGAGGGATTTTCATCCTTTAAGGGGATCATTTACCTCTTGTTTCAAAAGCCAATTGTTGATACCTGTTTTCACAGGAGGGAATTTATGTAGTAAGATATACATAACAAGAAAGGGGGAATCCGTCAAGCCAAACTAACTGCTCAGGTGGATAGGCTGTAGGAGCTACAGCCTTCGGCCTAAACGACCTGGATAGTAATGAAATAAGTTATATCTTGCAAAGAGAAAAAGACCGTGATAGAAGTATTGACATCTTAAATCATTGAAAGGTGGAAAGAATATATGGGTCTGTTGTCGTCTACTGTATCTGTAACCCGTTACAAGGTCGAAGGGAAGCTTGAAGATCCTATTCTTGACACAATCGCTAAGGGTCTCAAAGAAAATGTGATCAAAGATGTTGATGAAGACATTTCAGAAAAGAAAGTAGGATGGACATCTTTTGAGAATCCTTTTATGCCTGATTTCAGGGGCTCTTCCTTTGTAATCGGTACTCACATGGTCTTTTCCCTAAGGATAGACAAAAAGGCAATACCCCAAAAGATAATCAGAAAACATTATGCCATAGAGTCAGCTAAACGGCTCGCTGAAAGCGGAAGACAGTTTTTAACACGCGATGAAAAGAAGATGATTAAAGACCATGTCACAGATACCCTTATGCTGCGTATTCCATCCACACCCCATTTATATGATTTGATATGGGACTATGATTCGTCTTCTTTGTGTTTTTTTTCAAATCTGAAATCCGCCAATGAAGAGTTGGAAACACTGTTTTCACAGTCTTTCCAACTCTCCCTTATCAGACTGTTCCCATTTACAATAGCTGATCTTACAATGGGTCTTTCCGATCCTGAACGTGACAATCTGGAAAAACTTTCTCCTACAAACTTCACGGGGTAAACAATGCTTGATATTTCTGTAGCCTACAACCGTTACAAATTTTTGGGTTATGAGTTTCTGACGTGGTTATGGTTTCTCATCGAAAACGAACAGAATACAATAAATGAAATAGTACAGGAGCCCATGTCCCTTGAGATTGGGAATCGTATTGTCCTTGAAAATTTGCGGAAAGAGGTGTTGGAAAGCATCACTATACAAGGGGATGATGCAGGCTTGGAAGAAGGTATCATGGCCCTGAGAAAGGGGGCTGTTGTCACAGAGATCAATCTTGTCTATAAAGGCAATGACTTTGAATCGAATTTTACGGTCAAAGGAGAGGGTTTGAGCGTATCAGGTCTCAAGGTACCCCAATCAGGACACGTAGAGTCCCGAAAGGATATGGAAGGGGCTGTGATTGAAAAGGTATACCTCTATAACAGGGTTCTTCAATTGACAGACAGTCTTTTCAAACATTTCATAAGACTGAGGATATCAAACGACTGGCTATCAAAAGTCGTGCCTCGCATACGGCAGTGGATGCATTCGTAACAATTACTTCTCTCTACCCGAATAACTGGAATAAACCAACGCCACAGTTCGGTAAATAAAATGGGCAAATTTTGAGAATGGCAGGTAGGCTATAAGATAAAACACTAAGACAAGATGAACAAAATAAAAAGGATAAGCTAAGACAGCAACATCTAACAATCTTGTAACTTCCGTAAGTATCCCCGAGATGGCTACCAGATATACCATTATGATAAATACCCAGTCAAGGTATGTACTTCTGCTCTTATCCTCTTCTGCCTTGAGTCTATTGGATATTACGATTGTACAACCTATAAAGAGAGCAACAGCGCCCAGGTTTGCCAGGAGTTTTATGGGATTTAACTGGTTTAGAGGCAGCATCTCATGGAGTCCAAGTAAGTATATGCCAATAAATACGATCCCCGTCACTATTGCCAGGGCTATGAACCCGTAAAAGATCATGAGATGGGCAAAATATCTGGGCCTGTTTTCTTCACAATCCTTGAATTTTGAATGTTTAAAAACGTCAACGAGGACCGGAATCACATGAGACTTTACAAAATCCAATAAGGATAGATTTCGAGATTCACTGGGGTGGACACCATTCATCATACCTTTCCAGAATCTTTTGACCCCTACCGCAATAGATATGAAAACCAAGATAGAGACGAGGATGAAAACAGGATCAACTATTGTATGGGGGACAAACTTTTTAAAAACAATCTCTCCCTCGGGTATATTCAGATGACCGGTAATCCCCAGCAAAAAGAGAAACAAAACAATGGGAAATGCCAATAGAAGGGGCAAATACCTTCCCTGGCTCAAGGCCTTGCCCAAAAATCCTGGAGAAGCATAGTGCATAAAGCTATAGTTTCTAATTGCCGCCAAAGCATCTCCAGGCTTTGCTCCTCTTGGACAATAAATAGAACAGTCATTACACTGATGGCAGAGCCATACATCGGGGTCGGTCACAAGCCTGTCTTTTAAGCCCCAGGAAGCCCATATCATCTCTTTTCTGGGGAAAGGGTTCTTCTCAGGGGATAGTTTACACACAACGGAGCATGTTGCACATTGAAAACACTTCTTTAGTGTGTCCCCCCCAAAGCCTACTACCTTTTTGACAAAATCCATATCCGGTTCTATGAGTTGTCTATCTGCCATTTTTTCACCTCAACGGAGTTTTAAGTTAAAAAGCCAATCCCCCTCACCTTTCACACTTTCCCTTTTGTCCAACAGATTACATATCCTTATATGGGTTTGGACCGACCTTATCTATCGTTTCCATAAAATCATCAAAGATCCCCGGCAACTGAGCATATTCATCAATAGACAGTTCTAGTATCCGCACCCTGTCAGATTCAAGGCGAAGCCTGTCCAGCGTCTCTTTAATCTTCCCCATCCTGATGCTTGCCAGTTCGCTTCCCTTAATGTAATGACATTGATAATCATCACCGTGTTTACAACCTATCAGGATAACCCCATCTATACCGCTGGAGAGGGCATCGGCAATCCATACGAGATTAACATTGCCTAAACATCTCAATGGTATAACCCTCACATAAGGACTGTAGGTCATGCGCTTCCGACCTACAATATCCAGGGAAGGATAGGCATCGTTTTCACATAGAAAGGCGACGACCCTCGGTTTTTCCTCATCCTCTTCCGGGACATCTATGGCCTTAACCATAGACCCGATAATATCCACTGAATAATCCTTAAAGGAAATTATCCTCTCAGGACATGACCCCATGCAGATACCACACCTTCGACACCTGGTCGGGTTCGGTAAGGGGTTACCCTTTTCGTCTTCGTTATACATACCGAAAGGACATTCTTCAGTACACCTCTTGCACTGGGTACATCTGGACAGATACAATTCGGGATAGCTCATATCCCCTGCTCTTGGATGAACTGCTTTACCCTGGGCAGTAAGTTCAACACACTGGATAGCCTTCAATACAGCACCTGCTGCATCATCCGTACAGGCAGCACCATCCATAGGCTGCCTTACACATCCGGCAGCATAGATACCCGTCCTCCGTGTCTCATACGGGAAACATATATAATGGGAGTCAGGAAATCCGTATTTCAAACTTGGAAGTTCCGGCCCTTGTCTGTATTTCAGATTTAAGATATCCGATGGTATTATGAAATCTTTCGGCACCTCTTCTTCTTTCTTCTTCTCATCAGTAGTCCCTTCAGGTTCTTCCAACGGTAAGTCTTTCACCTGTATCCCTGCGGATGGGACCATACCGGTTGCCAGGACAACCATATCTGCCTTTATCTGTATACTATCGCCAAGCAGGGTGTTGTCCACATCTATTATAAGACTCTTATCGGAGTCTTCCGAAACCCCTACCACTTCACCCTTTGTCAGGAAAATGCCGGCATCTTCCTGTACCTTTTTATAAAAGAGTTCAAATTGAGCAGGGGTTCTCATGTCTTTGTAGAGTATATAAACCTTTGTATCACTGTCCTGTTCCCTTATATATGCGGCTTGTTTGAGTGAAGTAAGACAACAATAGGTGGAACAATACGGCAGGTGATTGCTGTCTCTTGACCCTGCACACTGGATAAATGCCACACTTTTTGCCTCTTTTCCATCCGATGGACGGACGAATTTACCTTTTTTTGCCATCTCCTCTATCATGATATTCGTTACCACATCGGGGCTCTTACCAAAACCAAGATGTCCGAGTTTTTTGGCATCGTAAGGCTGCCAACCGGTAGCCTCAACTATCGCTCCTACCCTTACTGTTTCAGACTTTCCATCGTAGCTTATAGTAACATCGAATAGACCGGGAGCGCCTTCCGTCTTCTCTATATTGGCGCCGGTATATATCTTAATCTTCGTATTTGACTTTACCTCTTTGATCTTTGAATCAATCCCCGTCTCCTGAAGTTCAAGGTATGGAGGAGTTTTAGGATACTGTTTCCATAGCTTGGCCATCCATCCGCCAAGCTCAGCCCCCTTTTCAACGAGAACTACATCTTTCCCGGCCCTGGCTGCATCAAGTGCCGATGTTATACCTGTTATTCCACCACCTACCACCAGAACCGTCTTGTCTATCTCTTCACTGAAGGGCTCAAGAGGTGCCATCTTTTGTGCCCTGGCAATCCCCATCCTCATGTAGTCTTCCGCCAGCATCTGAGTATCTTCATCATTTGGAGGATGACACCATACAACATGTTCTCTCAGGTTAATTCTCTCCATACTAATGGCCGTGGGATCGTAGGAGAAGACATCGGTCTTTTCTCTTGGCGAACAGGCGGCAATTACAACAGTAGTAACTCCCTCTTTCTCTATATCGGCTCTTATAAGGGAAGAACCCTCTTCTCCACATAACATGGGGTGGTTCTTGCATACCGGAACTTTGTATTCAGAACTTGCCAGACCGGCTAGAGCTTCTATGTCAAGAGATTCCCCAATCTCACAACCACTGCATATGTAAACCCCGATTTTCTTATCCATTGGTTACCTCCTTAAAGTACTTTGAATGGCCTTCAGGGCTGCCCCTGTTGCATCTTGAACCGCCCCAGCAACCCCTATGGGTCTCTTGGCACAACCGGCTGCATATATACCTGTCTTAGATGGATCGGAGACTGTAAATCCGAAATCGTCGCATGTTATATCCACCGGGATCTTATTGTCCGACATATTTGGAACTATTCCTGTGGCCAAAACAACCAGGTCGGCTTTCGCCCTGATCTTCTCACCTGACATGGTATCTTCAACTTCCACTATCGGGTCTTTGGTAACAGGGTCTTCTTCAACCTTTGCCACCTTTCCCTTTATAAGTGAAACATTCTCGTCACTCTGAACCTTTGTATAGAAATCCTCATACCTTCCGATTGCCCTTACATCTATATAAAAAATGGTAACCTTTGATTCCTGATCCTGCTCCCGTACATATGTAGCCTGTTTCAGAGATGCCAAACAGCATACGGCTGAACAGTACGGCAGATGATTCTCATCCCTTGATCCGGCACACTGTGCAAATATGACATTCTTGACCTCTTTACCATCAGATGGGCGTAATATCTTTCCATTTGTAGGTCCGTTTGGAGCTGCCAATCTTTCCATCATAACATTGGTTATTACATTTTCGTATTTCCCAAAGCCCAGATTGTCTATCTTTACAGCGTCATACGGTTTCCAGCCGGTAGTAACAACTATAGAACCAACCTTGACATTGATGGTCTCGGGCTGCATCTCTAAATCGATAGCATTATACTTACACGCCTCTAAACACCTCTTCGCCTCATCTGTTCCAATAATCTCTGGAGCTAAAACATATTTTAAAGGGAAAGCCAATTGGTAGGGAATATAGGCAGCTTTGGTCTTGTCCATCCCCAGGTTAAAATCATTTTCGATTTCTGTAACACAGACCTTCTCACATTCTCCGCAGGCAGTACAGTTATCGTTAACATACCTGGGATTTACTTTGATTGCTACATTATAGTTCCCTTCCTCGCCTGAAACCGATTCTACCTCTGCCTGCGTAAAGTATTGAAGATTTGGGTTACGCTTTATCCTCTTGAAGTTAATCTCCAGTCCACAGCTTGGAGGACAGAGTTTCGTATAGTACTTATTCAGTCTGGCTACCCTTCCCCCCAGAAAAGCCTCTTTTTCTATGAGGATGACCCTGTATCCCGTTTCCGCAGCTTCAAGAGCCGTGGTAAGCCCACTGATCCCCCCTCCGATAACAAGAATACCTTTATCAAAAACTTCTCTATCCACCGTGTCCCTCCTAACTTAAGAATTTATGTGATTATTTTTATATTCTTCCTTTACTTTCAACTTGTTCTCAAGCATAAGGATAAATTTCAGGTATTTGAATCCAAACTTCATCAGTGCTATTTCATCAATCTTTATCTTTTCGACCTCCTCCTTATCAATCTCAAGGATATCGAGAAATCTGCTCTCAAAAACAAATTTTTTGAACTTATCTACATCATAACTTGCCATATAAAGCATGGCCTGTTTATTTGACTCGAGTTTGGACTGATCAGATGTGTTTCTCCTCAACTGGATCTCCTTCCACTCCCTGTTCATCTCATCATAGAGGTCAGCCCCCTGTTCAATCCTCCAACTCTCTATCGTCCACTCTCTGTTTCCCTGATAACCAAGACAATTCGGATCTCTTATAAAGAAGTAGAATTCCTCATTTACCGATCCTTCGTCTGAGGCAATTATCATGATACCTTGACCGACAGGATAATAGCGACAGTTAGAAGGCCGGTCTTCATAAATACTGCATCCCTCTGGTGTAACAAACGGACATCCCTCTTTATCGCCATCCATCACTTTAAGAACTGCGTAAGGATGTGAGTTCACTTCATCAATATAGGTGTAGGTGTATTTTTCAAGGAAATCTCCTGAAGAGATTCCCAACCTATTCTTTATCCTTACTACGTCATAGGGGGTAAGAATTATACTTGAACGGCTGCAACATCCGGTATAACAACTCATATCACTATGACATACGAAATTGAACTTAGAATCCTTTGTGCGCTTAACAGGTTCTACGGCACCCATATCCATTAACATGGATTAATCCTTTCTGTCTTACTCTTCAAAGTTATTCTTTCCTTTTAGCCTGTAGTATCTTATCAAATACCTTATCTTTGAGTCTTAATGTATCCTCCCCGAAGAGATTGAATCTTACCCATTTATATCCAAAACTCAGGAGTTCTTCCTCGTCTTCTCTTACCCTTTCAATAATTCCTTTTTCCACATCATAGACATCAAAGAATCTTGTTTCAAAAAGAAACCTCTTAAACTCATCCAGGTCGTAACAGGCCATATAAAGCATCTTCGACTTTTCAGGATCAAGTTTATTCCCCTTCAGAAAGTAATCATGCAGGGTGATCTCCTCATAAGATTCGTTCATTTTATCATATATATCGATCCCCTGATCCTTCTTCCACCCTTCTATCGTCCACAATTTTTCCTCTTTACATCCAAGACATGAGTCCCCTTCTTTTATAATAAACCCTTCTTCTCCTGAAGAAGAGGGAAATACGGGATACATCCTGCACGACCATGGCCTGTCCTGGTATACCTTACATCCATCAGATGTAACAAAAGGACAGATCTTGTTTTTATCATCCATCATCTTAAGCACTACTAAAGGCAATCCCTCCTCTGCCAATAACGGAATGGTGTATTCCTTTAAAAATTCTCCCGAAGACAACCCCGTAGCCCTCCTCATCCTCAGGATATCATAAGGCATAAGAAAGATATTTATATCAGCGCAACAGGTGTTAAAACAGGAAATCTCATTGTGACATGAGAATCTGAATCTGCTTTCGAGGGATAGTGCTTGGCGTTTCTTCAGCATACTCTTCATTCATAGGCCATTTTCTAATAAAATGTAGGGGCGACCTTACAGTCGCCCCCATTGATACATCCGGCTTAAATGATAGGGATCATTGGCCTTTCAAGTACGCTCCATTCGTTCTTATCCATATCGTACTTCACATTTACAAAATGCTTCTCACTTTCATCCAGTTTCAGGTAATCGAACTTATAGTAGTACCCAGGCCATCTTGACTCTTTCCTGGCAAGCCTTGTCCTTGCACATGCCTCACCGACATAGTACCTGTGGACAGTCTCCCAGGCCCTCATTAGCTCATGAAGGTCTTTAGCGGCAAGTTTCTCTATATCCTCTTTGCAGAATGCCAACTTCCAGAGGGCGATCTCGAGCAGCTTGTCATTTGTTCCATACAAGGTTTCCCATCCACCAACGTATTCTCCCATTATCTTCTGCAGCCTGAACAGGAAATTGTGCGGGGAGATATAATTAGGATTCACATCATCACTCGTTGTATATGCGCATTGTTCATCATAGACGGACATTGGTTTCAATATTGTTTCCTTGAATTTGCTGACAGTAGCATCGGACAGCGTTGGCGTATAGCCCTTCTTGTCATTGACATACTTCAATGCTGACTTTGCTGCAATCCTTCCCTGTACGTGCGAGCCACTCGAAAACTTATGCGCACATGCACCTACTCCGCAACCTGCCGTAAATAGACCCTTGACAGTGGTCATACAGTTATACTGTTCAGGGAATGAATCAACGTATTCTTTTGGCATCAGATCTTCAGCGCCACAGGTCCAGGAACCACAAGAGCAGGCATGCGAACCTATAAAGACGGTATCGGACAACTGAAGCTCCATCTCTTTTTCCAATGGGTCAACATTATGGGCAGCCCAGTTTGTGGCGCCTGCGATTGTCATGTCGAGGAAGTCTTCCCATGCTTCGTTTTCATACTCTCTTAACGCCTTCTTCAGTGCTTTTGGATCTGTTATCTCACTCTTAAGCCTTTCTGCTACTCTATTCGTGTGCATGAGGAATGGTGTTTTGCCTTCCTTCGCGCATAGTATCATCTCATAGTTTCTTATAGGAGTCGGACAGGGTTTAGCACTGGCATAAGGTTCCCACGCCTTTAACTCTTCCGGATATCCACCAACGTATGCCCCATCGTAGCCATTTGTTGCCGGTGTCTTAAAAAGCAGAAAGAATGTGCCCACAGGACCATAGGAATCCTTGAACCTCGGAGGTACAAATGTCACGTCCATTTGTGTAAGCTCACCACCTGCCTGGAGTACAAGGGCATACACTGATCCGCTAACAAAGGGCGGCATCCATGATCTTCCAAAACCTTCACCCTGAGACCTTGGCCTGAATACATGGACTGCACCACCCATCAGAGCGATAGTTGCCTTAGCCTTAAACACATAGATCTTTTCTTCCCT
>QZJR01000003.1 GCA_003599365.1 Deltaproteobacteria bacterium | reverse complement strand
ACGCTATGTACAGCATCAAGTACCTCCATGCCACTGATCCCTGGCATCATCAAATCCAATAAAAGGATGTCAAAAGGTTCTTCCCTGTTGATGATAAGGTCAAGACCTGCCTCTCCGTTTTCAACGCCCTTTACCCGGCAACCCTCCTTCGTTAATATTCGGGAGCATCCATCTCTTATAACGGCCTCATCATCTATGACCAGGATATTTGCATCCTTCAACATGTGATGGTTTTCCCCATAGCGTTCCGGTGTTAACCGTTTACTGTGAACCGTTGTCCGTGAACCATTAAACTCTTTCACCCTTTTCGTAATAGGGCATCAACCCGTCTCACCAATTCAGAAGGTTCCACAGGTTTGTCAATATAGTCATCTGCCTCTATTTCCATACCCATCCTTTGTGTATAAGTTGTAGTAGGTATATGAGAAACCACAGCAGTTAGAAGAATTATGGGTATACTATTGTAGTTAGGGTCAGCCTTTAGCTCAGCACACACAGAATACCCATCTTTATTTGGCATCATCACGTCCAGTATAATCAAATCAGGTGACTCTTCCTTAGTCTTCTGCAATCCTTCAATTCCATCATAGGCAGTGATTACCTCATAATTCTTATTCTCCAGCATCATTTTAACCGATTCTACAAGATCAGGATCATCATCAACAACTAAAATTTTAGGCATTTTTCCCATCTTATTTTACCTCCTTTCCTATTAGTCCGTATTGTCAAAAATTAACCACAGAGAACACAGAGAAAATATTAAATATCAATATGTTATGAAAAATTCTATCTCCTCCCCTCTGTGCACTCTAAATTAAGGAAACCTCTGTGCCCTCTGTGGTTTCATACTTTAGCTTTCTATATGTGGTCTGGGGAAAAGCCCGGCCCTTTTAACAATCTCTGACACCATCTCTTCCCATTCTATTGCCATGACATGGACACCGTGAATCCCCTCTATGTCTCGCAGCCTTTGAATAGTCTCTATACATATATTAATGCCCTCTTCTGCCTTCTTCTCCTTTGGGGCCGCCTTCATTCTCTCTATTAATTCATCAGGAACATCCATGCCCGGTACGGATTTTTTCATATAATTTGCCATTCCCACCGACTTGAAGGGAGTAACACCCCCTAAGATATGCACCCTTTCATGTAAACCCCTATCCCTCACCAGCTTCATCCACTTTTCGAATTTCGGGAGATTATAGATACACTGAGTCTGAATAAAATCTACACCGGCGGCTACCTTCTTTGCCAGTCTGGGAACCCTGATCTCAAACGGGTCTGCAAAGGGGTTCTCTGCCGCCCCGATAAACATCTTAGGGCTTCCTTTCAGTTCTTCTCCCCCCAGGAATTTACCCTCGTCCCGCATCAATTTGACCGTCTGGACAAGTTGTATAGAATCCATATCAAATACGTTTTTTGCAGAGGCATGGTCGCCAAATTTTTGGTGGTCTCCTGTCAAACAGAGTATATTATTGATACCAAGAGCTGCTGCACCAAGGATATCGCTCTGGATAGCAATCCTGTTCCTGTCTCTGGTTACCATCTGCATGATTGGATTTAACCCCAATTCCTTCAGGATAACACAGGAAGAGATACTGGACATCCTGACAACTGATGTCTGGTTATCTGTGACATTCACACCATCCACAAACCCTTTTAACATCTCTCCCTTTTTTCTGATGACTTCTGCATCAGCCCCTCTAGGCGGACCACATTCCGATGTAACCGCAAATTCCCCTTTGGTTAATATCTGTTCCAATTTGCTCTCGGACTTCATAGTCTCAAATCCTCTCTCACAACCTTACGAGGTCCCCCATCTCTGTTGGTGGACCAGTCGTTTATAGGAATTATTTCTTCATACTTTTCCAATTGCCCCAGGTCACTCAGTCTCTCTATTATGAGCTGCCAGCCGCAGACCACCTCAGGACTGATTTCGCATTTTCCGTTTGCTGAACCACCACAAGGACCATTGAGCAGGCTCTTGGAACATCTGGCGATGGGACAGACCCCCCCTGTCAAATGGAGTTTGCAATCACCACAGGCATGGCATCGCTCAGACCAAACCCCCTGTTCCTCTGTAACGCCAATAAACTTGGTGTTTAGGGCAGGCAATACAAGACTATTCTTGTATTTCTCTGCCATGAATTGGACTCCTGCTCCACAGGCCATGGATATCACTACCTCATATTCACCGATGAATCCCCTCAACTGTTCAAGGTATTCTGCATCGCACTGCCGTTCCAAAGTCTCCTGCCTTATTTCTATAGGCTTACTTTCTTTAATTCTTATCATATTAAGGGCAGAAGCCAGGATGTCCACTTCCTTTTTTCCTCCAGCGGAACAAACGGTAACACACTCCCCGCAGCCAACAATTAAGACCTTACTGTTACTCTCAATCATTGAAGAGATCTGTTCCAGTGGTTTTCTCTCTGCTACAATCATACCCTCACCTCTCAACTTCGTAAATCGTGAATGGTAAATGGTTTACGATTCACGGTTTACGGTTTTTTGCCCTTATGGGATTTGGTCCCAGTGTCATTATCCTTTCTGTCATCTCTCGGGCGACTTCTGCAAAACGCGGGCCCTGGGCAGCCGACATGTTATACATTTGTAATCTTTCTCCACCTATGCCTATCTCATCCAACAGCCTTTTTGTATATTCCACCCTCTTTCTTGCCCTAAGGTTACCCCGTAAGAAATGACAGTCCCCCTCTAAACAACCTGCTATATACACTCCGTCCGCACCTCTTTCAAATGCCTGTAAGAGATGAATTACATCTACCTTGCCGGTGCATGGGACCTTTATTATCTTCACATTGGGAGGATAGTTCAATCTCATAGAACCTGCCAGGTCCGCCGCCGAGTATGCTCAATAATGGCAACAAAAGGCAATTACAATGGGTTCAAACTGCTTCATCAGACAGCCTCTTCTAATAATGCGTTACATTTTGCCAGTATCTGTTCATCCCTAAAGTGTTGGAGCTCTATAGCCTTTGCCGGACACTCGGACGCACAACTTCCACACCCCTGACATTTGGCCATATTAATCTCTGCAAAACCCTCCTCGTTTATGACAGGGACATCATAAGGGCATACCCTGACACACGTGAGGCATGCGGCACATAAATCGCCGTTTACTGTAGCAACTACACCACCCACATGAATCCTTTCCTGGGAAAGGATAGTACTGGCTCTTGCAGAGGCGGCATATGCCTGAGATATGCACTCACTGATGAGTTTGGGTGAATGGGCAAGACCGCACACATATATTCCATCGGTCGCGAAATCTACAGGCCTCAGTTTCATATGAGCCTCAAGAAAAAAGCCTTCCTGTGTTCGAGGAACCTTTAACAATGTGGCCAATTCATCGTTTTCTTTTGGTATGATGGCGCTGCTCAAAACGATTAAGTCAGGCGACAATGACAGGTCTTCTCCCAGGGCAGGGTCTTTTATATTTACTTTCAGAGCCCCATCTTCAACTGTTACCCCTGGTTTTGAGTTGAGATCATACCTTATGAATTTTACCCCCTTCTTTCTTGCGAGGGTATAATAGTCTTCCATCAAACCATAAGATCTTATATCCCTGTAAAGGATACAGATATTCATATTGGGGTTCAGTTCTTTCAGCTTCAAACTATTCTTGACAGCCTCAGAACAACACACCCTGCTGCAGTATGGCCTTTCTTCCGTTCTCGAACCCACACATTGAATCATCACTATGGAATCGATGTGTGAAAGCTCGGGGGCGCCGTTTGCTATTCTTTTCTCCAGTTCCAGCTGGGTCATAACCAGTTCATCCTCTCCATACATGTATTCTCCCACCGGCTTGTACTCTTCTCCCCCCGTAGCTACGATAACAATACCATGTTCTAACTTTCTGTAGAACATACCTGGTCCAACCATTAAGCCTATCTCAAAGTTTCCTTTATATCCGCTAAAGTCAACCACCATGGTATCCTTGAATATATGAATGGAGGGATTTGCTTCAACCCTTTCTATAATCTCTCTAAGATGGGATTGAACATCGTCGCCCTCCAGGGTGTAATAGACATCATGCAGCACTCCCCCTAGTTTTGCCTCCTTTTCTACCAGATAAACCTCATATCCCTGGTCTGCCAGACTCAGAGCAGCCGTCATTCCCGAAAGCCCACCACCAATCACCAGGGCTTTATCTTTGATTTCCAGGGACAGCTCATCTAAAGGCTGTATCAGTCTTGCATTTTCCACAGCCATCCTTACCAGGGCCTTTGCCTTTTTGGTGGCATCTTCTTTTTGTCTCATATGTACCCAACTGCACTGATCTCTGATATTCGCCATCTCAAAAAGGTACTTGTTCAATCCTGTCTCCCGTAATGTCTCCTGAAACAGAGGTTCGTGGGTCCTTGGAGAACATGACGCTACAACCACCCGATTAAGATTGTGCTCAGAAATGGCCTTCTTCATAAGTTCCTGGAAATCCTGTGAGCATACATATAGTCCCTCCTCAGCATAGACCACATCCCTCAAAGACTCCGCATATCCCTTTACCTGTGGCACATCTATAACCCCTCCTATATTGATACCGCAATGGCAGACGAATACGCCAATCCTTGGGGATATATCCTTTACTTCTGTTTCCAGGGGATATTCTTTTCCTTTCACCATGCTTCCACGGCTTTCCGAGAGAAGACCCGATGCACAGGCTACACTGCCGCTTGCCTGGGCCACTGTCTCCGGGATGTCTTTGGGCCCCTGAAATACACCACTTACGAATATCCCTGCTCTGGATGTAGATAGAGGCGAGAATTGTGAGGTTTCACAAAAACCGTATTGATTCAGGCGGATTTCCAATCTTTCCCCCAGAGCCCTGGCATCTTCCGATGGCGTGAGCCCACCTGAAAGAACCATCATATCAAATTCCTCTTCTACGGGCTTGCCTTCCTCATTTATATAAGTTACTCTCAAGTTCTTGGTTCGGGGCATCTCTACGATTTTGGATACCATGCACCGTATGAATCTAACTCCATATTCCTCCTCGGCCCTTTTGTAATAATCATCAAACCCCTTTCCATGAGCCCTTATGTCCATAAAGAATATAGTCGGCTCCACCTCACCTGAATGCTCTTTCGCCACAACCGCTTCCTTTATGGCATACATGCAACACACACTTGAGCAGTATCCCTTTCCTGCCTGTAAGTCTCTGGAACCAACACACTGGATAAAGCCTATCTTTTTGGGTTCTTTTTTGTCTCCCGGTCTCTCAAGGTGGCCCATGGACGGTCCAGAGGCGCTGAGTATCCTTTCGAATTGTTTGCTCGTTACAACATTATCGTACACCCCGTACCCATATTCTCCTTTCAATTGGGGATCAAAGAGTTCAAACCCGGGGGCCAGTATTATTGAGCCTACTTTGAGAGTAAACCTTTTCTCTGTATCTTCGAAGTTTACCGCCTCATTTTTGCAGAGCTTCTCACATATTCTGCATTTCCCTTTAATAAAGTAACGGCAATGGTCCTTGTCTATTTGATATACCAGGGGTATAGCCTGAGGGTATTGAATATATATGGCCTTTCTCTCTCCCAACCCCTCATTGAACTTGTCCTTGACCTTTACCGGACACTTCTCTGCGCAGACTCCGCATCCTACACACTTGTCTTCATCCACAAACCTGGGGCTTCGGATTAGAGAGACCTCCAAGTTGCCTGCCTCTCCCAGCACTTCCTCTACCTGGGTATTGGTAAGTATCTCTATATTGAAATGTCTTCCACATTCCACCAGCTTTGGGGATAAGATACACATGGAGCAATCGTTGGTTGGAAACGTCTTGTCCAGTTGGGGCATGACCCCGCCGATTGAAGGGGATTTTTCCACCAGGTATACATAGTAACCGGAATTTGCCAGGTCAAGGGATGCCTGTATTCCCGCAATTCCGCCCCCAACAACCATTACTGCCCCTATCTTTTTGTTGGCTGCTGAATAATTCTCTATGTCCTCTTTATTCATTACGTTCACCGTTATATTAAGCCCCTTGAATTCAAAAGAGGCATAGGGTCAACAAAATGCCTTTTCCACCATCTTCCCGATTTCTTCTCATCTATGGCAAGTCCTATCAGCTCGGTAATATAGAATATGGGCAGGCTGTATTCCTTGCCCTCATCTCTGCTTATTTCATCCTGCCTGGTATCCAGATTTGCCTGACACATGGGACACGCCGTAACCAGACAATCCGCTTCTGCTTCCATAGCCATCTCTATTATCTTCCTTGTCAGCCTTTTCACTATATCAGTATGTGTAATGGCAAGACTTCCTCCACAACACTCCGTTTTGTACGGCCAGGAAACGGTTTCACCACCCAAAATACCTACCAGACCATCCATGGTTTGTGGATTTTCATAGTCCTTTACCTCTGTTATCTTTGGTGGGCGAGTCAAAAGACAACCATAATAACAGGCTATTTTCAAGCCTTCGAGAGGCGTTTTAACCTGTTCTCTAATCCTGTTAAAATTATCCTCTTCCCTTAACAACTCAGGAAGATTTCTGATCTTTACAGTCGGCTTAAGGGAAGGATTTTCTTTTCCTGCCGTCATCATCCTGCTGTAACAGGCAGCACATGGAACAAGAAGATCCAGACCGGATTTGGCAGCTATCTTGAGGTTCCTCTCAGGGAGGGCATTAGACAAGAATTCATCAGTACAGTGGGCAGATGAGGCACCGCAACAATTCCAGTCCTCTAATTCAAACAACTCAATGCCGAGTTGATAACACACGGCACGGGTAGACTCATCGTACTCTTTCGCTGTTCCATGGAGTGAACAACCGGGGTAATAAGAGAGCTTCATCCTGTCATTCCCTTCTCTGCCTGTGAAAAGATATCCTTGATTTCCTTCTTTCCTTTAATCTTAGGGGACAACAGTTTGAGTTTCCCCTTTAGAAACATCATAATCCCCAGTTTTACGTCCTTTTTGAATTCTCGGGTTTTCAATTTGTATTTAGCTATCATTTCCAGTTCGTATATCCTGCCTCTCTTGCGAATAGAGGAAAGGAATGCGGAATGGAAAAAGGGGACACGGCTGTCACCCAGGGGTTCACCGGAATTGATTGCCATCTGTCTTAACACATCCATGACCTTTGCCAGATCCACGTCATTGGGACACCTGGCAGTGCAGGTTTCACAGGAGGCGCATAACCATATTGTCTTTGAGTTGAGTAGCCTCTCCTTCATGCCAAACTGTATCATTCTTATGACCTGATGGGGAAGAATGTCCATATCAGGGGTTACAGGACACCCTGCTGAGCATTTCTTACACTGATAGCATGCCAGTACGTCTGTCTTCCCTATCCTGGAAACTAGAGCGTCGAGGGAATGATTTGTTAAATGTCTTTTCATTCTGACTCCTGACTCCCGACTTCTGGATTCTCTGGGCTCAATACAACCCCGCCTTTTCTATAATTGAAGGAACCTTGTCTTCCCAACCGAATGGGATCACGTGAACCCCCTGACAGAGGGGTTTCAATCCATTGATCAATTCAGAGGCAATCTCAACACTGGTCTTTGGTTTATCTGCCGATTTCATCAGTCTTTCAATTAAGACCTCCGGGACAAAGACATCTTCCACATGTTTATTCATAAATCTGGCCATTCCAACCGATTTGAGAATCATTATCCCTGCAATGATCGGTACCTTGAGATATTCAATCTTTCTGATAAAATTTTCGAAAAAATCCAATTCGAATACAGATGTTGTAAGGAAAAAGTCTACCCCTGCCCTTATCTCTTCTTCCATCTTTTTGATTTCCAGGTCTAATGCTCCCCTCTGTGCACTGGAATTGACCGTGGAGCCGACACAGAATTTTGGGGTTCCATGCAGGTCGCTCTTTGCCATATCATAGCCCTTTTGTAACTCCCTGACCGCAGAAATAAATTCAAGAGGGGTTAAGTCGAAGACAGGCTTCGCACCAGGGTGATCTCCCAGGGAAGGATCTTCTCCCCGGCTGATTACGATGTTCTCAATACCAAGGACAGAGATATTGAGTAAGTCGGATTGCAAGGCAAGCCGATTCCTGTCACGACATGTCATATTGCAGATCGGGGTAAATCCTTTTTCTTTTAACAGGTAAGAAGCGGATAGTGAACCCAACCTCATTACAGCGCTTTGAAGGTCAGGGACGTTAATTGCATCGATCCTTCCCCTCATCTTCTCAGCGTAATCATAAAATTCAGTCAAATCAGTACCTTTTGGCGGCTGTAACTCTGATATTACCAAGAATTTTTTAGAATCCAAGAGTTCTTGAAAATGCATTATTCCTCCTTGTTTCCGGACCGTTCTAAGGCATTACGTACTGCCAATTCCAGTTCTTCTATGCCAAACGATTTTACGTGGTAGTAGAATACCTTTTGACGACGAATCTGAGCTTCCAATTCAGGCGTGTTTTGAGATGAAGTGATGATAATAGAAAGCGAAGGGTTAACACCTTTAATGATGGGTATTGCTTCGTACCATTTCATTTCTGGGGCTTCTACATCGAGGACAAGAACTCCGATATCCTTATTCTGTATCGTGCTTATACATTCACTGATCCTGTCTGTCAACTCCACGTTGTAGCCCTCGTTTTGGAGGAACGGGTACAATCGTTCTTTGCTTTTTGGGTCAGGATCTGTGATGAGTACGACTCCTCTTTTTTTCATCTTTCTTTGCCGTTTTGAAGAACCTTGCGTCGCGGTTATTCATCCTGTTTTTTATTTAAACATACAGCAATGTCTATACCACTTTTAAATCGAGGTAGCCGGAGGGTTTGGTAACTATCCTAATTCATTGATAATACCGGCAATATTTTCTTTTGAAAGCAGTGTATAGGTATCTACAGAAGGAAATCTTATAGGACAAAAGGGGGATTTTATCCCCAGATATGGTTTGGGAGTGGATATTTTAAATCAGAACAAAAGACTATTGTTAGTTCACACGCCATCTTACTGAAATGATCAAGTCTGGTGGGGAATATAGCAACATGTGGGGAAATATTACTCAATTAGTCTCTAGCCAAGGAATATTTTTTTACTTTTTGATAGAGTGTTTTCCTGTCGATACCCAAAATATGAGCGGTCTTAGACTTATTCCACCCTGTTTTATTGAGGACATATTCTATATGCTTCGTCTCCACTTCCTGAAGGGTAGCGAGCGCCTTAGACACCCCGCATCCCTTGTCTTCTCCCTGCTCTCTAATATACCAGGGCAGGTTCCTGGGGAGTATTATACCATCATCAGTAAGGATCAATGCCCTCTCTATAGCATTCTCCAATTCCCTTATGTTTCCAGGCCAGGGATATGTGATTAGCAACTCCATTGTTTCTTCTGCAATGTTAATGGTAAGTTTCCCCTTTTTCTTATTGTGCTTTTTTGCAAAGTGTTGAACCAGTGGCGGAATATCTTCTTTCCTCTCCCTTAAGGGTGGTAGGTGGATTGGAAAAACACTTAGACGGTAAAAGAGATCCTCTCTGAAGGTTTTTTCTTTTATAGCCTTTCTTAAATCCTGGTTGGTTGCTGCTATGATCCTTACATCTATAGGGATTTTCTTCTCGCTTCCAACGGGTTTGATCTCTCTTTCTTGAATCACTCTAAGTAATTTTGATTGCATATTAGGGCTTAGATTCGCCACCTCATCAAAGAAAAAGGTGCCCCCATTTGCCAATTCTAAACTTCCGTGTTTTGTCTGGGTTGCACCAGTAAACGATCCTTTTACATGCCCAAACAGCTCGCTCTCAAGTAATGTCTCTACCAAAGCTCCGCAGTCTACAGCAACAAACTCATTGTCTCTTCTCAAACTGTGATTATGAATTGCCTTAGCAATTAGTTCTTTGCCGGTCCCGCTTTCACCCTCTATGAGAGCCGTACTGTCTGTGGAGGCTATCTTTCTTACCATTTCATATACTCTTTGCATGGGCTGGCTGTTGCCTATTATTTGTTCTGACTCGTTTCTTGATCTCAACTGTTGCCTCAGGTACTCATTTTCTAAGCTGAGGGTTCTTCTCTCTAAAGATCTTTCCACTATCAATCTGAGTTCCTGGGGGGTAAAGGGTTTTGAAATGTAATCATATGCCCCCAATTTTATAGCCTTTACCGCTGTTTCAACATCAGGATAACCGGTAATGATGACTACGACTATCTTTGGGTCCTGCTCTTTAAGATATCTGAGGGTTTCCAATCCATCCATACCTGGCATCTTTAAATCAAGGAGTATCAAATCGAAAAAAGCCTCCTGGACTCTTTTGGCAGCAGCCTCTCCAGAAGCAACGGTTTCTACTTTATACTCCTCTTTAGACAACACCCGGCAACAGCTGTCTCGTATAACCTTCTCATCATCGACTACCAGTATCCTGGAATTGTGGTTCATCACTTGGCTCCCAACACTGTACCTTTATGTACCATAGGTAATTCTATGACAAAACAGGTTCCTCCTCCAACCTCACTCTTTACATCTATTTTCCCCTTGTGCTGTTCTATAACCCCGTAAGACAAACTAAGTCCAAGCCCGGTTCCCTTTCCAACCTCTTTTGTGGTAAAGAAAGGATCAAATATCTTGGAGATATATTCGGGAGGTATCCCTTTCCCTGTATCTGAAAATTCAATTAAAACCGAATTGTTTTCGGGCTGCAGAGCGGTTGTTACGGTTAATGCCCCCCTGCCTTCCATAGCCTCAGCAGCATTGACCATAATGTTCATAAAAACCTGCTTTAATTGACTGGAATTCCCCTCTATCAGAGGAAGTGTCAAGTCTAGTTTTTTTATTATTTCGATATTAAGAAATGCAGCCTGGTTTTCCAGGAAGAAGAGACCCTCGTTGATTGCCCGGTTAATGTCAATAGGTTCCATCTTTGGTCCGGTTTGACGGGCAAATTCAAGAAGGCTCTTTACTATCTCTTTGCATCGGGTGGCCTCATCGGCTATCCTTTTTAAATCTTCCCTCTTCGGATCACTATCTTCCATCTCTTCTATAAGGAGGTTGGAATATATCAGAATCCCACCCAGAGGGTTGTTTATTTCATGGGCAACACCGGCAGCCAGTTTCCCCAGGGAAGACATCTTCTCCGACTGAAGGAGCTGTAATTGGGCATCCTGCAGCTCCCTTTCCATCCTCAATTTTTCTCTCAGGTCGGTGAATATGCCCACAGTCGCTATCTCCTTCCCATCCTCATATACTATGGCAGCTGAGATATTTATCGGTATATGTTCTCCATCTCTGTCAACCAGAGTGCTCTGAGTTGTCTCTAACCTTCCCACACCCCCGAATTCCTGGCTTCTTAACTTTCTCATAATATCTTTGGCAACACCGGGGGGATATAGACCTGTTATGTGCAGCTTTCCAATCACCTCTCCCGCCTTATATCTCAGCAGTTTCTCAGTTCCTTTATTAAAGATTACTACATTCCCCTTTATATCGGCGGCAATTATCCCGTCTACCGAGCTGTCGATAAGATTCCTAAAAAAATCATTGGCCTTTCTCAGTTCATGCTCTATGTTTTTTCTCTCCGTAATATCGGTGTTTATCCCCTCATATCCAACTATTTTCCCCTCTCCATCTCTTTTTATATTGCCCGTCAGCAAGATAGTAACCTTCTCCCCATTTTTTCTCTTTAACTCAACCTCGTATTCCTTGACAAAACCATCCCTCTCTACCAAATCCTGGAAAATCCTTCTATCCTCCGGGTTTACGTACACATCCCTTGCAATATCAAGGGACAAAAACTCCTCTTTGTCTTCGTAGCCTAACATATCCAGCATCGCCTGATTGCAGTCGATAAACTTACCTTCCCTGCTGCTTATGAACAAACCCTGTTGAACCCTTTCGAACAAGAGACTGTATTTCTCTTCGGTTATCTTTAATTTCTCTTCAGACCTCTTCCGTTCAGAAATATCTCGGAGATAGGCGTATATCTTCCTGGTTCCATTGCTATCCCCGGTAGTTGTAATACAAATTTCTGTTTCCTTCCTATTGCCTTGGGCTGTTAGAATCTCCAACTCAGAACATGAACGTATGTTCTCTCCCATCCTATGTTCCGCTAACATATCCTTGATGACCTTTTTATTCTCAGCGCTGAATATATCCATGAAGTTCATTCCCAGGAACTCTTCAACCTGATAGCCAGTCAACTCTGAGGTGCTCTTATTTGCAAACCTGATATTATAATCCCCATCCAGGATTACTATACCGGCATTACTCATCTCTATTACTGTGCGGAGTTCCCCTTCCATTATTTACTGCCTACTCCTCTCTATCTCTTCAATATTTCCATCACCGTTTTCACGTCCTTTGTGGACCCGATATATAGAGGAACCCGCTGATGGATTTCCTCCGGTTCGATCTCCAATATGTCTCTTTCTCCATCTGTGGCCATACCGCCTGCCTGTTTTACCAACATGGCAAGGGGTGCACACTCACATGTCAGTCTCAGCTTGCCATGAGGCTTCTTGGGGTCCTTTCCGTCAGGAGGATACATGAATATGCCGCCGTAAAGCAAGGTGCGATGAAAATCCGCCACAAGGGAGCCGATATACCGCAAGGAGTAGGGCAACCCTTTTTCCGGATCTGCCTTTGTGAAGTGATCTGTAACTGCCTTAACATTTTCGTCCCAATAGTTGGAATAACCCATGTTTACACTAAATATGCTCCCCTTTTCAGGTATTCTGATGTTTTCGTGGGAAAGCAAGAACTCACCGACAGCAGGGTATAGGGTAAACCCATGGAGGCCATCTCCTGTTGAATATACCATCATAGTACTTGTACCATAGAGAAAATAACCTGCCGCCACCTGTCTGTATCCGGGTTGAAGTACATCGACGCTTGCAACCTGCTCACCAGGGGTAACCTTCTTGTAAATGGAAAATATAGTACCTATGTTAACATTGGCATCAATATTTGATGAACCGTCCAATGGATCGAAGATCAAGATATAATTGCCCTTTTGATACTTGGTTGGTATCTCAATAATATCAGCACTCTCCTCAGATACCATGGCACACAACTGGCCCAGGTGAGACATTCGTCTGATAATCAAAGTATTTGCAAACTCATCCAGCTTTTGTACCGCTTCACCCTGAACATTTATGTCACCGGTAAATCCTAAAATATCCGTCAAACCAGACTTTCTCGCCTCTTTTGAAATAATCTTTGCCGCCACGATCAGTTCTGAAAGAAGGACCGTGAAGGCTCCGGTAGCATCAGGGTGAAGCCTCTGCTGGCTCAAGAGGTGCTCTGTTACGGTCATTCCGAATTTACTCATTTTTTTGCCTCCTTTGAAAAGGATGGGGTAGGTATCATAAATATATCAAAATTGGTTCTGACCCGGTCTGTCTGCTATGCTTGCACAGGCAGGCGGGTCTGACCTCAAATCATAATAAGAGAATACCACACAATACCCTACAATGCAACTTCTGATACAGACTAACAAAAAGTTTCCGGAATATCCTAATATCCACCAAGAAAGATAGCGCGGACAGCAGAACTACAGAAAGATTTGACTCCATAGCCCCGGGTTGAAAGAAAAAGGACGGCTTTGAACGTATTTATACTTGACATTTAGACGGCTAAATGGTAAATATGATTCCTATGATTGAGCGTATGTTTTGGATACAACGGATTCAGAAGGCTTGGGAAAAGCGACCGATTGTATGGCTATCCGGAGTTCGCAGGGCAGGGAAGACAACCTTAGCCCAGATGTTTCCCAAAGCAGTCTATCAAAATTGTGATCTGCCGTCGGTAGTACGCCGGTTAGTTGATCCGGAATCTTTCTATGACAGCCTCGATAAAGGGACCATCGTTATCTTTGACGAGATCCACCGTTTAGAGGATCCGAGCCGTTTATTGAAAATTGCGGCAGATGCGTATCCTCATCTTAAAGTGCTCGCAACAGGCTCTTCCACGTTGGCGGCTACTAAAAAATTTCGCGATAGTCTGACGGGACGAAAGCAGATGATCTATTTGCCGCCAGTGCTCTGGAGTGAATGTATAGACAACTTCAACATAAAAGAACTGGACCGTCGGTTACTTCATGGAGGGCTGCCGGAACCCTTGCTGTCGGAAGCGAAGAATGCAGCTTTTTTTTCGGAATGGATGGATAGCTTTTATGCCCGTGACATTCAGGAGCTTTTCAATATCCGCAACCGTACTGGGTTCATGAGGTTATTGCATTTGTTGTTACGGCAAAGTGGAAGTCTCATAGATTATACCAATCTGGCTCGGTTAAGTGATCTAAGCAGACATACTGTAAAAGCGCATGTGGAAGCCATGATTATTGCCCATGCGGTATTCTTAGCCCCTCCATTTCAGGGAGGGGGCCGGCGCGAAATTACGCGCAGACCCAAATGCTATGCCTTTGATACCGGTTTTGTCACGTTTGTCAAGGGTTGGGACAGTATTCGGGATGATGACCGAGGTCTTTTGTGGGAACATCTGGTGCTTGATACCCTGCGCACAGCCGTTGATGATCGCAACTTGCTTTACTGGAGGGATAAGTCCGGACGAGAGGTAGATTTTGTTATCAAAGGTCAAGGACAACAAGCAAAGGCTATTGAATGCAAAATCAATCCCGATCACTTTGATCCTGCTAATCTTATTGTATTTCGCTCTCTATATCCTGAGGGGGAAAATTACGTGCTGAGTCCCAATATTAAATCCTCTTATCAACAGCGTTATGGGAAACTCATGGTGTGCTTTATCTCGATCAACCAGCTTTTTGAAATTGCGTAGGGGAGAAAAAGGCAATATTCAGCTTTGTGCACGTATTGCATGAACGATCATCACACCGTCCATCACATGTGTCATTGCTAATGGAAACAGTCTATGTCCCCAAATGTATACATTGTCGCCGGACCAAATGGCGCGGGTAAAACAACCTTTGCAAGAGAATTTCTTCCCAATTATGTAAAATGTCTGGAATTTGCAAATGCCGATCTTATTGCCGAAGGGATATCGCCATTTTCGCCGGAGCAGGCCGCGATTCGGGCAGGGAGACTGATGATTGAACAGATTCATTTGCTGGCAAACCGTAGCAGTGACTTTGGATTTGAAACAACTTTGGCCGGAAAATCGTATGTGCGTCTTCTGGCTGATTTGAAAAGCAAAGACTACCGAATTTATCTTTATTTTCTCTAACTACTCAGCCACCGATCTACGCTGATCATCACTGATATTTTTTTCTTTTATTATTGAATAATATCTGTGATTTCTTTGTGTTTAACAGCAAGCTTAAGCTTGCTGTTGTATCTGCGTT
>QZJR01000035.1 GCA_003599365.1 Deltaproteobacteria bacterium | reverse complement strand
GCCTGGAGACAATGTATCATTGGTTGTGGATTTGGTAACTCCGATAGCCATGGAGAAGGAGTTGAGGTTTGCTATTCGTGAAGGTGGTAGAACTGTGGGTGCTGGTGTGATAAGTGATATTGTTGAATAAAATAATGGCTTTGATTTAAGAATTAAAGTCAAATAATTAAATGAAAAGATTTAGATATGAGAGAGATTATTATCCTTGCTTGTGGTGAGTGTAAAAGGAGGAACTATACAACGACAAAAAACAAAAGAACTACACCTAATAAATTAGAACTCAAAAAGTATTGTAGGTTCTGCCGTAATCATACCCTTCATAGGGAAACCAAATAAGCTACCTACCTTTTCTATTTATTGGAGTGTTTTTGGTATGCCACGCTGAGCGTGGTTCTATTTTTTTTAAGCTTTTGTTCTTATTGTTACTTGTTTGTCCTGCCTCCTTGTGGCAACATTAACCAGAGGTTTGTTTATAGGGTTTCAAATATTGTGTTAAGTCTACTTCAGGTGGCTAAGTAGGCCAGTAGCTCTAATGGCTAGAGCGCCGGACTCCAAATCCGGGGGATGGGGGTTCGAATCCCTCCTGGCCTGCCATCATAAGAGGTTTCCAAGTGGTTAATGAAACAATTAAGTTTCTCAGGGAAGTTAAAGTTGAGTTAAAAAAAGTTAGTTGGCCTTCTCGAAAAGAAACTATTGGGTCAACTTCTGTTGTTTTGGTTGTTGTAATTATCGTAGCTCTATTTTTGGGCATTATTGACATTGGGTTATCGAGGCTGGTTAGGATTATTTTAGGCTGATTAGGATTTTATCTGGTGAGTTGCAATTAAAACAATGGCAAAAAAGTGGTATGTGGTTCATACATATTCGGGCTGTGAAAATCAGGTTAAGACGGCTATAGAAGAACGAATAAAGTCACATAAAAAAGAAGATTTTTTTTCTGAAATTCTTGTGCCGTCAGAAAAGGTTGTTGAGCTTGTTAAGGGCGAAAAAAAGACCTCTGACCGAAAGATTTTCCCGGGATATATACTAATCAATATGGAATTGAATAACGAAACTTGGCACATTGTTAGAAATACTCCTAAAGTTACAGGTTTTATAGGTGGAAGAACCGATCCGGTAGCTATTCCGGATGAAGAAATAAAAGAAATATTGAATCAGATGAATGAAGGGACTCTTAAGCCAAAACCCAAAGTATTATACGAGGAGGGTGATAGCATTAGAGTGATTGACGGTCCATTTACAAATTTCAATGGTGTTGTTGCAGAAGTTAAACCTGAAAAAGGAAAGTTAAAGGTTTTTGTGAGTATCTTTGGTAGATCTACGCCGGTAGAACTGGAGTTCCTTCAGGTCCAAAAGATTTAATCTAGGAGGGTGTCGATGGCTAAAAGGATTATTGGTATTATAAAACTTCAAGTTACAGCAGGTAAAGCAACACCCTCTCCTCCGGTAGGACCGGCATTAGGGCAACATGGAGTTAATATAATGGAGTTTTGTAAGTCCTTCAATGCTCAGACTCAAAAGCAAGAAGGTATGATAATCCCAGTTGTTATTACCGTATATGCCGACAGGTCATTTAGTTTCATTACTAAAACTCCTCCTGCGTCAGTTTTACTGAAAAAAGCAGCTGGAATTGTGAAAGGTTCTGGGGAACCCAATAAAGATAAGATTGGTAAAGTTACACGCAAACAAGTAGAGGAGATTGCTAAGACCAAACAGCCGGATCTTAATGCAATTGATTTACCTGGCGCTATTAGGACTATAGAGGGAACAGCTAGAAGCATGGGGCTAGAAATAATAGAATAGTTTTTTAGCAAGATAATAAATTGTAGGATTACTGACAGTGTTAAGTTGGAGAAAAAAGTGGCAAAAAAAGGGAAAAAATATTTAGAGGCAGTAAAAAAAGTTGATACAACTAAAAAGTATGAGCTGGAAGAAGGCATAAAAATTGTAAAAGACAGTTCCTATGCCAAATTCGATGAATCGATTGATGTTTCCATTAAGCTTGGTATCGATCCTAGAAAGCCTGATCAAATGGTGAGGGGGACTGTAGTTTTACCTAGTGGAACAGGCAAAGAGGTTACGATTCTGGTCTTTGCAAAGGGAGAAAAAGAAAAGGAAGCAAATGAAGCTGGTGCTGATTTTGTTGGATCTGAGGATTTGATCGATAAAATTGCTGGAGGATGGTTAGGGTTTGATAAGGTTGTTGCCACTCCGGATATGATGAGTCTTGTTGGAAAGATAGGGAAAATTTTAGGGCCACGGGGATTAATGCCAAATCCCAAGGTTGGTACTGTGACTTTTGATGTTGCCCGTGTGGTTAAAGAGTTAAGAGCAGGGAAGGTTGATTTTAGGGCTGACAAAACAGGCATAGTTCATGTGCCTGTTGGAAGGGTCTCTTTCAGTCTAGAGAAGATATTGGATAATATTATATCACTTCTCGATGTTATAATTAAAGCAAAACCACCTTCAAGTAAAGGAGTGTATTTGCGTAGTGTAGTCCTTGCTTCAACCATGGGCCCCGGAATAAAGATCGACCCTCTCCATGTTAGAGGGAGATTAAAGTAAGATTAGAGGAATAAAGTCAATATCCTCAATTACCATAGCCTCTGAATCTACCAGAGGTTTTTATTTTGTTTTTAATCCCTACTCAAAAAGGAGGGTTGGATACCGTTGAATAGAAAATTGAAAGAACAAATTATTCCAGAACTTAACGGGAAATTTCGAAAAGCAAAGGTTGCTATTCTTACGGACTATTGCGGTCTGAATGTAGAGGAAATAAATAGGCTGAGAAGTGAGCTTCGAAGCGAAGCAATAGAATATAGAGTTGTTAAAAATAGTATTGTAAAACTTGCCGCTAAGTCTACAGAGTTAGAGTTACTGGATGATTATTTTAGTGGTCCTACTGCGATTGCTATTAGCTATGATGATCCTCTGTCTCCGGCAAAGGTTTTAATAAAATTTAGCAAAGATTATCCAAAGTTAGAGATTAAATCTGGAGTATTAGATGGTAAAGTTATAACAGCCGATGATATTAAATTACTTGCTGAGATCCCAAGTAGAGAGGCACTGTTGGCACAGATGCTTTCTCTATTTGCTTCGAGTCAAACGAGCCTGGTACAGGTCTTAAATGGGATACTCTCAAAATTTATTTGTGTACTAGAAGCGATTAAAGAAAAAATAAAATAACAGTTGAAATTAAATTAAACTAGGGGGGATTAAGATATGGCAAAAGTTACTAAAGAAGATGTTATTGATTTTATAGAGAATATGACAGTTCTGGAACTTTCGGGGTTTATAAAAGAATTGCAAGAGAAATTTGGTGTTTCAGCTTTAGCCCCAGTTACTGTTGCGCCCGCCGGTCAGGTGCCGGCCGAAGCAGTCGCTGAAGAAAAAACTGAGTTTAATGTAATACTAAAAGCGGTGGGGGATAAAAAAATTCAAGTTATTAAAGTGGTTAGGGCACTTACAGGACTGGGGTTAAAAGAAGCTAAGGACTTGGTTGAGAGTGCACCTAAATCTGTTAAGGAAGGCGTTCTTAAAGCAGAGATTGAGGATATTAAAAAACAATTAGAAGAAGTAGGAGCTACTGTAGAGATTGAATAGACCATTGTTCGGGAGTCGTAAATAAAATAAAACCGATTTCCGATTGTATGGGCAAAATAAAAAATACCTTTAACTTCAATAAGTTGTATAGATTCCGAGACGCTTGCCGGCTTGAGAGGAGTTAATATGGGTCGCTCAGTATCATTGAATACCCGTATGATACGAAAAAATTTTACAAGGATCCAAAAGATTATTGATATTCCGGACCTTATAGATATCCAAAAAAGGTCTTATGAAAGATTTTTACAAAAGGATATCAACCCTGATAAGCGTGAGGATATCGGGCTTCAAGAAGTGTTTAAGAGTGTTTTTCCAATAAGAGATTTCAATGGGACTTCATCCCTGGATTTCGTGAGTTATGATATGGGAGAACCGAAGTATGGGGTGGATGAATGTCGTCAAAGGGGAATGACTTATGCCCTTCCCCTTAAAGTTACTGTGCGGCTTGTTGTTTGGGATGTTGATGATGAAACAGTCACCCGAAACATTAGAGACGTTAAAGAACAGGAGGTCTATTTTGGAGAGATTCCATTGATGACTGATAATGGAACTTTTGTCATCAATGGAACAGAAAGAGTAATAGTCAGCCAATTGCACAGATCCCCAGGAATATTCTTTGATCATGACAAAGGTAAAACCCATATCAGTGGTAAGTTACTTTATTCTGCAAGGATCATCCCTCAGCGGGGATCATGGATAGATTTAGAATTTGATCCTAAAGATATAATTTATGTACGTATTGATAGACGAAGAAAATTTCCGGCAACTATTTTGATTAAAGCTCTGGGTTATTCTACTGAAGATCTGTTAAATTACTATTATAAGTCCGAAAGGATCATTCTTGAAGGCAATATGATCTACAGAAGTATGGAACCTGATCTTTTAGTAGGGGTTAAAACCTCAAACGATATTATATCTCCTGAGACTGGTGAGATAATTATTAAGAAAGGTAGGAAAATAACCCAGACTGTTGTTCGCAAGCTGATAGATGCCGGAATAAAGCATATTTCTGCTGGAGTTGAAGATATCTTGGGATGTATCAGTTCCCATGATGTAATTGATCCTAATTTAGAGGAAGTTGTACTTAAATGTAATGACGAACTTACCCTTGAGAAATTTAAGGAGATAAAATCCAGAGGGATAAAGGAATTTGACTTGCTTCATGTCGGCGATGGAAGCATTGACTTGTCGTTGCGGAATACATTGGCTATTGACAAAATATCTAGCGCCGAAGATGCAATAATTGAGATTTACCGAAGGTTGCGCCCTAGTGATCCACCTACTGTGGAGACTGCCACCATCTTTTTTAGTAATCTTTTTTTTAATCCTGAGCGTTATGATCTATCGGAGGTAGGTAGATTAAAACTGAATTATAAGTTGGGTTCGAATATCCCTTTAAAGCATAGGACACTTAAAAGGGAAGACATTCTGGAAGCTGTTAGGGTGCTTGTGGAGTTGAAGAACGGAAAGGGATCAATAGACGATATTGATAACCTGGGGAATAGAAGAGTTAAGTCGGTTGGAGAACTCGTTGAAAACCAGTACCGACTTGGTTTAGTACGAATGGAAAGGGCTATTAAGGAGAGAATGAGTTTGCAAGAAATTGAAACGCTTATGCCTCATGATCTGATTAATGCTAAACCTGTTTTAGCCGTGGTTAAAGAATTCTTTGGCAGCAGTCAGCTTTCTCAATTCATGGATCAAACGAATCCTTTGTCAGAGGTTACCCATAAACGGCGGCTCAGTGCATTGGGCCCAGGTGGTTTGACCAGAGAGCGGGCAGGATTTGAAGTCAGAGATGTACACCCCACACATTATGGAAGAATATGTCCTATTGAAACCCCTGAAGGGCCGAATATTGGTCTAATTGTCTCTTTAAGCACTTTTGCCAGGGTTAATGAATATGGCTTTATCGAAACCCCTTATAGAGAAGTGGCTAATCGAGTCGCAACGAAGAATATCAAGTATCTGTCTGCAATAGATGAAGATGATCATATTATTGCTCAGGCTAATGCTCTACTGGATGAAAACGGAAGATTTGTTATGGAGGTAATTTCTGCTCGTAAGAGTGGAGAGTTCATTATGATTTCACCAGAGGAAGTTGATTTCATGGATGTCTCTCCTAATCAACTGGTTAGTGTAGCAGCTTCATTGATTCCATTTTTGGAGAATGATGATGCAAACAGAGCACTTATGGGTTCTAATATGCAGCGACAAGCAGTGCCTCTGATGCGTACAGATGCCCCTTTGATAGGAACGGGTATCGAGAGTGTCATTGCTAGAGATTCAGGGGTGACTGTGATAGCGAAGAGAGATGGTGTGGTTGAAAATGTAGATTCCTCTCGCATTGTAGTCAGGATTAAAGAAGAAGAAGGAAAAGGAAAAGAAAAAGAAAAAGAAAAAGAAAAAGAAAAAGAGTTAGAGAGTAGTATTGATATCTATAATCTTGTCAAATATCAACGTTCTAATCAAAACACCTGTATTAATCAAAAGCCCCTGGTGAATGTCGGAGATGAAATAAAAAAAGGGGAAATTATTGCAGATGGTACAGCAACATATATGGGAGAGCTTGCTTTAGGACATAATGTTTTGGTAGCCTTTATGCCATGGGGTGGTTATAACTTTGAAGACTCTATTCTGATAAGTGAGAAAGTCCTAAAGGATGATAGCTTTACTTCAATTCATATAGAGGAATTTGAGGTAGTTGCTAGAGACACAAAATTGGGAAAAGAAGAAATTACCAGAGATATACCTAATCTTGGCGAAGAGTCTTTAAAAGATGTTGATGAGAGTGGAATTATTCGTATTGGTGCTGAGGTCGGACCTGGAGACATTTTGGTTGGGAAGATTACACCAAAGGGAGAGACTCAACTCTCACCTGAAGAAAAATTACTCAGGGCAATTTTTGGTGAAAAGGCTAGAGATGTACAAGATACTTCTTTAAGGGTTCCGCCAGGGGTTCAAGGGACAGTAATTAATGCAAAGGTATTTTCAAGACGAGGGGTAGAAAAGGATGAGAGGACAAAATATATTGAGAATTCTGAAGTATCAAGACTACTAACCGACCAGGAAGATGAGATTAGTATCCTCAAGGATTGTGCTGTTCAAAAAATCAAGAAGCTCTTGATTGGGAAAACCTCTGCTACGAAATTAACAGTTGATAAGGAAGGTACTGTTTTATTAAAGAAAAGACAGGTTATTACAGAAGGAGATATTCTTAATATCCCTGTTGCTAAATGGAGGGATGTCTCAATTGTTGACGGTAAAGATATTGAGTCTGAACTTGATAGAATCATAGAGGTTTTTAATGAGCAGGTTGATTTAGTGAAATTGGTATTTGAACAGAAGATCAGCCGGATAACAAAGGGTGATGAGTTACCACCCGGGGTCATCAAGATGGTAAAAGTTAATGTTGCGGCCAAGAGGAAGCTGTCTGTTGGTGACAAGATGGCAGGTAGGCATGGAAATAAGGGGGTACTTTCCAGGGTTTTGCCGGAGGAAGACATGCCTTATTTAGAAGATGGGACTCCAGTTGATATAGTACTTAATCCCCTGGGGGTTCCTTCAAGGATGAATGTTGGGCAGATTTTAGAGACTCATCTGGGCTGGGCTGCCAAGGGATTAGGTAACTGTATAAATGAATATCTTGAGAAAAACTACAGTGTTGATGCAATAAAATCAAAAATCAAGGAGATATATTCATCCAAGGAATTCGATCAAATCATTGATGGTGCTTCTGATGAAGAGATAATTGAATTGGCAAAGAAGCTTAGAAATGGAGTGTATATGGCCTCTCCGGTTTTTGATGGAGCCTCGGAAGATGAGGTAAAAAAATCCCTTGCCTTAGCTGGATTGCCTGTTTCCGGCAAGACCATACTTTTTGATGGGAGGACAGGAGAAGCCTTCGATCAGAAGGTGACTGTAGGAATGATCTATATGATGAAACTACACCACTTAGTGGATGATAAGATTCATGCCCGATCTATTGGACCATACTCTCTAGTCACTCAACAACCGCTTGGAGGAAAGGCTCAGTTCGGTGGACAGAGGTTGGGAGAGATGGAGGTTTGGGCTCTTGAGGCCTATGGTGCTACGTACTGTTTACAGGAGTTTCTTACAGTAAAATCTGATGATGTGTGGGGAAGGACCAAGACCTATGAAACCATAGTCAAAGGCGGGAATGTTCTGGATTCGGGGTTGCCTGAATCATTCAATGTCTTGGTCAAAGAGCTTCAGAGTTTAGCGTTGGATGTGGAGTTAGTTGAGGAGCAAGGGGTGTGTAAGGATTCCCAGAGTGCTGAAGAGGGGAAGATTTATATACCCAAAACTTCTAAAATGCAGGAGGGTTGAGTGTGAAAGACTCCTTTGGAATTTTTGAAAACCCCCAAAGCCCATTGAGCTTTAGCTCTATAAGGATATCCTTGACTTCGCCAGAAACTATCAGAAGCTGGTCACATGGAGAGGTTAAGAAGCCGGAGACCATTAATTATAGAACTTTTAAGCCGGAAAGAGATGGTTTATTCTGTGCCAAGATTTTTGGCCCTACTAAAGACTATGAGTGTAATTGTGGAAAATACAAGAGGTTAAAACATCGTGGTGTTGTCTGTGAAAAGTGTGGAGTTGAAGTTATTCAGTCGAAGGTTCGTCGAGAAAGATTGGGACATATAGAACTAGCATCACCGGTTGCCCATATTTGGTTTTTAAAGAGTCTTCCGAGTAGAATGGGTGCTTTGTTAGACATGACTCTGAGAGATATAGAGAAAATTCTATATTTTGAGTGTTATGTTATTATAGACCCTAATGATACCCCGTTGAAAATAGGAGAATTGTTAACGGAAGAGAGATATCGAAAAGCTAAAAGGGAATATGGGGATGGTTTTTCTGCTGGTATGGGTGCAGAAGCTGTCAGGGAACTATTGAAGAATATAGATATAGGTAAGCTTTCCGAAGAGTTGCGCCTGGAGATGAAAAGTACTACCTCGGAGGCAAAGAGAAAGAAGATTGCCAAACGATTGAGGGTAGCAGAATCTTTCAAAAATTCTGGTAATAAACCTGAATGGATGATATTAAAGGTCATACCTGTTATCCCACCTGATTTGAGGCCGTTGGTTCCGTTAGACGGTGGGCGATTTGCCACCTCAGATCTTAATGATCTCTATCGTAGAGTTATTAACAGGAACAACAGGTTAAAAAGGCTTTTGGAACTGGATGCCCCAGAGATTATTATTAGTAATGAGAAGAGAATGCTTCAGGAAGCCGTTGATGTTTTGTTCGATAATGGAAGAAGAGGAAGGGCCATTACCGGAAGAAACAAGAGGCCCTTAAAATCTCTGAGTGACATGCTTAAAGGGAAACAGGGGAGATTTAGACAAAATCTCTTGGGTAAACGCGTTGATTACTCTGGCCGTTCAGTTATTGTTATTGGTCCAGAACTAAGGCTGCACCAATGTGGACTTCCCAAAAAGATGGCGTTAGAGCTTTTTAAACCATTTGTTTATAACAAATTAGATGAAAAAGGGTATGTTAATACCATTAAAAGTGCAAAGAAGATGGTTGAAAAAGAAACGCCGGAGGTGTGGGACATTCTAGAAGAAGTAATTAAAGAGTACCCTATTCTTCTAAACCGGGCACCAACTTTACATAGGCTGGGGATTCAGGCATTTGAACCGGTTTTAATTGAAGGTAAAGCCATTCAATTGCATCCGTTGGTATGTGCTGCTTTTAATGCTGATTTTGATGGAGATCAGATGGCCGTTCATGTCCCGCTATCCATCGAGGGCCGGATTGAAGCAAGGGCTTTGATGATGTCCACAAACAATATTCTATCCCCTGCCAATGGAAGACCTATAATTGTTCCTACACAGGATATTGTTTTGGGTATCTACTATATGACCCGAGACAAAGACTTTGTTAAAGGTTCAGGTAAGGTGCTTTCTAATCCAGAGGAAGTAAGAATAGCCTATGATTCTTCGGAAATAGACCTCCATGCCAAAATTGTGGTGAGGATGGATGGAGAACTGGTAGAAACGACAGTAGGAAGGATTCTTTTAAAGGAAATAGTCCCTGATGAGATTCCTTTTAGTTCCATTAATAGGGTAATGAATAAGAAGGAGCTGGCCAATTTAATCGACCAGTGTTACAGATTATGTGGTAACAAGAAGACCGTTATTTTAGCTGATAGATTGAAGGATTTGGGATATCAGTTTGCTACGAAGGCTGGAATTTCTATTTCAATCGATGATATGCTTATTCCTCCCAATAAAGCAGAGTTTCTGGAGAAGTCACATAACGAGGTCCGTGAGATTGAAACCCAGTATACCGAAGGACTTATAACGGATGGTGAAAGGTACAATAAAGTAATCGATATCTGGGCGCAGGCTACGGAGAAGATTGCTGATGATATGTTACATGAGTTGGGTACGGAAGAGATAATTGGGTCTGATGGTAAAAAGAAGGAAATCCCCAGCTTTAATCCCATATTTATGATGGCAGATTCTGGCGCCAGAGGAAGTGCACAGCAAATCCGACAGTTGGCAGGTATGAGGGGATTGATGGCAAAACCATCCGGAGAGATCATCGAAACACCGATTACGGCAAATTTTAGGGAAGGGCTAACTGTTCTACAATACTTTATATCCACCCATGGGGCTCGTAAAGGTCTTGCTGATACAGCTTTAAAAACTGCCAACTCAGGGTATCTTACTCGTAGGTTGGTAGATGTGGCACAGGATGCTATTATAACTGAGGCTGATTGTGGGACTCTGGATGGAATCTATGTTTCTTCCCTGGTAGAAGGTGGAGAGATTATTGAACGAATGAGTGATCGAATATTAGGTAGAGTTGCTTTAGACAATATAAAAGATCCTTTTACAGGGAAAATACTAGTAGATGCCAATCAAGAGATTGATGAAAATCTTGCTAAAAAGATTGAAGAAGCTGGTATTGAAAGGGTAAAGATTCGTTCTGTTTTAACCTGTCGGTTAAGTAATGGAATCTGTGTGGAGTGCTATGGCAGGGATCTTGGGCGTGGGAAAAAAGTCAATCTGGGTGAGGCTGTGGGGGTAATTGCCGCCCAATCCATAGGGGAACCTGGAACCCAATTGACCATGAGAACCTTCCATATTGGCGGAACAGCCAGTAGGCGTGCCGAGCAAAGTACCCTTGAGTCAAGGACTGAAGGAAAGGTCAAATTCATAAATTTGAGTGCTGTTAGGAATAAAGAGAACAACTTAGTAGTAATGAATCGTAACGGTATGATTACGATACTTGACAATGATGAAAGAGAAAGAGAGCGGTACTCTCTCATTTATGGTGCAAAACTTAAGATTGAAGAAAAAGAGGCAGTAAAGCCAGGACAGCTGCTTGCAGAATGGGATCCATATACCACCCCTATCTTAACAGAGGTTTCTGGGACTGTTAAATTTGGGGATATAATAGAAGGTGTTACTATGCAGGAGCAGGTAGATGAGGTTACTGGCCTTTCTAGAAAGGTGATTATCGAATCAAAGGACCCTGATGCCCGCCCAAGGATTTCTATTAAAAATGAAAGTGGCCGTACTGCGAAGTTACCTGGATCAGAATCCCCGGCAACATACCTTCTTCCGGTCAAAGCAAATATTATAGTAAACGAAGGGAATCAAGTAAATGCTGGGGATGTTATTGTCAAAATTCCTCGAGAGACTACCAAGACAAAGGATATAACTGGGGGATTACCTAGGGTTGCTGAGTTGTTTGAAGCGAGGAAACCTAAGGAATATGCTGTAATATCCGAAATCGATGGTATTGTTTCCTTTGGTAAAGATATCAAAGGGAGGAGAAGGGTTATAATTACTCCGGAAATTGGTGAACCTAAAGAATACCTGATCTCTAAAGGGAGACATATAAGTGTTCATGAAGGGGACAGAGTGAGGGCAGGAGAGCCTCTTATGGATGGCCCGGCGAATCCTCATGATATTCTGTATATCCTTGGAGAGAAAGAACTGGCAAGGTATCTGGTTGATGAAGTACAAGAGGTTTATCGTCTCCAAGGTGTGAAGATAAACGATAAGCATATCGAGGTAATCGTCAGACAGATGCTTCGTCGAGTTAGGATCAAAGAGGTCGGAGATACAGATTTTCTAATCGGAGAACAGGTGGAGAGGTATGTGTTTGAAGAGGAAAATGAAAAAGTAAAGACAAAAGGAGGTAAACCGGCTATTGCTGAACCTCTGCTTCTTGGAATCACCAAGGCTTCGTTGAGCACTGACAGCTTTATTTCGGCAGCTTCTTTCCAGGAGACAACAAAGGTGTTAACCCAAGCCAGTATCGAGGGGAAATGTGACTGTTTGAAAGGTTTGAAAGAGAATGTGATTATGGGTAGATTGATTCCTGCTGGCACAGGTTTCCCAGGATACAGAGATTTGAAGACAGAAGTTGTAAATGCTGGAGAGGAAATTTGTGTGGAAGAAAAATAGTTGGCAAATAAAAAGCAAATAAAAAGCTTGACAAATAAGGCGATTATTGAGAGTATATCCAATTTTATGGTTAACAATTTTAGAAGGGAGTTAATGTGCCTACTATAAACCAATTGGTCAGAAAGGGGCGTAAAAGGGTAAAGAAGAAAACGGATGCCCCTGCTTTAGGGAACTCGCCACAGAAAAGGGGTGTTTGTACTCGGGTTTATACCTCGACGCCTAAAAAACCCAATTCAGCACTGAGAAAAGTAGCGAGGGTTAGACTGACTAATGGTATAGAGGTTACTTCTTATATACCGGGAGTTGGGCATAACCTTCAAGAACACTCTGTGATTTTAATTAGAGGTGGAAGGGTTAAAGACTTGCCCGGCGTTAGATATCATGTTATTAGGGGAACTCTGGATTCTGGAGGAGTTGTGGACAGGAGAAGAAGCCGTTCTAAATACGGGGCGAAGAAACCGAAGTAAGTTTTAGCAATAAATGTTTAGCTATTCAAAACCTGTGGGGTATATAGATGCCTAGAAGAAGGGAAGTTCCTAAAAGAAATATTTTACCGGATCCTAAGTATAAAGACATAAACGTAGCAAAGTTTATAAATATAATTATGCTGAAGGGGAAAAAGAATTTAGCCGAATCCATAACCTACGGCTTCTTTGATATCATTAGGGAGAAAACAAAGTCTGATCCTATCAAGATTTTTCAAAGAGCTTTGGACAATGTTAAGCCAGTTATCGAAGTTAAATCTCGCCGTGTTGGTGGGTCGACATACCAGGTACCTATGGAAGTTAGATCTGAGCGACGAGTTGCTTTGGGGATACGCTGGTTAATAAATTTCGCTAAAAAAAGACAAGAAAAAACAATGGCAGAAAAATTAGCTGCGGAAATTCTTGATGCCGCAAATAGCCGGGGCGCAGCTTTCAAAAAGAAGGAAGACACTCATAAGATGGCTGAAGCCAATAAGGCTTTTGCCCATTACCGTTGGTAGAAATAGGCCATAGGTCTTTCCAGTAAAGATAATGCCCATCTTCACAAATTGGTGTGGTTAAAGTATCCTTAATCTTGGGATTAGACTTATTGATAGAAGGAGTGTTAGTTGTTTTTGGTCTATTCAATTTTTAATTTAAGTTTTTTTTTATGTTTTAGAGGTTGGCATAAATTTGGCGATACTAGTTCCGTTAGAAAATACAAGAAATATAGGGATTATGGCGCATATAGACGCAGGTAAAACTACAACTACGGAAAGAATACTGTATTATACCGGTGTTTCTTACAAGATGGGTGAAGTCCACGATGGATCAGCCATCATGGACTGGATGGAGCAGGAACAAGAGAGAGGCATAACCATAACCTCTGCGGCTACAACTTGTTTCTGGAATAGTAATAGGATTAATATTATAGATACCCCTGGGCATGTTGATTTTACTATAGAGGTTGAGAGATCTTTACGCATTTTAGATGGAGCTGTGGTTACATTTTGCTCGGTAGGAGGGGTTGAACCCCAATCAGAGACTGTTTGGGGGCAAGCGGACAAGTATCACATCCCAAGGATTGCCTTTATCAATAAGATGGATAGAGTAGGAGCCGATTTTTTCCATGTGATCGATATGATGAAAAATAAACTACAGGCCAATCCCATAATTCTACAGTTGCCTATTGGCAAGGAGGAAAACTTCAGGGGTGTTGTTGATCTGATTAAAATGAAGGCCATGGTTTATGATGAAAGCACTCTGGGGGCAGAATTTAAAGAAGAGGATATCCCCCCAGATTTAACTGATTTTGCTTTGGAATATCGAGAGAAGCTTATTGAGTCTGTGGCTGAGCAAGATGATATATTAATGAGTAAATACCTGGAAGGGAAAATTATCACCAACGAAGAGCTTAATCAAGTAATTAGGAGTGAAACTATAGCTAATAAGCTTGTTCCTGTATTCTGCGGTGCGGCATTTAAGAACAAAGGTATCCAACCTTTATTAGATGGTATTGTTGATTATCTTCCTTCTCCTAAAGATGTTCCGCCAGTTAAAGGGATGAACCCCGATGGTGAAGAAGTTATAAGAGAGGCAGACCGTAAAGCCCCTTTTTCAGCTTTGGTCTTTAAAATTATGAATGATCCATTTGTGGGTCAGCAATACTTCTTTAGAGTTTATTCTGGGTTTATTGAGAAGGGTTTATATGTATATAATTCTACTAAGGACAAGAAGGAGAGGATTGGCAGGCTTTTAAAGGTTCATTCCAACAAAAGGGAGGAAGTTAAAGAGGTCTATGCAGGGGACATTGCCGTTGCCATTGGTTTAAAAAATACTGTTACAGGTGATACTCTTTGTGATAAAAACGATCCGGTAATTTTAGAATCCATTGAGTTCCCTGATCCGGTGATGTCTGTTGCAATTGAGCCTAAGACAACGGCTGATCAAGAAAAACTGGCAGAGTCACTTCATAGATTGACTATAGAAGATCCATCTTTCAATGTCCGTATAGATGAGGAGACAAATCAGACTATTATTTCTGGGATGGGTGAGTTACACTTAGAGATAATTGTTGACAGATTACTTAGGGAATTTAAGGTGGCTGCTAATGTTGGTAAACCTCAGGTGGCTTTTAAAGAAACTATTACTAAATCCGTTAAATCAGATGGTAAATTTATTCGTCAGTCCGGAGGACGTGGCCAATATGGAGATGTACGGCTTGAATTAGAGCCTCAAGAACGGGGGGCAGGTTTTGAGTTTGTTAATAAAATTATAGGGGGGAGTATCCCTAAAGAATATATCCCTGCAATAGAAAAAGGTGTAATCGAGGCTATGGGGAGGGGGGGGTTAGGTGGATATCCTGTAGTAGATGTAAAGGTTACACTATATGATGGTTCTTACCATGATGTTGATTCATCAGAATTGGCATTTAAGATTGCCGGCTCTATAGGTTTTAAAGAAGGGGCAAAGAAGGCCCAGCCGATTTTATTGGAACCTATTATGGCCGTTCAAGTAATGGTTCCGGAGGAATTTATTGGTGATGTTGTCAGCAATCTTATTTCTAGAAGAGGGAAAGTTTTAGATATGAATGTTAGGGCAAGCTGGAAGATTATAGAAAGCAGGGTGCCACTGGCTAATATGTTTGGTTATTCGACCGACTTACGATCGGCTACACAAGGCAGGGCCACTTATACTATGCAGTTTTCTCATTATGAACCGGTTCCAGCTTCCATTGCTGAGAATATTTTGGGATAGGTACGACAGGAGAAAATTCCTGAGGAGGAGGATACAGGCATGTCAAAGAAGAAGTTTGAGAGGACTAAGCCGCATGTTAATATAGGTACAATAGGTCATGTTGATCATGGTAAGACGACATTGACTTCAGCCAT
>QZJR01000034.1 GCA_003599365.1 Deltaproteobacteria bacterium | reverse complement strand
GCGTCGGCATTTTCTCCGAACGTGGCCCTCATCTGGAAGTTTCGCTGTGCGTATTCTTCCCCCAGGTCAATCAGTTTTTTAATCGCATATCCTACCGTGGCTGCGACAGCGGTTACAGCCAGCCATGAGGATTTTAGACTATCCCACGCAGCGCTCATTTTGCCTGTAGATGTAGTGGTAGTATCCTCTATCTTTTTGATAGACGTGCCTGTCTGCTTTTCAAATTCCTTAATATGCACAGAGCCGTCATCCTTGACGGTCAGTCTGATTTCTATGGTATTGGCGTTTGACATATCATTTCCTCAACCAGCCCCAGGTCGCTCCACTCCTCCGGGGTCAGGTCATTGGCAGCAAAAGGATATCCGGCTAGTTTTAATCGCCGGACACGGAACATCTTTATAGTGTATTCATCGAGATCGGACTGTTTTTTCTTCTCACATTGAGAGCATGTCCATGAAAGCAGCTGAGCGCCGACCTCCTCCCGACATTTTCTCTCCTGGATGGCATCACAGAGACCGCGGCGGAGCGCCTCCAGGTCTAAGACAAAGGGGAGACATCATCCTCTTTTGCCTCATGAATCTCCCCTGTATCACCTTCTCCCCAATCATCCTCCTCGTCAGGAAGGACTTCCATCGCTCCGGCCCCCTGTGATATGTCGCGCAATAGTGACGATTCGAAGACATGGATGGACAGCATTTCAATCACGTCAGGGGCATATTGTTTTACCACGGCTTTCCAGTCAGGATCATAATTATCGTCCCCTAATTTAGAGGATATCAGACCTTTGCCCAGAACGGAAAATGCGCCGGTCTTAAACCCGATGAGAACTGCTGCCCCGGCTTTCATTCGTAATTCTCCCAGCGTGGAAACGATTTTATTTCCTCTTCTGGTAACGTAGCCGTTGGTATATTTTATCTTCTCCTGCGATGTCGGCATACGATAGTAGAGAGTAATCTTATCGCCTGATATCTGGTCGTTGAATGTCACTTCGCACGGTTTATCACTTAATTCTCTTGGCATGTTAATATCTCCTCTGTGTTAAATTCTAAAGGTTAAATGTTAAACGGCAAAAGTAAAAAGATTTTTTACCTTTCACTTTTAACTTTTTACTATCCCACTTTTATGCGGCGTATGTCGTCTGAAGATTCTTCACTTTCACGATCACGCTGCCATAAGTGTCATCCTCCAACACCTGGATATCCCCGGCCTCGGCAAGTCGTTTTCCGTCTACGGATAGGGGCGCATTTAACACCGCAACCTTAGGGAATATGATCTCCGCCTGGTATTTGTGCGGCGTGTCATAGACTGCTCCCTCTGCCAGGATATAGAGTCCAAGGGTATCGTTATCCTCCATATGCTGCTGCATAATGAACTCGCGGAATTCACGGTCCAGCTTTATTTTTTGTGCTCTGCCTCCGCGGATAGCACGGGATGCATATGCCCCTCCGGCGCCGGGCACGAACTGAATTTCCATGTTGTTATTTAATGTCCACTCGATAGATTTCAGTTCTGCCTGCAATTCCCTGCCGCCTTCAAAAGCCGAGCCCGACCATGTTCCTCCGACTATTAATGTCATCTCGGAGACACGCAGCGGCGTCTCGTTAACACGAGAAGGAAAGGTCATCCAGCCCGATTCTGTGGGGATATAAAGTATTTTGAAGTCTTTCAGGGTATGTGTCCCGCCTGGAGCGGCGATGGTTATCACAGCTGGGGCAGCTCCGGATACGGCGGAATGTGCGACTTCCGTCCAGACACCTGATGTCAGTTCCACCCTGATGCGCTGGACGTTCTGCAGCCTCTCCGCAGCCGTCGCCCCCTCCACTCCATTTGCAGCCAGAGTCAGCGTTGTCCCGTCGATATAGGAGTTGACCGTTTCTTCGGTGATATTGTCCGTCCGTTTCCCCGTCGCTTTGCAGGCAGCTACGATTTTGCACCATGCGTCGCGGGCGAAGGTCGCTGTAATCGAGTCGATAAATGCAGATGCAAACCGACGCTTTAATACCGTTTTGCCATAGCGCTCGGCAAAGGTAAAACTGGGAATCGACCGGTCGGCATCGAGATCACCGTCAATAGGCGTGATGGTATGCTGGCGTCCTGTCCCTGCAGCGGCGCTGGAAATTACCCCCATGGCATAAGCGCAGAGAAATGCAAAATGCTGAGGCTGTGCCTTGTCAAAATTGAGGGACAGATTAGCCAGAGCGCCCAGATCGTACAGGGTGTCAGGCTCTTCTTTTCCCGTCGCTTCATCTTCGTTGCTTTCCCTGCGATATTCCAGGTTGGCCACATCGCCCAGGGCAGCAAGTAATGTCAAGTCTAATGTCTGCTCCGTGTTGATTGCCGCCTCCTGAGCATAGGCAGACACAGCAATAAGATTGTGGGTTGCCATATAGCTTCTGGTCATGGGGTCACCTCACTGTTTTCCGGGGCATCGATAACAGCCCCTTTCTTGCCGGAGAGCTTTGACGGTCTTTCAGTGTCCGCCTCCGGCGTGGTTTCTTTAACTTCCTTGAACTTTTTTGCCTCCTGCGGTGGGATTTCCACATATAGTTTTCCACGTGCAAATGTCCGTCCTGCAAAAGGCCCTTCAACGATGGTAAATGATTCTTGATCTTCCTTTAACCGGTACATAGATAGTTCCTCCTTGTTATGCCGTTTCGACGAGCACGTTGCTCAGACGATATACCAGACCGTATACCATGATGCCGCCTTCTGCCATGATCAGGTCTTCCGTTACCGGACGTAGAAAGTCATAATCATCCACCCAATGTCCTGTCAATTTGCCCCGAACTGCCTCGATGAGGGCGTAACTGGATACCGATCCTGCTGCCCGGCTTTTCTGATTTTTTGTTGTCAATACGATCATAAAGTCTAAAGCAGCCGTTGTATTCTCTCCTGCCTGCTCAAATGGCTCGAAAACAGCGCCCTTATAAATTACATGGAGAGACGGCAATCTCTGCGGCGTCTTGAGCAATGCATCTATATCGCCCTGCCAGGCGTCGACGGTGGCTACCCCCTCAATATCCTCCAATTCTGCGATGATGTCTTCCTGAATGGTCTCAAGCATTTAAAACCCCGTCATTTTGTCGCGGGTGAATCGTCTGGAATTAGAATCGATGCTAGCGGAATTGCTGGTATCGGCAGGGGCAGGCGTTGACGCTCCGAGGCTGATTGACCCCGCTGCCACCTTTTCCAGGAAACGGATTGCCTCTTTATTCCTCTCCTTGCGCACCTCCGGCATTTCAAGGTCGCTCCGGGAGTAGAGGTTATACAGAGCAATATCCGCGCTGATCTGGGTAATCTTCAGAGGCACAGGAGAAAGCGGAATAGTATAAACACCCTGGCAGTACGCGTCTATCGTCGCATCGGCGTCGGCGATAGCGGCCGTGACCTTGTCGTCGTCCACTTCCCCTTCGCCGGCATCGTCCGTCAGCGTAATTAAAGTCGCCTCATCGATCCGGTCGAGTATGTTTGCCTGTGTGCAGTACGCCATCTCTACTTATCCTTTTTGCTCTTGGTCTTTTCTTTGCCTGTCTTATCATCTGTAATAACAGTCTCAGCAGCGGGCTCAATAGCGGGCTCAACAATGGGGTCAACGGCTGTAGGGGTTCGATTAATCAAACCCCTGCTATCCGCTGAAACATCAGGTATCTCATCAACTATCAGCATGGGATCTGCCTTGAGCACTGCCAGTTCCTTCTTACTGAATTTGTCGTTCGGGTATTCCTGGGGCTTCGCCGGATGGGCAATGCCGCACCGCCTGAAGCCGTCTTTCTTGCTCGTTATTCTGATCATCGTCTTATCCTTTCTCAACAGGGCAACCACAAGGGTTGCCCCTACGTTGATTTTTTGTTTACGCCAGCCAGGGCACGACCACCAGCTTTGTTGAGTTGTACCAGATGTTGCTCTCTCCTCCGGATGCGTTCTGCTTCTCCACGATTTCTTTTCCGGCGCTCTCGTTTGTCCCTCCGACGATAAGGTGTGTGGGCTTTATGCCGAGAGGGGTGTTGCCATCGCCGTCGTCTCTTTTTAACGCCATCATGGCAGACCTGCCTGTTATATAATTGGCTTCGCTCAGCGTGTCCTTGCTTCCATAAACGAGCTGCCACAGTCCATAACCTACGTTTTTCCGGTCGTCCACACCATAGAGGAACTTTTTGCGCATGAAATTCTCATGGTCGCCAGGTTGATCTAACGCCACAAACTGCGGGCTCTTGCGCGTCTGAAGGATAATAGGCTTGATCGGCCGGGATAGATCCATCAGGAACCAGGGATTGCCGGAGCCTCCCCCGTCATTGCTGACGGACGCTCCGTTGACAGGATGGTCTTCGTCGATGAAGTACTGTCCGTCGTAGCAGAGAGTTGTGAACCCCGCAGCAAGAAGCGCCCACACGAGAATGTCCGGATGCTCCTTGGCTGCCTGTGCCAGACCCTGGATCATGGGTGTATAGACCCCGATCTGGTCGTCGTCTATGTCGTCCCGATCCACCCCGATGGTGGACTCGAACGATTTGTTTGTGATTGTGTAGCTGAATGCCGAGAGGTCTTTGACTACTCTGTCGCCGAGCCATTCCTTCATCTGCGGAAACTCGCCGAGCCATTTGTAGTCTACACTCCTGCCGGTAGACGGTACGGTCATGGCGATGAGAGTGTACATCGCCGCCACGGAATCGAACGCATTTTTGAATATCGTGCTGAAGGTCTTGTATATGCCTTGCATATGTGCCTGATTGATGATCATTTTTGTGTCCTCCTTTTGTTCTTTGTGACAGCGGGCTCTGCCTGTGCGTTGCACGCAGACAGGTCCCGCCCGCTGTTGTTATGATGTTAAGAGTTTTTTCTGGTATTCGATCCATGCTGCCAGCATAATCACATCGTCTGTCCCGAGCGTGCCGTCCTTGGGCTGTATTGTCAGCTCTATCACAGCCGGATAGGCAGCCAGGTTTGCCAGCGACAATGTGAGGGTTACGTGCTGCACCGTCTTTGCGGTAGCGTCACCTGTCATAGCGTCCGTATCCCCGCCGAAATCGGCGTCTGCATCGTACAGGGCACCTACCACGTTGTTATATGCCGAAATGGTAAACTTCGTGGCGTCGCCTATCGTTGCCCCTGTTTTTGCCGCCAATATGTGCAATACCGCATTGGCAGCCACGTCCATATCGGGGGGGACCATCGCCTTCGTTCCTACCGGAGTAGGCGTTGCATGGTTGTTCCACCGTATGCCCAGCCCTTTGGCAGTCACGCAGAAACCTGGCAGTGGGTCATCTGCGTTAACAAATGCCGCCAGGGCAACACCTGCCTCGGTAATAACCGGCATCGGGATAGGGATTATACCCTTTGCGGTGAGCAGACTCTGGTATATCTCCTGAATCGCAGCCTCCATCTGGGTCTGGGCTGTAAAGAGACCGGCGTCGGCAATAGATATCGCCGATGCAGCGTGTGCTGCGGTCGGATCGGCGATGTGAGAAGCCACGTCCGCCTGTTTGATCGCAGGTTCTATATCTACCCAGGCATGCGTTGTGTCCATATAAGCTGCGATGATCCCGCAGAAGATGTCGTAAGTTACGTTACCGGCAACATCTACAAGGTTGTCGTCTGCCAGGAATACGTTATCCCCGACGTTTGCCTGAGAGATGGCGGTTGCAAATTCCATCTTGAAGAGGCCGCGTCTCATCACCAGAACATTGATATCCCCGTCATTGCCGTTCGTGTTGTCGGCGTATTCCCTCGAGACACCCATGAATATCGCTCCGGATATGTCCCCGCCTTTGATGGCATAGCCTGCAGCATTGACACAGACGTTTGCGCCTGCGTAAATCTTATCCCCGTCATCGACGGGAATGGAGAGTTCCACACCCTCTCTGTACTCTATTTTTTTGTCAGCCGTTAAATCGGTCATCTCGTTCCTCCTTTTTCACCCTCTCCCCCTGTCTGCGTGCTGGCACGCACAGGCAGACACCCCTCTCCCATCAAGGGCGAGGGAGGAGGGGGAGTTATTTGTTGTATTTTTTAAATGTTTCGTCATCAACGCCGCAGAGCTTGTTGATAGATCGCTGAACATCATCGAGTTCTGCCGGCCCGCCGGTATCTTTTTTCTGCGGTATCTTGTCAATAGGAATGACGCTTCCTGCAGGTCTTGACAATATGATCAGCTTGAACTGCTCAGGATTTTTCAGGGCAAGATCTCTGCCCCAGGCATCGAGCTCTGCCGGACTCGTCTTGCCATCCTTGAGGGCAATCGCGACCATGCCTTCCTGTCTCATGGCGGAGATCTCTTTCTGTAATTCCGCAACCTGCAGGCTCAGCTTCACTGCCACGTCTCCAGGCACCTTCATGCCTGCCACGACGGCGATAACCTCTTCCTTCTTTGCACCTGGCTTCACGCCAAGGGCGTCCATCACTTCTTTACATGCGACGGGTTCCTCCCTGGTTTCCAATTCCTTGTTTTTTGCAATGATTCCCTCCACTGCCTCAATTATCTTTTCCTCGTTGGCATCATCAGCCAAGCCAAACAGTTTCTTAATTTTCTCTAACATCTTTTCCTCCTTCCGTATTTCTTCGAGTTTTTTGTTTTCTCTCTCTTCACCTATACTGAGTTTTGCCATAATCGGTTTCAGATTGTTAATCTTGGGATAATTGGTCAATGCTACATGCTCTATTTTCACCACCTTTCTTCCTTTAGTTGTCAGCCAAAAGACAGGAGAAAAGTAACGGTACTCTTTCTCCTGTAAATATTTTTTAGCGCGCTCCGTCCATTCCACCACTGCCCATAAGCCGTCTTTACCCTTATCCACCAGCTTCTTTATCCATCCGGCGGCGGGGGCTTCAACGTCCTTGAGTGTCTGATGCTCGTAATCAATCACCATATCGTTTCCACGCCTTTGGAACTCGTCAATGACAGACCTCATCCCCTCATCATCCAGAATGCCAGTATCCTCTCCTTCAATTTCGATTTGTCCGTATGGCAGCAGTTGAAATTCAGCCGGCGCACCGTCCATCTCTTTAAAAATTCCGATGATTTTCATTTTCTCTTGACACCCTCTCCTGAAATTGCTATAGTTTTCCTAGCTGGGTGGGTTGGCCCTGGACTTATCCCCACCGAGTTCCCCAGCAGCGCCAGAGGTGCTGGACTGGGTTATTTATTTTTGGAATAGATGCATTCCCCCGCACGGATAGAATCAATTCTCTTGATCCTTTCTCGTGGAATTACCGTTAATGTCCTCCATATTCCCTTCTCAAAATCCAGTATTACCACCATGCCAAAAGGGTTTTCATCACTACGATAAAACTTAATGTGATTTTTTCGCAGATTGCTTTTCCCTTCGACCTTCATAACATTGAGCCATATCTCATCAGGGGTCTCGTATGTCTCTCGTATCATCGGTACATATCTGCCCCTGTTCTTCCAATCCAGATGCCCGAACAATAATCCGTTAAATACGCTATATGAGCCGTCTGCCGCAGGAAGAACAGCCGACTCGCCTTCCATGCCAAGTGATTTTTTCAGTTCCTTTTTATAGAAAGGAATCGGATCTATTTTCTGCCTTAGCAAATCCTCATAGCCGGGTAATTCTTTTGCCTTTGGGAACCGAGACGCATCCATCTCTTTAATGCTTTGAAGCCCATACTTTTTTAGCCTCTCCCCGGAAAACGGAATCAGTGGGGTTGCAGCTTTGGGGATATCTTTGGCAACCTGCTCCGCCATCCCTTTCCATACATCCTCTGCCGGATTAAAATTCCACCCCTTATCAGGCCGATATGCTTCCCCTGTTACAGGGTCTTTTGGGATTTCCTTTTCAACCGTCAGCCCCTCTTCCTCAAGCTCTGCCTTAGAAATGGACGTCACCGAACACCGGCATCGATATCCGTTCGGCGGATACCACGTGTTCCAGAACGGATGATCATGCGGATACACCTTGCCGTTCATCGCAGCATGAGTCGGCCGTGTCCGTCCGTCATTAACGGCATTGTATTGCCAGTACAGTCGCCTCTTTGCCACCTGCTTCATCTGTGCATGACGCCCTGCCATGTACGATGTCTGGATATTTGTACGGAAAATATTTTCCAGGCGATGCGGGGCAAGCCCCTTCCAACCACGGTTCTCCATTATCTCATCGATCCGGTTCCTGAAATCCCCGAAGGTCTCTCCGTCTGCAATCGCCTTCTCCATTGCTCCGTGAATGTCGGAAAGCACATCCATCCGTGCCACCCCGGCAACGGTAAAAGCCCTTGCCTTTGCAGCATTGTTCGCCCCTTCTGCCATCTTTTCAAACGCAGACGGAGACATCACTATTCTCTTCTTGAAAAAATCAACTGCCTCTTTATATGGCATCGGTTTCAAATCGGGCATTACCATCTCCCCATTATATAATCCTGTATACTCTTTCTGAGATAATTGATGTCACTGTCTTCAAAAAACAGATACGGTCTCGCCGGTATTTTCACCTGTTTTTTCAGGATGAACAGTGGACGTATCTCTTTCTTGCCGATCTTCTGGAAGATAATCCCTTTTGCTATGAACGTATTCTTGAAATCGGCTGCCCGCTTTGGTGTTCTGGTATCTGCCGGTCCGCCAGGGAATGGAATGGTCAGAAACTTCTTAGTCTTGGGGCGTATTGTGCCTCCTTTGTCATGGATGCCTGCGTACCGCACCGCATCTCCTCTTAGGCTTCTCCCCCCTGCGCTGATTACAACGGATTTATTGTCCGGGGTTACATCCAGACTCCCTTTGAGCCTGGCTGTCCTCTCCTTTAAGACTGCACCTGAAAGCCTCTGAGAGATGCGTCTCCTCACCCTCTCCCCGAAATCCATGAGAGGCTGTTTAAGATTCGGCATCTTTTTTGACATGTCTCTGAGGAGGTAGAGTACCTGCTCCTCTCCACCAACTTGCATCCTGATTTGCATACTCGTTGCTCATCCCTCATTGCGGGTTTGATAAATCAAACCCCTACATCTCGTTATTCATCACTCATCACTCATCACTCATTGCTCATTGCCTGTGTACCTTCCCCACATATCCGCCACGAATATCGCTCTTTGCAACATATCCTCCAGATCGTCTGCATCCATGTCGCTATATGCCGACAGAATCTTCTCTCCCAGCTCGTCAAAATCTTTTGACTCCTCGATCATCTTTTTCACCGGCTCGGTGATGCCCTCTATAACAGCACCCCCCTCAACAGCAAGCTTAAGCTTGCTGTTATATTTGCTGTTGAGAGCTTCTTCCATTGCTGCATCTGCCAGGCTTTCAATGGCCTGCTGCCCGGGTGTAAATCGTGAACCTATGGATTGCTCTTTTAATATCTTCATCGAAAGAGGCGATTCAGCCCCTGCGATCTGCTCTTGAGGCGTGACCAGTTTATCCCCTCCAGGTACCGGCGGCAGGCCGATATATGCCCGCACCTCATTTATCGTTACCGCACCATATTTCATGTAATATTCGTATATCAGGCTGCCTTTGCTACTAGCCATGTCAAGGAGGTCCTCTCCTTTCTCCGGCATAGGGACTTTAAACTTCTCTGACACGTGCGCTACCGTCAGAGGATAGTTAATCTCATATAGGTTTTTATATACATCCGAGAGCATCTTCAGGTCTTCCGGAGGCTCATATAAAAACTTAAACCAGGGCAAAGGTTTATCCCGTCCGAAATTATATACCACCAGAGGGCGAATGATCTGGAAGCGGATGGTCTTTGCCAGAGCTTCTGAATCAGCTTTAATCAGATCATGCCGCACTTTGTCCTGGGCGACTTCATTACCGAGCTTTCCAGGTGTCCCTTCGGTAGTCGCCGTCTGGCCTAAAATAGCCTTAGACATCTCCTTGTTGCAGAAATCAGCCAGAGCCGCATAGACATTGTCGGAGCCTGTATTTTTGGCAGCATGAATAAACTCAATCTCGGTGTTCTTCGAGATGATTCCAGCGGCGTCCGACCCTAGCGAGCGGATGGCTGCAAACAGGGCGTCCTTATCTTCCCTCGATGCGCCGGTGTCGTATTTCCCAATTCGGAGCGGCATCCCGAAGACCTCGGCAAAGGCAACCCAGTCTTTTATGTCAAAATTCTTAAACAGGTACATCCATGCGCAGACCCTCAGTATCCCCGCCCGTGTATCGTACCCCGACCGTGCCTTGTATCGGTGATATACAAGCTTCCAGGGCGGCATCTGCTCACCGTTTACAGGCTCTGCTTCGGTGATGATCCTGGGCATTTCATAGCTTTTTGCCCACATCCCCCCCTTTGTCCCCCCTGTCAGGGGGGAAGAAAGGGGGGTGTAGAAGACGGCCTTCTTGGCGTGAATCCATTGGAGGTCGTTGATGACAGCTGAAGCTCCGTCAATGCCCCACATTATTTCCAGCATGGAGTATCCCTTGCCTATGGCGTCAAGCATGTCCAGCAAAGCATCCTCGAATCCCGAAAGGTTGGATATACAATCAGAGACAAAGTCACGAATCTTCCTGTCTTCGGCAGACTCAGAATATGGCATGATGTCATAGTCGAGCCCGAGCACTGCGTTTTTGCGTGTCTGTAACTCTGAGAATAGATGCGTGTCCTTCTCTTCCATCTCCTCGAAGAGTTCTGCCTGCAGGTAAACATTGCCTCCGTCCGCCTCTTTGAATATATAGCTCAACCTCTGCGGCGTGAGACCTTCGCTCGGATAGCCCGACCAGTGGTCGCGGATCGTTGTGACTGCAATCTCGCGGGTCTCAGGCTGCTTCTTTACCTGAATCTCTCTGCCGAACTGATCGTATAAAAGCGCCATCAGTACGCCCCTCTCTGAATAAATACGCCTGAGCGGTGTTTTTCTTCCGCATCGAAATCATTATGCTCGGCAGCGTAACGCCGTTTTCTAACGCTCTCGTATTCCATGGGACATCCACCCCAATCGGCATGAACGGCAAACCATGCCATTGCCCCGGCTACCCCCGAGTCGCCGTGGCGTTTTTTGTTATCTTTCCCTTTGACCCTGATGTCTGGGAGTTTGGCGACTCCCCGGATAACCTTGAACGCCCGGTGATCCTCAATTACGTCGGCATCTTTGGCCAGCAAGATGGTCTTGTCTTCAAACGCCGCTCTGTACTGGTACATATTTTCCCGGTACCATTGTTCCGTCAGCATTACCTGAGCAATACGGTTAGCTCCGTAGCGCTGCATTGCACGTTCCGCCAGATACTGGCCATTTCCACGGGCATCGAGAGCCCCGTAGCGAAAACGGTTTAGGCGGTCGCAAATATAGTAGAAAATCTGTTCCTGCTGTTGAAATGGGATGTTCCTTAATTCCAGATGAAATAATGCCTTCCAGTTGGCGCTCTGCTGTTCGATCAACGGAATAAAAACGGACAGATCGCCGGTCCTCCCAAAATCCTCTCCAACTACTGAGTTTCTCTCCGGATCAATAACCACCAGCAACGGTTTTAAAACTTCCTCGCACCAATCGTTGACCTCGGCATAACGGATATGATCAGGCAATTCGGCAAAGGATGCGGGTTGCTCATACCGGACAACTGGAATCTCCGCAGAAAGGCAGGTCTCAATAAGTGCCCGGGTTAAAAATGTCCCCGTTCCCTGGCTCGGCACACAGAAAAGCTCTTCCTCGGCATCGTCACCGTAGGCATCGATCATGCCTTGCCGCCAGATAGCTTCTCCCTCTTCAGTCCATTCTCTGCCCAAGACATCACAAATCCGTTTATAAAGACCGTCCCGCAGGGCATCGTCAAAATCTACACGGTGTAAACTATATGGTTTTTTACCTGCCCTGATGTCCTGAATAACGGAATTGAATTCGTTGGTATCTCCGAAATGCGTACTGATGACACGAACCTGCCCGCCCCACATAAGCAATGCCATTGCTGCCTTGAGGAGACCAGCTAGGTCGTCATGAAAAGCTGCCTCATCAATAACCACACGGCCCTGCTTACCACGCAGGTTTGTAGGTCGGCTGGATAGTGCCGTGATCCGCCAGCCAGATTCGAGGGTGATCTTATATGCCAGAATCTTCTTTTCCTGAACAACTCCGCCCACTTCTTCTTCATCAATCTCCTCGTATTCTTCCATTTCAGAGGCTGCCAGGTTATATGCTCTAGCCCAGTTGGCACAATCGTTGATGAACTCCAGTGCCATGTCCTTTGTGTAGCCGATATACCAGACGTTACGCTTTTCGCCGCTACCCTTCTCTGAGGCGTAAAGGGTATCATCCGCCGCCTCTGCCCATGAAATACCCACACGACGTGATTTTTCAATGAATTTAACTGCAGACTGATCAGCAACCCAGCGGGCCTGATAAGGCAGTAAAATACCCGTAGCGGATCTTGCCTGGTCAAAATCATTGTTCAGGTTCACTTCGTTCATACAATCCCCAATATTTTCTTCCGGATCTGCTCGGCTTTTTCTTCCGAGAGACCGTCTTTTTTGACTGACCTAACAATATCATCTGCGGTTTTTTCCGCTTTCTTCTGAAAATCCCCCTTTAATCTCTCTCTTGTAACTGTCGATGATTGCAGCTTCGCAAAATCGGAGATAATCCTCGGTGTTTTGCTTATGTCTATCCCTTCATCAAGCAACAGCTCCATGAGCTTTGCCGCCATCTTCTTGGCGACTGCCTCTTCCAGTATCATGCCGTCGCCGCCTGCCTCGGAGACCAGGATTTTGCTCTTGTCTTCGATGACTAAAAGCCTTCGATACTCATTGAGAAAATCCTTCCCGTACCTCCCGATGCTGGACCGTGATATGTCGTGTCCCTTGCCCTTCAGATAGTCTGAGATGTCCTCGTACGTCTCACCCTCTATAAGCAGTCTATTGACCTCCCTGCGTATCTCAGGGGGCAGCTCGTCTTCAACCTTGCTGTGTTTTCTGATCTTGGTATGTGTACCACCCATCCTCGTCCCTCATTGCTCATTGCGGGTTCGATAAATCGAACCCCTACTACTCCAGATCCTTCTCGATTTTGGCTATGTCGTGGCAGATTTCCATGTATTTCATTTTTAAATCCCGCGCCTCTGTCGCCATAGCAGCAACGCCTTCGAGGTCAATCTCGGCAATCGGAGAGACAGAGGACGCAGCAAGAAGATTTTTAATCGACTTAATCTGGGTATTGATCTGCAGGGATAAATCAATCCTTTTCTGCTTCAGATCCAGATATTTCCCTTTCAATATCAGCCTTTCTTCACTCATTTTTCACCTCACAGAATATACACCGTTAATTCTGTCCACCAATCGGGTAATTGCCTGCGTATTCATGATTACAACGTCCTTTAAATCCTCTGCCAGACGCTGATCCTTTTCGAGCAATTTAACGTTGTTTTTGTACATTTCAACCACATCTTTATGCATTTCCACCACAGCATCAAACCGTTTCTGATAGACGCGGGCCAGGAACATGGCAAATATCCAGGGGCCGACAATAACAACGAAAACAATAAGTCCTAGCGGCCAGCTGCCAATCCTCTCCAGTAAACCCGCCAATGCGGTTAACGCCGCAACCTGTTCGATAGACATTTATTGCTCCTGTTTGTTAGCCTTTCAGCATTCCCTGTCTCAGGAAGATGCCGATTAGACACGTTATCGCCGTCTGAATTGCGGATACCAACCCCATTTCGCCGGCAAAATATGCCCCGGCTGTTGTAACCAGCCCGGCAATCCCTGTCCATACGGTTTTTGACTGATACAGTTTTTTATCTTCTGCCATGTTCTCCTCCTCTGTGTTTATGATGTTATATTCGTAGCCTCCCATATCCTACACCTTAAAATGCGGATAATCAGGGCGTGGCTGCCCCTTGCTGTTCCTGAATCGCCCGCCCCATGTGAGACCAACCCTCTCGCCAATCTGCCCTGCCTCAATATAATCAGGGATATCATTTGCGTTGACATTGACCTTGACATCCCATGTAGGAGATAGCCCCCCTTCTTTTCCCCCCTTATCTAAGGGGGGACTGAGGGGGGTTAAAATGGCGATATCAAATGCCTTCCTGTCAATATGTCTTGATCGCTTGGTCCACGTGACGACCTGCCCTGGCTTGGTGCGGCCCTGGGCATAGAGATTGTTTTGTTCTTCTTGGGAACGATAGGTGCAAGTCAGCATAAAAGGGACACCTGCCTCAGCCATCTTCTCCTTAAAAAGCCAGTATTTTTCTTGTAGCTCCGGAACACAGTCCTCAATCTTACGTGATGGCATCTCTTTCTCCGTCAGGGCAATCACAAGGATTGCCCCTACATTTCAGTTTTACGTTTCACATATCACAATCCCCGGCGTTGTATGCACACTGTAAAACGATGCCTCTGCCAGTCCATCTATGGTACTGATATCGTGCACCTCCACATCATGCCCACAGGCAATCAAATCTGCCGCCAGCTTTTTGGCAGCATCGCATTTCGGTCAATTTTGACTCACAAAAATCTTGATCTGCATCTTTTCCCCAAAAACAAAAAGCCCGCTCCCCGTTGCATTTGCAACGGAAAGCGGGCTTCATGAACCCTGTTTTGTTCTAGGGCGCTCAGGGCGCCTCCAAAATTGTATTTTTACGATTACCCTGTTTTTATATTATTGTCAACTATTTTTTCACCATATATCCAATGTTTACACTTTTTGCATTTTGTCCTGAACTTCTCAGCCATTGCTTCTAAGACAGGCTGCCTACAATGAGGGCACATAAAAATCTGTCCGGGGTCACATTCCATCTTTTCTTCTTTAGCAATAACTTTATAACCAGGGTTTAGCATATCTATCCCGAATGCGCCTTTTCAACAGATGGCTTAAGCCGTCTGTTTGATATCATACCCAAATTTCTCCACCAACTTCTTTTTGCCGCCGACCATAAACAACCTCTCATCCGTCCACTGCTCCACCACCGCCCTGTCAATAGATTTTGCGATTTTGATCGCCTCTTCCCAGCCCTGCTCCTCAATTTTAGCCAGCGTATCTCTTGCCAGGCTCACCTTCATCTCCTTGGCATACAGCAGGATGCCGTTTGTCAGGCTGATCTTATCCCTGCCGTCAAAGAGCCTGCCCGCATTCTGCTTCATCAGGAAGACGATCTCTTTGTCAAACACGGCAATCTGCTCTTTCAATAATCCGAGCTCAGGTTCGTATTTCTTCCTGATCGCAGCGAGCTCCGCCTCTGCCTCTTTTTCCAGCGAATCAATTCTGCCCACAGTAAACTTAATGTTTTTCAGCATAATGTCTGCCTTGTCTTCCAGATACCTATCCATTTCTCTCCGCCCCCTGTCCTCCGTCCCCTGTCCTCTGTCCCAGATTCATCTGCATCTGCCCCAGCAGCTCCGCCAGCCCGATCCGTCTGACCTTCGACTCCATCCAGAGCGATTTCAATGCCCGCCGGCGAATCCTGCCAAGATAATCCTCCAGCTCCGATCCAACTCCGGCTAAATAATATCCACCTCCATTCGGAGACGATATTGAACAGATCGGAACGCCGTCCTGCCTGAGGATGGT
>QZJR01000090.1 GCA_003599365.1 Deltaproteobacteria bacterium | reverse complement strand
ACCTCTTTTATCAACAGATATACCCCTATTACAGTCAAAGATGCAAAAAAAGCGGATAGGAGATTTCCCCTAAATGAGAGGCTTCCAAAGGGTATAAAGGAAGAGAGCTTTAAAAGGATGAGATAAAGGGAATAGCCTGGTGGATGGGCAATACCTAAATCAAAACCGGCAGCCACCAGCTCAGGAGCGTCGGAGAAGATGATAGTTGGCGCCAGAGTAGCCAGGTAAATTAAAAAGGAAACAATAAAGGTTATATACATATAGCAATTCATACCGACAACAGCACACAGTGCAGCGCATAGAAACAACAGCGCACTTAAGTGCACTGTTGAATGCGCTGTTTAAAGGGACATTCTACTGAAGTTATCCTAATAATCCTGTAACACCTCAACCTTCGCTGTCTGTACAAACCTTCCTTCGGTTACAGTATCCTCTGATGTTATCGGCAGCAATTCCTCACCTCTTCCTTCACCGCCAACCGCTAAATTTATATAAAAGATGCCAGGGGAAAAACCGAGATGTATCAGAATATCCACTTTGTCTTTTATGATTTCACCATTTCTCCATTTGCTTGTTGGATAAATTCCATAAGCAGGTTTATGGCTAAAAGGATCAGAGAATTTCTTCCCTATTATCCTTCCGTCCTCATCTGTTATAAGGACGACGAATTTGTAATCCTTATCTATTTTTTGAAGAGCTTTCCAGAATAGCGAGAGTTTGATGCTTTCTCCAATATGGGCGGAGGGACTGTCCATATTGTATCCTATTAACATGATGTTGTCGCTATATACAGCATCAATCCTATTCTCTATAGACGGATTCTTTACGATTACCTCCGGGAGGGTTGCCTGAATTCTGTATATATTCCCCGCAGGTATCCTTACATATTGCTTGCCGATATATCCTTCAGGATGGTTGATATAAAAAGGAAGCCTGGAAAGATAGTTCTTTAATAGGGAATCCATTATCCGGGAACGGACCTCTATGGTGTTATTAAAAATTTTCCCCTTCAGCTCTTTTAAGACATTTTCAAATTTAGGATCTTTCAGGGTTTTCTCAAGTGAGGTTTTTATAAAAGGGTTAATCAGCATTGAATCAATATCAAGCCTCCTGTTTTCAATGACGTTGAAGTACCACAGGAAAAACAGTGAGTTTTTACTGTTTGTGCAGAGGAAAACAGAATTCGGCTCGAATGCTTCTGCCCTCCTCTTGCCGAATTCATAAAAATAATGGTCCCGGCTGGAATCAGTTGCTTTATAGTTTTCGTAAAATGGGAACCTTATGAGTAGAATAATGACTAAGGATAAAGATGAGAATTTAGTAACAGTGGACAAATTTCCCCTGGAGATTGCCCATTTTGCAATACCTGCCAGCCCCACGCTTAAAAACACTGAGAATATAATATAAAGAGGCAAAAAAAGCTGAGAAGGGAAAGGCTCGTTTCTGGATGCCCCTAAATCATAATTTAAAAAGAACAGAATGTTAGCCAATGCCACCGATAAGAGCATAACGAAGACCATAATCTTTTTTTTGATAAGCAGATAGATACCAACCAATCCTATCCCTGTCAAAGGAAGGGTGAATTGATGCCCTATGGATTTAACAGAGTATAAAAGGTTATACGCTTTTTCCCTGAAGGGTATGGAAAATAGAGATAACTCCCCAATATAGATTTTACCCGTAACTGTTTTAAAAAAATCTTCCCACTTACTCGAGTCGCCGATATTAATAAAAGGGGAGGTAACTGACCTTATCGGAAGGTAAAAAAGCACAGAGAGTCCTAAGAGGAAAAAGGATAAGGCTAACAACAAATTCTCTATCTTTATTTCTTTCTTACTATCCATGTATGTTGTCGTAACAACCACAAACCCCACAAATAATGCCGCATATATCAGATTCACAGTATGAAAGGCCAAAAGGAGACCTGAAAAAAGAGACAGTAAATATAAGCGTCTTCCTCTTTTCTCGGATGGGCTTATGAATGCAGTGCCTGCCGGGATTTTTTCTTCAGTTGAAACACACAGGATCAGCAAAAGAATGGCAACAGATAATAAAAAAGAGCTTGTAGAATACGCCTCTGTGTTTACGGCATAAGGCCAAAATGAATGGGAAAAGGCAAGGATGAGGGCGCCAATAAAGGCAAAAGACTTATTGATTATTTCCGTCTTTTTTTCAGGTAAAGTAACCTCAATAACTCTGTTAGCTAAGATATAGACGCAGATAACAACAAGAGAAGCGAACAGGGCTGACATGAGGTTCATTCGCCAGGCCAGGTTTCCGATAGGGAGGAAGGAAAATACTTTTCCGAAAAGAAGATAAAAAGAGTATCCTGGTGGATGGGCAACCCCTAGGCTGAAAGATGCTGCAACAAACTCCGGGCTGTCAGGAAGAAGGATCCCGGGGGCTGCCGTAGTAATATAAAGAAGAAATGTAAGGATAAAGATAAGCAATGGCATTGGTATGGATACCAAAAAACAAGCGGACAGCTTCCCCCATAAAAAGGATTGCTGCCCGCTTAATTAAAGAAAAAATGGTATTAGTTTGTAAATGAAGCAGGGTCTAAATCGGTCAATGTACCACCATGGGTCATAGTCCATTTGTCACCAGAAATGGATCCGGTTTTTCCTTCTGCTACTGCCTCAAAGGTAGTTGCATTTGCTGTTGAAACATAGTAGGAATACTTGGCCGTTCCCTTAGTAGAGAAACCCAGTGCATCCAAACTCGTAGCATAGGTGTCGTGGTCAGCCGCATAAGCTTCCTGTAATGTCCTGATGCCACCCAGGTTTGTCTTTGCCTCTGACTGCGCGGCCTTCTTCTGGTAGCTCAAAAAGTTAGGTATAGCTATGGCTGCCAAAATTCCTATAATGGCCACAACGATCATCAGCTCGATCAGGGTAAAACCCTTTTCACTCTTCATAGATTTTCTAAGTTTGCTTAACATTTAAAACCTCCTTTATAAAAAGTTCACGGTTCACAGCTTACGACCCTAAATATTCACCTCCTTTACTGGATTGTTGAGTGTTTTAAAATGGTGGAATTATAGAAAGCAAATATTATGCCCAAAAAATCTCTTAAAGTATGTGGATGATGCAGGCACAAACAAGCAGGTGCGGGAATAACCCCGCCCGTACCTGACAAAGGCACATAGGCACAAAGCAGAGGACAACATGATTTGTGCCTATGTTACTCTGTGCCCTTGCCCCTATTAATCTTATATAGTGACAATTTTTGGCACACTGGTACACAATTTTGTCACTGTTGTGAGATGTTTAAAGGCGCTGAAGGATGAAGGGGGAATTTGAATTTTATTGACAATTCCCATTTGGTGGATTATACTTTTGTAACTATGATAAATACATTAACCATATTTAAAGACCTAAGCCACTATATAGAACCTCAGGCGGCCCAGAAGATCGCAGAGATACTCGGACAAGTCTATGATGAGGTGACGCAAACCGTCACAAAAAAAGAATTCAACGAACTGAAAGAGATCGTTGGCGATCTAGTCCAGGCCCAGAAGAAGACAGAAGAAAGACTCAATGAATTAGCCCAGGCCCAGAGGGATCTTGCCCAAGCACAAGAGAGGACTGAAATATCCCTTAACAGGCTAATTGAGGACCATCGACAAACTAGAGAGAGACTGGAAAATATATCTGATACTGTTGGATATACCCTGGAAAATCAGAGCTACAAGGGGTTGCCCACTCTGCTTAAAAGGGATTTAGGGATCGCGGTTGAAGGCAGGCTCCTCAGGCGTTACTTAGCAGGAGAGAGAAAGGGTCAATACCTCCAGATAAATATCTATGGCTGGGGGAAGAAAGATAGCCAGAGAATATTAATCCTCGGAGAGGCTAAAACCAGTGTCTCTCGTCAGGAGATCGATCTCTTTCAAAGGGTAGTTAAAAGGGCAGCTCAATTAGAAGATGTTTCCTCTGATAATATCTGCCAGGTAGTTGTTGTCCACGATGTTACACCTCAAGTGGAAGAGTATGCCCGTGGAAAAGGTCTCAATCTCTATTGGTCATATGATCTATAGAAATATCCATTGTAATCTTTCCCACACCATCAGTCTCGATATATCTAAAGATATCTCCCTCTTCAGCTACTTCCCCTTTTTCCTTTGACAAAGATAACAAGATAATATAGCCTATCGGATTTACGATGAAAACGGATCAACGAAGAATACGGAATTTTTCTATTATCGCCCATATAGACCATGGTAAATCTACCCTTGCAGATAGATTCCTTGAGATTACGGGTATTATGGGTTCAAAGGCAATAACCCCTCAATTCCTGGACAAAATGGATCTGGAAAGGGAGAGGGGGATTACCATTAAGGCCCAGACGGTCAGGCTGCCTTACACTGCCGATGATAATGAGACATATATCTTGAATCTGATTGATACCCCAGGGCATGTAGATTTCAGCTATGAAGTCTATCATAGCCTGGCTGCCTGTGATGGGGCAGTGTTGGTGATAGATGCCTCTCAGGGAGTTGAGGCTCAAACTTTAGCCAATGTCTATATGGCGCATGATTCCAACCTGACGGTTTTGCCTGTTATAAATAAGATAGATCTTCCCAGTGCCAATCCGGACAAGGTAAAGGAAGAGATCGAGGATATTATCTGTATAGAGTCTGATGACGCTATTCTGATAAGTGCCAAAGAGGGTATTGGCATCAGGGAAGTATTGGAGGCTATTATACAAAAAATCCCTCCCCCTGGAGGAAGAATAGAGGCTCCTTTAAAGGCTTTGATCTTCGATTCCTGGTTTGATCCTTACCAGGGCGCTATAGTATTGATCAGGGTATTTGATGGAACAATAGAGAAGGGGATGAACATACAGATGATGTCTTCAAAGAAGATATTTGAGGTTGCAAGGGTTGGTATATTTTCACCCGATATGATAGAGGTTTCAGAACTCTCAGCCGGTGAGGTGGGTTTTGTCATAGCAGGGATTAAAGAAGTCAAAGACACCAGAATGGGCGATACTATAACAGATGCAGAAAACCCTACTGATATGCCTTTTCCGGGCTTCAGAATCATGAAACCCATGGTCTTTTGTGGTTTGTATCCTATTGCATCGGCTCAATTTGATGTGCTCAGGAATGCCCTTGAAAAGCTTCAGCTAAACGACGCTTCTTTCTCATATGAACCGGAAACGTCTCTGGCGCTAGGGTTCGGCTTTCGCTGTGGATTTTTGGGTCTTTTGCATATGGAGATTATTCAGGAACGTCTCGAGAGAGAGTATGGATTGAATCTTATAACCACTGCACCTAATGTAATTTACCAGGTCACCACTACAGGCGGACATGTATTGAATGTAGAGAATCCATCTAAGCTCCCTTCTCTTCAGGAGCTTGTTTCTATTAGAGAACCGTATGTGCTGGCTACCATCTACCTTCCCAATAGTTATGTAGGGGCTGTATTGAAGCTGTGTGAAGAGAAACGTGGCATCCAGAAACAGATCAAGTATCTTAGCATTGACAGGGTTGTTTTAACCTATGAGCTGCCTTTAAACGAGATACTATTTGATTTTTATGATAGATTAAAATCGGCAAGCCGTGGATATGCTTCATTTGATTATGAGCACCTTGATTTTCGCGAATCCGATATGGTTAAACTGGATATACTCATTAATGGAGATATGGTAGATGCTTTTTCATTGATTACCCATAAGGAGAATGCCTACTTCCGTGCGAAGAGTCTGGTTGCCAAAATGAAGGATTTGATACCCCGGCAGATGTTTGAAGTGGTTATCCAGGGCGCCATAGGCAGTAAAGTCATAGCAAGAGAAACTATCAGACCTCTAAGAAAGAACGTTACTGCAAAATGCTATGGAGGAGACATCACAAGGAAAAGAAAGCTGTTGGAGAAACAGAAAGAGGGGAAAAAGAGGATGAAACAGATTGGAAAGGTTGAAATCCCTCAGGAGGCATTTTTGGCAATATTGAAGTAGGGGCAATCCCTTGTGGTTGCCCAGTAGGGGCAGGGATAACCCTGCCCCTACTCGAACCCTCGAATCCTGGGATCCTCGAACCCTTTTTAGGGAAAGGACAGTTGATGAAGCAAAAAACGATAATCAGAGAATGGGTTGAGGCAATTGTAATTGCCGTTATCCTGGCCCTTATAATAAGAACCTTTGTAGTTCAGGCATTTAAGATTCCTTCCGGCTCCATGGAGAAAACATTACTGGTTGGCGATCACATCCTGGTTAATAAATTTATTTATGGTACAAAAATTCCCTTTACCGGTATCAAAATCCTTTCTTTCAAAAAGCCCCAAAAGGGTGATATAATAGTTTTTGTTTTCCCTGAGGATAAGAAAAAGGACTTTATAAAGAGGGTTGTTGCTGTAGAAGGTGACAGGCTTGAAATAATAAACAAAAAGGTTTATATTAATGGTTCCCCAAATTATTGCCCCTTTGCGGTGAATGATGATGAGACTATTATACCGAGGGGTATCCAGCCGAGGGACAATTATGGTCCGGTGGTTGTTCCCAGAGACTCTCTTTTTGTAATGGGGGATAATAGAGACCATAGCTATGATAGCCGGTATTGGGGGTTTGTAAAATTGGAAGAGGTGAAGGGTAATGCCTTTATTATATATTGGTCATGGAATGGACTGGAGAGCAGTCTTAGATGGAAAAGGATTGGGAGTTTAATTCATTAACAATGATTAGAAGGATTCGAGGGGTCAAGGAGTCAAGGATTCGAGCGCTACAAAGCGATAAGGAGAAAACAAACACTTGAACCCTGGAATCCTGGAACCCTTTTCACAATTTATAGAGAGGCAAGCCGTGAGCTATACAGAAAAGAGAGAAGTCATAGACAAGGCTGAAATGGGACGGGCACTGCTCCGTATATCCCATGAGATAGTGGAGAGAAACAAGGGGGTTAAGAACCTGGTCCTTATTGGAATTCGGACCAGGGGTATTTATATAGCCAGGCGAATCGCTACGTATATCCGTCAAATTGAGAGTGTGGATATCCCTGTGGGAGTATTGGACATAACCCTTTACAGGGATGATCTCGGCTCTAATTCCAATCAGCCCATAATCCATAAGACGGACATACCGTTTTCAATAACCGGTAAAAGGGTAGTCCTTGTAGATGATGTATTGAATACAGGGAGGAGTATCAGGGCAGCCTTAGATGGGCTGATGAGCATTGGGCGGGCCGAGGTTATCCAGTTGGCGGTCCTCGTGGATAGGGGACATAGAGAGCTTCCCATTCAGGCAGATTATATTGGTAAAAATCTTCCCACATCCAGGGATGAAGTGGTAAGGGTTATGCTGGAGGAAGAAGAGGCTGTAGATAGAGTGGTTCTTCAGGGGAAGGTCAACTAAAGGATGGAAGAAAAGGTGACAAATATGGTTTATGATTTGATCATCAGAAATGCCAGGCTGAAAGACCATGGCCCATCCGCGGACATCGGTATAAAAGACGGGAATATCCGGAATATTGGGAATATAAAAGATACGGTGCCAAAGGACAGAGAGATTAATGCGGAACATAACCTTGTAATTCCGGGTTTTGTAAACTCCCATACCCATCTCGATAAAGCGGATCTTCTTTCTAAAATGAAACCTTCTCAGTTCGGCGGTACCTTAGAGGAGAACAGAAGACTGATACGGGAGTTTAAAGAAAACTATACGATTGCAGGAATAAAAGAGAGGGCGGGCAGGGTAATAAGGGAGATGGCTAAAGAGGGTATTACTGCTATAAGGACCCAGGTTGATGTTGACCCTACGGCAGAACTCTTGCCCTTGAAGGCAATATGTGAATTAAGAAAAGAGTATGTCCATATAGTAGATATTGAGATATGTGCCTTTCCTCAAGAAGGAGTTTTTAAACAAGGCGCGCGAGAGTTGCTGGAACAAGCCTTAAATGATGGAGCTGATCTGCTTGGTGGACTTCCTTTAGTGGAAAAGACGGAAAAAGAACAGAAGGAGCATATTGATGTTCTCTTTGAAATTGCAAAGAATTATGATGTGGAACTGGAGGTCCAAATAGACGAGTCCAACAACCCTGAAGATTTCATGCTGCCATATTTAGTGGAAAAGACGATCAATGAAGGCTATGAGGGAAGGGTCTCGGCTACACATTGTATCTCTCTCTCTAAGGTTGATAACAAAACAGCAAGTGGAGTAATAAAAAGGGTTAAGGAAGCAGGAATTAATGTTATAGTAACACCAAGTTGTAATCTTATAACCGGTTTCCCTGAGATTAGAGGCTCACGATCGTATAACAGTATAACGAGGGTAAGGGATTTAGTTGAAAACGGTGTAAATGTGGCAATTGGTACCGATAATATAAGGGATATTTTTTACCCGTTGGGCAATGGAAGTATGATAAGAGAGATGCATGTCTTGGCGACTGCCACCAGAATGAGCAGGGTCGAGGATGTAGTGCATATATTTGATATGGCATCTTTGAATGGTGCTAAGATATTGAATCTGGATTATGGAGTTGATGTAGGGAGACAGGCTGACCTGCTTATTACCGGCTCCACTACGAAAAGAGGGGTGATAAGCAGCCGGGAAATTATCCCTTATGTGGTAAAGAATGGGAGAGTGGTAAGTCAAACTTAAATCCTAAATCCTAATATCGAAATCCTAAACAAGCACAAAATTCGAATGTTCTAAACTGTGAATGTGGAAGGGGTTGGGAGTTTTTATGCGTGATGATGAAATAGACAAGATTATACAAAGATCATACGATCTTCACTTTCACATAGGACCTGATATTCTTCCCCGCAAATACAACGTTAGGGAGTTAATACAGCAGGAGCAAGGGAAAATAGCAGGGATTGTTTTAAAGTCCCATAGTTTTCCAACAATCACCGGTATAATTGCCTCCGGGGAGGGGAAAAGTGCCCTGAAATTATTTGGCTCTGTTACTATGAACTATTTTATGGGAGGATTTAACCCCAGTGCAATCTATGCTTCATCTACCATGTCTAAGAACTTTCCGATTATAGTATGGTTTCCAACTATCCATGCGGAAAATCACTTGAGACATAACTACAGTAATTATGAAATCCCTCCTGAGTGGGTTAAGGATCCGGAGTTTAAACCCCGGATTAAGACTGAGCTTAAAGCCGTGAGGGTAACAGACTGGAACAATTCTCTGTTTGATAAGTGTGTAAGGGTCTTAAAGATGATCAAGAAGATGGGTTGTATCATGGCGACAGGACATCTGTCATGGGAAGAGACGGAGATTCTGGCTACAGAGGCACTGAAAGAGAACATCAAAGTGATAATAACTCATCCAAACCAAAAGGATATTGCAATGCCTTTAAGGACTCAAAAGGATCTGGCAAAAAAGGGGGCATATATAGAGCACTGTTATGTAATGTATCTTGATAGAGACAATAAGGATGACTACCCATTGGATGAGATGGCAGACAAGATCAACGAGGTGGGCGCCGACCAATGTATCCTGAGCTCTGATGCAGGGCAAATGGGAAATCCAGGTCCCAGTGAATCATTGAAGGAATTCGTCAAATTGCTTTTAAAAGAGGGGATAACAAGGTCACAGTTTGAGAAGATGTTGATAAAAAACCCGGAAACAATACTTGGGATAAGAGGAGGTTAAAGAAAGGTGGACATAAAAGACATACTAAAGAAGATAGAGGATACTGAGATTCCGGAAGTGAAGAAGGTTGCCGTGGCCTTTTCCGGAGGACTGGATTCCGCTTTAGGGATAGAACTCCTTAGAAGGAAATACAAGGCAAAGGAGATCGTTCCGATAACCGTGGATGTAGGTCAGGGAGAAGAAGAGATTGAAGAAGGCAAGACCAAGGCATCTCAGTTGGGTATTCAACTTATCTGGTTAGAAGCCAAGGAAGAGTTTACCGAAGAGTGGATAGCAATGGCAATCCAGGCGAATTCAAACTACCTTGGATACCCGGTGTCTACCTCTATGACACGCCAGTTAATAGCAAAGAAGGTAGCGGAGGTGGCAGTTGCCAATAACTGTGATGCCATTATGGAGGGCTCCAGTGGTAAGGGGAATGACCAGTATAGAATGCACAACGTCTTTAAGATGTTTGCCCCAAATCTGGAGATACTGGTTCCTGTCAGAGATTTTGATCTGACCAGACTGGAAGAGATGGAGTTATGCAGGGAGTGGGGCGTTCCGGTAACAGAGCAGATAACCGGTGGAGATGACAAGACCATGTGGTGTAGATCCATTGCCAGTGGGGCAATTGACTTAAACCAGGAACTGCCGGAAGATATATGGATGTGGTATCGGCCTCCGGAGTTGGCATCGGATAAGGGTGACATTGTTGAATTGAAGTTTAAGGGGGGGATTCCTACTGCTTTAAATGGAAAAGAGATGCCCCTTGGTTATATAGTGCCGGAGTTAAATGAGATTGGTGGAAGGAATGCTATTGGTAAGATTGACATGTTTGAAGACGGAATCATGGATTTGAAGAGCAGAGAGCTGTACGAGGCCCCTGCTGCCACTGTAATACTCAAGCTTCATAGAGATCTGGAGCAGTTTTGTCTGACTAAGGATGAGATTCAGTTTAAGAGTGCAGTTGACCAAAAATGGGCATACCTGATCTACCATGGTATGGCATACCATCCACTGAAAGGGGATCTGGATGCCTTTATTAAGCAGTCTCAAAAGGTGGTGAATGGCAGGTACAGGATAAAACTTTACAGGGGGAATATAGATATCTTAGAAAGAGAAAGCGATACAGGGTTATTCTATCCGGAGATCAGGTCGATCAAGACCGGGGGATTTGATCAGAGGATGTGCGCCGATGCTGCCCACATCCGGGGATTGCCCTTTGAGATACTGGCAAAGAGGAACAAGAGGTTGGCCTGACCGTTTTTTGTCATTGCGAGCCCCGACTTTAGACCGGGGCGAAGCAATCTAATTTGAGTGTAACCTTTTTGTTGTTGTTGCCGGCTGCCCGTTTCTTGTTGCTTCTTATGAACTACAGTTTTGCATCACTTAGTTGTGACCATTGACCTATTTTTCTAGCGCCTTTCACGGGGTTTAAGAGAGTTCTTGCGTATAACAAGCAACAAGAAACAGGCAGCCGGCCTGACACATGTTGGCGATTTGTAGTGCGTCCGACGAAGAGAGGTCGCACTCATCTATTTAATAGAGAGGTAGAGGAAATTGACTAAGCTATGGGAAAAGGGTTACTCATTAAACGATGAGATGGAGAAGTTTACTGTTGGGGATGACTTTTTACTGGATCAAAAACTGGTAAAAATGGATGTAATTGCAAGCATAGCCCATGCCAGGATGCTTGCCAAGATAGGGATATTGAAAGAAGATGAGTTTGCCAGACTCAAAGGTGCATTAGTGGAGATACTAAGGCTCTATGGTGAAGATAAATTTCATATCGAAGTGGAAGATGAGGATGTTCATACAAAGGTTGAGAACTATCTGACCGATAGACTTGGCGATCTCGGCAAAAAGATTCATACAGCCCGTTCAAGGAATGACCAGGTAATAGTCGATCTCAGGCTTTACACCAAAGAAAGACTCCTGGAGATACTGAAGTCTCTCCTGAGATTCTGTGAAACCCTATGGGAATTCAGTAAAGAAAATGAGGGGGTTATAATGCCCGGGCGTACCCATACGCAGCCGGCTATGCCGTCTTCAGTGGGATTGTGGGCGTCTGCTTTGTTAGAATCCCTTTTAGATGATTTCATACTAATGAGGACTGCTTACGATATAAACAATCAGTGTCCTTTAGGATCAGCCGCAAGCTATGGAGTACCTCTGGACATTGACAGACAGTTAACCTCTGACCTTTTAGGTTTTGAAAAGGTTCAGAACAATGTTCTATATGCAAATAACAGCCGGGGGAAGACAGAGTCAATCGTCTTATTTGCTCTTTCCCAGGTTATGTTGGATCTCAGTAAATTAGCAACAGATCTGATTCTGTTCAGCACCAGAGAATTCGGTTATTTTAATTTGCCGGAAGAGCTCTGCTGTGGCAGCAGCATAATGCCTCAAAAGAAAAACCCGGCCGGTATGGAGCTGATAAGGGCAAAGACCTCTACTATGCTTTCCTACCTATTCCAGGTTACCGGCACTATTAAGGCGTTACCGTCAGGGTATAACCGGGACCTCCAGGAGACCAAGTCTCCGCTATTAAAGGGTATGGACATGGTAGAATCTTCTATTAAGGTCTGTGATCTGGTTATCTCCCGTTTGAAGGTAAATAAAGGAGTTTTAGACCGGTCATGTACCCCGGAGATCTTTGCAACCGATAGGGCACTGGAGTTGGTGAAAGAAGGCAAACCCTTCAGGGACGCCTATAGAGAGGTTGCCGCCAACTTGGATAAACTGGAGATAACCGCTTCCTACAAGGATATTTTCTCCAGGAAACATATTGGCGCTGCCGGAAATCTGGGGCTCCCCATGTTAAAGGATCAGATCGACAGCAAGACGGAGTGGGTTGGAAAGGAAAAGAGAGCATTTGAAGCAAGGCTTGAGGAGTTGATGATGTAGGGGCAGGTTTTAAGCCTGCCCCTACTAGGGGCAGGGTTGAAACCTGCCCGTACTGTGGAGTTGAGGAGTAAATATCTGTGGAGACTAAAAGGATCAATTGGGAGCAGGTAGAGAACGAAGCTGTAGAAATTCTGAGTAGGTACATCCGGATAGATACGACCAATCCGCCCGGCAACGAAATAAAAGGGGCGCTGTTCTTAAAGGAGAAACTGGAAAGAGAAGGGTTTGAGTGCGTAGTTTTAGAGTCTGAAAAAGGAAGGGGAAATATCGTTACCAGGTATAAAGGTGATGGAACCCTATCACCCCTTCTCCTGTTACACCATATAGACGTGGTGCCGGCCGAAGCTGATAAGTGGCTTCATCCTCCGTTTTCAGGGAAAGTGCTGGATGGAGAAATATGGGGGAGAGGGGCATTTGACTGCAAATCTCTTGGTGTAATGGAACTGATGGCACTGCTATTACTTAAGAGATCCGGCTTCAAATCCAGAAGGGATATAATATTCTTTGCTACCAGTGATGAAGAGGCAGGGGGCAAATACGGTGTTGAATGGATGGTGAATAACCATTTTGATTTACTTAAAACTGAGTTTGTTATAAACGAAGGGGGGCTTGCCGGGTTTTCTGTAAATGACAAGAGCCTTTACCTGTGTCAGACAGCAGAAAAGGGTGTCTGTTGGCTCAGACTGACTTTCAAAGGGACTCCCGGCCACGCATCCATGCCCGCTGGAAAGAACTGTATATCGGATATGTCCACGGCTATTGAACGGATAAGCAAGTACAAATCCCGACTCCAAAAATCTCCCATAACAGTCAGGTTAATTGAAGGTCTTGCGAAAGAGCAGAGCTTTATGGAAGAAGAGATATTTATGGGGTTGCTTGATGAGTCTCTGTCTTTTAATGTCCTTGATAGAATTCCTGACAAGGGATTGAAGACTATCCTGAATACCATGCTCCGTAATACCTTTGTTCCTACGGTTGTCCAGGGTGGGAAAAAGACCAATGTTATTCCAAGCGAGTGCTACTGCGAGATGGACTGCAGAATGCTTCCCGGTGAAAATCCAGAAAGCATTATTGGAGAATTAAAAGCAGCCTTGGGAGATATTACAAATTTTGATTTAGAGATCCTCGGTTCATCCACTCCAACAGAGTCTAAAATACCCACCGAACTCTATTCTACTATCGAGAGGTGTACAAAAAGGCACGACCCTGAAGCCAGGCTGATCCCTTTTATATCGTCCGGAGCGACCGATTCGAGATTCTTCAGGGGAAAGGGGATTACGGCTTATGGATTTGCCCCTTTAAAGATAGAAGAATCCCTCTCATCTCATCTCGAAAAAATGCATGGCCATAATGAAAGGATATCTGTGGAAAGTCTTCTGTACGGGACAAGGGTGCTGTACGATATAGTGTCAGACTTTTGCAGTTGAATGATTGATGATAAGGATTCGAGGGGTCCAGGATTCAAGGATTCGAGTGAAATGCTTAAAAATTACAAACACTTAAATCCTTGAACCCTTGAATCCTGGATCCCTTTCTCCCAATTAGTTGGGAGAAGAACCTTAATGGTATATCTTGCTTCTAGCTGAGTGTTTACCGCTTACTATTTTCATTTCCAGGGGATGTAGCTCAGTGGGAGAGCACTGCCTTCGCAAGGCAGGGGTCGGGGGTTCGAATCCCCCCATCTCCACCATTTAACACGGCTTTTCTTATTTTTCCCTGTTGCATTTTGTCTTTCAATATCATAAACTACAGGTTATAAGTGTTGGCTAATATTGTTATAAAGGGGACGCAACCCTTTTCCTCCCTTTCTTTATACTTTTATCCATCTCAGGTCTAAAGATAAACAGGACAGACCATTCGTTTCTTAGGAATGTTTCCTGTTGAAAAAACTGTTTTATGGGTATTATCCGTTTTGTGATAATAAACACATCTTAGGTATTGTTTCCACAATAATAATTGAATTTCACGACAGATCACTGTACAATTGTCCCCAATTTGCCGGCTAAGTTTGATGCAGAAGGGAAATTAGGTAGTACCTATATTAATCGTTGGGCCGACATTTTCAGGCCGATATAATCACGCTTGACATTATTCACGGGCTACGTTATTATATGACATATGATCAGATCATTTAAATGTGAATACACTGAGGCGCTCTCTAAGGGCCAGAGTATAAAAAAATTTGTGAATATTGCCAAGGTTGCCCGGCGAAAACTCAGACAGCTCGAAATCGCTAATCGCCTTGAGGATTTGAGAGTTCCACCCGGCAATCACCTTGAGGCTCTCAAGGGTGATCGTTCCGGTCAATACAGTATTCGCATCAACGATCAGTGGCGAGTCTGCTTTCGTTGGTCGGATGGATTCGCAGAAGACGTCGAAATAGTTGATTATCATTAAGGAGTGTTCATCATGGAAAAACTTGAACCCATAACACCAGGTGAAATCCTGTTGGAAGAATTCCTTAAGCCCATGGGCCTCAGCCAGTATCGTCTGGCTAAGGAAATTGGTGTGCCTGCACAGCGCATTAGTGAGATTGTTGCAGGTAAACGATCGGTCACAGCTGGTACAGATTTGAGATTGTGCAGATTTTTTGGTCTGTCCAATGGCTATTGGCTGCGCGCACAGGCTGCTTATGATACCGAAGTCGCGGAGCGTAACATTGGTCCCTTGCTAAAAAACATCAAACCTTGGTCAGAGCATACGGCCCAACAAGGCTAATGCAACTGACGCAAAAAGCCGCGCGGCTGATCATGGCGTTGAATGTGAAGCTTTATGATCTACTCTCACGATAACATATCCACGCCGTGCCCCCATATTTGCAACATGTCTATGAATCGTGTATTTATGGACACGTTTATTGAATGTGTCCATGACGTGGACATGGGTATAAAGGGGACGCAACCCCTCTCCTCCCTTTCTTTATACTTTTGTCCATCTTAAGTCTAAAAATAAACAGGACAGACCATTCGTCTCTTAGGGATGTTTCCTGTTAAAAAAACTTTTTATGGGTATTGTCTGTTTTGTGATAATAAACACATCTCAGGTATTGTTTCCACAATAATAATTGAATTTCACGACAGATCACTGCACAATTGTCCCCAATTATTGGGCGAACACACAGGTTCGCCCCTGACAAATATACGCTGCAACGACGAGGGATGCAGCGGAACGCCGCAGATGGACTTTTTACGAAGCC
>QZJR01000029.1 GCA_003599365.1 Deltaproteobacteria bacterium | reverse complement strand
AGGCGGCAGAGCTAACAAAAATATTTGGCGCAATTGTTGAAAAGTCTAAATAATGTTTTGAGTTTTGTATTTTTAGCTTTGGATTTATTTAGGATTTAGGGTTTAGGATTTAGAGTTTTTAAATGCATAAAGGGTAAATAGTTTTGACAGTACCTATATTTTAAATAGGAGGCTATTATGTCTCAGCCAAAAGAGATATTTGTCAGATTGGATCGTTGTGTAGGATGTCATACATGCAAAATTGCCTGTTCAGTAGAGCACTCCAGAAGCAAAAACCTGTTCGAAGCCATCTCAGAACAGCCAACCCCTAAAAACCGTGTCTATGTGGAATGGGTATCCCCGCCGGATCGTAAGGTTCCGATATTATGTCGCCACTGCGAGGATGCTCCATGTATGCACGCCTGCATAAGTGGCGCTATCAGTCGTACCGAAGAAGGGGTTATCGTAACCAACAGTGATAAGTGCATAGGATGCTGGACGTGTGTAATGGTTTGTCCCTATGGTGTTATTGGACGACATCTGGAGACCCGCAAGGCGTATCGCTGTGACCGATGCCCGGACCTTCAGGTTCCTGCCTGCGTGGGTGCCTGTCCTACGAAGGCTCTGGTTTATCGGACCGTTGAGGCATTCTCCGGTGATGTTCGTCAAGATGCAGCCAGAGAAATGATCTCTGGAAAAGGGAGTTAATAATGGCAGGAAAACAGATGCAGTATGTTATCATTGGGGCAAGCGCAGCCGGAATGGCAGCGGCAGAGGCAATTCGGAAACTGGATTCACAGGGCTCTATTATAGTCCTGTCGGAAGAACAGGATATGCCGTATTTCCGTCCCATGCTCCCCTTTATGATAAGCGGCAAAAAGAAATTTCCGGAGATGATACTTATAGGTCAGGGACCCTACCAGGGTGCAAATATTGATGTCCGCATTAATTCCAGAGTGGAGGCACTAAATACAGCCGGGCAAAAGGTTTATATTAAGAATGGTGAGGAATTGCCTTACGATAAACTGCTTATTGCCACCGGCAGTCTGCCTAACATTCCGTCTGATATTGGCGGGCTGGAATCTGAAGGTGTCTTTGTCTTAAGGACCATTGCCGATGCCCGTGCTATAACTCATAGAGCAGAGACTGTCAGACATGCTGTGATGCTTGGAGGAGGTTTACTAAATCTCAAGGCAGCCTTTGCTTTGCTTGAACGAGGACTGGATGTAACATTAATCGTGAAATCTCCTGATGTCCTCTCAAAGTTGATGGAGCCTGACGATACGGTATTGATTCGTAATGCTTTAAATAAAGCAGGCATGAAATTGATGACCGGATCAAGCGTTACCCGGATATTATCCGATTCCACCGGGGTCATTGGAGTACTGCTGGATAACGGCGGGGAAATCCCCTGTCAAATGGTTTGTATCGGCAAGGGAATCCGTGCCAATATAGAATTTCTTGACAAAAGCGGTATCCTCGTGGACCAGGGCGTGGTGGTTGACAAATTCACCCGCTCCAATATTCAGAATGTCTTTGCAGCCGGGGATGTGGCAGTGACATTTGATCAGATTACAGGAGAAAGAATTGTAACCGGGCTCTGGACCAATGCAGCGGAGATGGGTAACTGTGCCGGACGGAATATGGCTGGACGGCCAAGTATTTATTCAGGAACCTTTGGCATTTTAAATGCAACCCAGGTGGCTGATGAACCATTCGTGTCCATGGGTATCGTCCATACGAAGGGCGCCGATTATGAGACACACATTGCAGCCACTCCAAAGACCTATCGTAAACTGGTTTTTACCCCGGACGGGACCAGGCTTGTTGGCGCCCTCTTTATCGGTGACATCTCGAAGGCAGGATTATACCGTTACATAATTCGCGAAAGGATGACGATAAAAGATATAAAGTCAGAGATAGTAAATCATCGCCTTCATTATGGTCACTTTTTAAGGTGACTATTGAGGAACATACAATGTCAGAGATAAAACCTTTTCGTCTCAACAAAAAAAACTATACTTTGCTTCTAATATCTGTCCTGTCTGTTTTTTTCTTCTTTATTTCTTATTCAGCCCGTTATTGCATTGCAGAAGATAAGTCCTCAATTAAAGGGAATCTGTTTCCTATTCATACTCAGTCATCTCAGGTAATCACAGAGGAAATGATAGATATTATAGTAAAAGCGTGTGATCAGTCTCTGCCGAAGAAGATTGAGAATCAATTGTTCAGTTTTAAAACAGGGGGCTATTATGTCGAAAAAGGTATCTTTGTCCCAACCAGAATAAAGGACCCAAACGTATTGACGGCATTCAATAAGGTATTGAAACCTGGGATTCGCTTCCTCGATCTTGGAAGTGGTGATGGAAGGGTCGTTTTTTTAGCATCTCTTTTTGGCGCTGCCTCAACTGGAATTGAATTCGATGAGGATATATTTAATTCAAGTCTCAAGGCTCAGGACAAACTATCCAATAGGTTTGATCTGTCTAAAACAGAACTTATCAGGGGTGATTTTTTTGAGGCAGACTTTTCCGGATATGATGTTATCTACTATTTTATGAGCGGCAGCTTTGAAGAGAAACGTCTTGAAGAGAAATTGGCTAAAGAGTTGAAGCAAGGGGCCATACTCGTTGGCTATATTGAACACGAAGCATTTAAGGAGCTGCATTCAGCAGGCAGAATAGGAAAGAGGATTACTGTCTATAAGAAGCGATAGATGTCGAAAACACAGTGCTAATTTAGTTAATTCCCCTGGAAAATTCCCCACTCCAATATGCAAATCCCTTCCATGGGGTATTTCATAGTTCACACCTGTTTTTTTATTAAATTTTCCATTTTTTTAGAAAGTCTATTTTCGCCCATCTTTAAAGCTTCAGAGCATACAAATTTTAAACCGAGGATGATTATGGCAATCCGGTCGGACATCAGTCACATCCCGGAGCCCCTGGTTGTCCGGTGCCGCAGTAACTCGATGATGCCCGGCAGGATGGAGATAAAGACGATAGCCAGGATGACCAGGGAGAAGTTCTTCTTCACGAAGGGCAAATTCCCGAAGAAATATCCGGCGAACACGCAGATCAAGACCCAGGCCAGTCCGCCTATCACGTTGTAAGCGATGAAACGGCCGTAACTCATGGAGCCGATCCCGGCTACAAACGGAGCGAAAGTACGAATGATGGGCACGAACCGGGCGATGATGATGGTTTTTCCACCGTATTTCTCATAGAACTTGTGAGCGCGCATGAGATGCTCCGGGTTGAAAAAACGGGATTTCTTGTATTGGAATACCTTGGTCCCCAGGTAGTGTCCAATCCAGTAATTCACGGTGTCTCCCGCGATGGCGGCGACCGAAAGCAAGACAGAAAGTAACCAGACATCCATGTATCCCAAGCTCGCAAACGTCCCTGCCGAGAACAGCATGGAATCGCCGGGCAGAATTGGCGTCACCACCAGGCCGGTCTCACAGAAAACGATGATAAATAACAGGCCATAAGTGTAAATTCCATATGTTTTTATCACATCCCCCATGTGCACGTCCAGGTGGATGAAGAAGTCCCAAAACCAGTAGATTATGTCCACATTCCCTCCAATCCTTCGCAGGACACACCTTTTAAGATTCAAAGATACGGGAGTGATATCTCCACAGGGCACCTAATGCCCTGATTGCCCTTTCGGGAGATGCAAAGACAGGGATGCCGTTTTCTTCAAGGGTGCCGGTCTGTTCCCTCACCAACGTATCCTCACCTATTACCCAGGCTGCCACCGGCTTATTTTGGCATTGCTTCAAATCGCTCAGCACACGGTTTAAATCTACACTCCAAACCCACCTGTTGACCATAAGGCAGAGAAGGACTATATCCACATTTGGATCGCCCATAAAGGCAGCTAGAGATACCCGATATACATCATTTATATCCAGCGGCACCCCGACAGCAAAACAGTCTAAGGGATTTGATGTCTTTGTGGATGGAAGCAAGAACGGTTTAATCTTTTCAATGGTGTCCTTTGAGAATTCAGCCAGTTTTATGTCAAAGTCTCCACAGGCATCGGCCACCATTGATCCAATACCTCCGCTGTAAGTTATAACCGCTATCCTGTTTCCTTTTGGTATATGTGTGGAGTCAAATATCTTTGTAAGATCAAGGAATTCATCCAGGTCAAAAGCCCTTATAATCCCAGCCTGTCTCAGCGCAACATCGAATATTGTATCATCTACGGCTATAGCGCCTGTGTGGGATGCAGCGGTCTTCAGCCCATCCTCTGTCCTTCCTGTTTTAAATACCACTAAGGGTTTCTTTTTAGTGACCCTTTTCGCAGCCTCCAGAAATCGCTTGCCTGTCCCGATGCTCTCCATGTACATAGCGATAACCCTTGTTTCAGGGTCTTCTTCCAGATACTCCATTGCCTCAGCCTCGTCTATATCGCAGCAGTTTCCCAGGTCTATTGATTTGCTTACCCCAAGGTGCATAGATGACATAACATGTTCCATAACAGGGCAACAGAATTGACCGCTTTGAGCTATAAATGCCACTCCTCCTTCCTTAAGGTAATCCATGGGATAAAAGTGCAGCACAAGGCTGTCAGAGGTATTGACAGGGCCGACTGCATTAGGCCCCATTATTCTTATTCCCTTCTGTTTTGCTAAGTCAACTACCGCCATCTGGCGTTTTGCCCCAATCTCGCCAGATTCAGAGAACCCTCCGGAAACCAGTAATACATTCTTGATTCCTTTATCTGCACAGTCATTCAACAATTCAAGGGTATCATCTGCGGGCACCATAGAGACGGCCAGGTCTATATTTTCAGGGAGATCTTTGATGCTTTTGTAAGCCTTATATCCTAGAATCTTTCCTCCTTCAGGATTAACAGGATAGATATCTCCGGCAAAGCCGAACTCTCTTAAATTTCTTAGAATAAGGTGTCCTGGTCTGTTAGGTGTCTTGGAAACCCCAACTATAGCAATACTTTTCGGCTCTAGGAACGCCTTTAGTACGTGTGCCATTGTCCCTCCCGATAATCTTTGGCGGCTTCGTAAAAAAGTCTGAAAACGTCACTTTTTGTCATTGCGAGCGAAGCGAAGCAATCTATAACTTATTGATATTGTTTGAGATTGCTTCGGCATTTCATGCCTCGCAAAGACCTGTTAAAACTTAGGGTGTTGTCAAAAGATTTCTCGTTGCTAACGCTACTCGAAATGACGCTACAGAAGCCCTTAACTTGATGATATTGAAATAATATATATTAGTCTGTGTGTCAAGTCAGAAGTCAGAAGTCTGGTGTCTGAATTGCAGATCCTGGGCTAAAATAGCTTTGACAAAGAGAATTTCTTTATGGTAGGTTTGCGTTATGGTTAAGTTTATTCACACTGCCGACGTACATTTAGGAAGAGAGTTTGATCAGTTCGATGAAAGAGGTGAAGAGAGGAGAGAGGACATCCGTCTCACCTTTCGTCGAATAGCCGGTCTGGCTGTAGAAAAGGGCATTGACCTTTTTCTAATATCAGGCGATCTGTTTAACTCACCCAACCCCTCTAAGAAGGATCTGGAATTTGTCTTCGAAATCTTCAGAATGTTAAGCGATAACAATGTGGTTATTTTCATAATCCCTGGGAATCACGATTATTATATACCAAATGGGATCTGGGATAGAGAATTTAATTCTCTTGGGAAAAACCTCCACATTTTTACCTCTCCTAAGTTTGAAACGATAGACCTCGAACATTTCAAAGTCTCAGTGGTTGGATGTGCCTATAACAGACATCAATCCAATTTCAGGTTGCTTGAGAAGCCTGGACTCAAGATCAGTCAGCAAAACTCTATCCTGCTTTTTCACGGTTCCTATGAGTATCCGAATCAGGAGTACCGGGATCAGCCTTTCTCATTGGAAGAACTCAAAAGATTGCCATTTAACTATATAGCGTTGGGGCACTACCATCGGCGCCTGGGGATTTTTTCAGAGGAGAAAAAGGCATGTTTCTATCCCGGTGTCCCGGAGGGGCTGAACCTGGATGAGCGAAATGCCGGGAAGCGATATGTAATATTAGGGGAGATATCTGACCAGGGTGAAGTTAACATAACCATTGAAGAAGTTCAAAGGAAGATCATAGAGATATTAAGCATTGACTGTACCCACTTCCAGGAAAAAGGCGCTCTGGAGATGAAGATCAGGGAGCATGCCGGTGATAATAAGATTCTCAAACTTAACCTGACCGGCAAGCCGACAATGGATATATTAGAGACCATTGATGAGTTACAGGAGAGGTTCAGTGGGTACTTCTACATGCTGAAGATTAATAAAAACCGGTTAGATACCCCCATAGACATTCCTGTGGATCCAAGGTTCATAATCGGAAGGTTCTGCCGCAAATTAGAAGACCAGATAGACAGAGCAGAGAATGAGGAGGAAAAGCAGCTTCTTAAGGTAGCCCTTAACCTTGGCATCAATGCCATCAGAGAGGCCGAAAAGAGATGAGGATCAGGTCCATCGAATTTGCAGGAATAAGGGTTTACTCTGATAACCGAAGAGTGGAATTTGGTGATAATATTAATATCCTTGTTGGAAGAAACAGGGCTGGTAAATCAAGCCTTCAGGATGCCCTTGTGATTGGGCTTTTTGGCATGGGTAAACAGAGTGAGCGATTAAACAGGTCTTTTGTATGGTCATGGACCAATCCCAACGAGTTCCTGACAGTAATTCAATACCGGGTTAATAACAGGCTCTTTCAAATTGAAAGGGATTTTATAAAGAACAGGGTTTCCCTGGGAGAACTTGTTGATAATGAAACATATAGAGAATTAACAAATGACTCAGAAAAGGTAAAACAGTATGTATCCGATCACACCGGGATGGAGAATTTAGGTCTGTTTACCTCTACCTGCTGTGTAAGACAGCAGGAGCTATCTAAGGTAAGCGAGAATCTGTCCGAGGTAGGGCATTTAATCCAGAGGGTGTTCACGGGTTCCATTAAGAGCAATGCAAAAGAGATAATAGATATCCTCAAGACAAAAAGACTGGACATAAAGGCTTCAAAGACAACTGAGATAAGGCATGCCAGGAAACGGGAGTATGACATACTCGAAGAGGAGAGAGGGGCAGTTGCCTCTGCCCTCAAACATGCAAAAGACGGATTTAAAGAGCTATCCAGGCTGACAGATACTGTAAGTAAACTGGAAGAGGAGATTCCAGGAGAAAGAGAACAACTGGAAGAGGTCAGATATTTGCTGGGGAAACGAGAAAAGAAGGGTAATATCCAGAAAGAGCTCCAAAAGTCTGCTGAAGATTTGGACAGGGTTTCAGAGCAAATACAAAGGGTTAAAGCCATAGATGAAAGCCTTTCCGGGATTAGCAAGAGGATAGAGGCATTACAATCTATTGAAAGTCTTAAAGACACTATAAAGAATGAACTGCCTGACTGGGTAGCCTCTAAGGAGGCCATAGAGGATAAACTTATAAGATTGGAGAATAAAAAGAAAGAGACTGAAGAAGAGAGGCACAGGGTTCAGATAGAACTCGACAGATTGAAGCCACTTGAGGATTGCAGCAAATCCATCGATCAGGGTCTTCCAGGGTGGGAGTATCGTAGATCAGAGATTAAAGAAGAAATCGAGAGTACTAATGCCGAAGTGACCAGGATGGAGTCAACCTTGAACTACGAATCTTCCAGAATCCCTTCTTGGACAAAGATTGGCTTAACTGTATCCCCTGGCGCACTGTTCTCATTAACCGGGCTCTTTTTCTTTTTTAGCTTCCATGGGCTTGTAAGATGGATTGGAGGGCTACTTGTTTTAATAGGGTTTCCAACGTTTCTTTGGGCATTGTACCTTATATATAAAAGACTCCATTTTAACCCATCAGTAGACTTAGCCAGACTCCAGATATATAAAGATACTATCGAAAGGGGCCATGCCCAGTTGAAGGAACTGGAAGAGAGGATTACCACCCTTATTCGGGATGCTCGGCAGAGGGATGTTGAGACCTTAAAGAAGGAATGGGAGAGATATAAGGAACTAAAGAGGCTCAAGTCTGCTCTTGACTCAAATCTTGCTGATACCGAAGAAGAATTACTGGAGGCTAATGAGCAATACGAAAAGTATGAAGGGATGTTCAAGAATATCCTTGGCGACACCAATACGAATTCTATAGGTGAGCTGAGAGAGAGATTGAATGATTATGAAGGACTGATTGAAGAAAAGAAAAACAGAGAAGCTGAAAGGCAAGGAATCCTGGGGAAAGAGGGACTGAAGGAGCTAGAGGATAAACAGAGGACCTTGGACAGTAGGGTTCGTCAATACAACCTGGAATTGGCCGAGTCTGATTTGATTTCTTTCTGCCCTGCTACAGAGGAAATAGAAAGGTGGCTAAAGGTTCAGAAAGAACTGGAACCAAAACTAAGGAACTATGAACACGAACTTATAAGAGCAAAAGAGAGACTGGATGCTCTCAAAGACACAATACGAGACCCTGTGGGCATAGAGGAAAGAAAGACTTATATCGAAGACAGATTGAAGGAGCTTGATCTGATATACAAAGCCTATGGAAAGGCTATAACGACCTTTGAAGAAGCGGTAAAAGAGTTGCAGGAGGAGTATCTGCCAGAGATGGAAAAGACAGCCAACCAATACTTTAAAGAGATTGTGCCGGAGGAGTTTGAAAGAGTCGAGTTGATCAAATACTGGCCAAAGATAATCGTTTCTTCAAAGGTTAATGACAGTATTCCAGTAGCCGGTCTCAGTCTTGGAACCATTGATCAGCTCTATCTCAGTCTGAGAATCGCCTCTCTGGAACTATTGGGCAGGGGTGTGACTCTCCCATTGATCATAGATGACTCCTTTGCCAACTACGATCCTCATTGCCAGGCGAAGTCTTTAAGGATACTTGAGGAGTTAGCCGAGAGCAGACAGATAATATTTTTTAGCTGTCATCCGGAATACCTGGAATGGGGGAGAGAACTAAAGAAATCCAGGGGTTACCCGGTAAAGCTTTTTAATTGGGATAACAACCACAGGATTGTGGAGATAGATTGAAGGGAGAGCTTTGAAGGGTATTTAAAAAATATTACTTATGTTTATCCCAGATTAAATTTTTCATCTTAAAGAGGAGTTAATTGGTAAGAAGGGTATTCATAACGCTGTTTTTAGCTGTTTTTTCTGCTATGGTTGGAATAGGGATTATCATCCCCCTTTTACCCCTTTATGCCCAGAACTTAGGGGCTACCGGGATCTGGCTGGGTATAATCTTTTCCGGCTTTTCCATTTCTCGCTCTATATTCATGCCAATCATCGGCAGATTATCTGATAAAAAGGGCAGAAAGATATTTATATGCATCGGACTATTTGGATATACCTTAGTTTCAATGATCTATATCCATGCGGATAAAGCTTATGAACTGGCCGTCATTCGTTTTTTGCAGGGTTTATTTGCAGCCATGATTATCCCCATAGCCATGGCTTACATAGGTGAAATATCGCCGGTGAAGAAAGAAGGGACATTTATAGGGGCATTTAGTGTTTCTCTATTTGCCGGGTTTGGTGTGGGTCCTCTTATGGGTGGGGTTTTAAAGGATCATTTTGGCATGAATGCAGCCTTTTATGCTATGGGGGGACTAAGCTTGATAGCTTTTGCACTGGTTTTGCTATTTCTACCTGAACTCCATTTGTATAAGAAAGCGTGGGGAAATCCCAGGGTCTCTTACAAGATGATGTTGGATAACAAAATAATAAAGGGGATAACAGCCTTCAGACTGACCAATTCTGTGGGAAGGGGAATGGTTGCGACCTTTCTCCCTATCTTTGCCCACCAGTACCTTAGCCTGAGCGGTTCGGAGATAGGGCTTTTGATCTCCGCAAATATATTACTAACCTCCTTTCTGCAGGCACCCTTCGGAAGGTTGGCAGACAAGGTCAGCCGAAGTAAGCTGGTTGTTGTTGGGGGGGTTATGGCTTCCCTTGCGATATCACTGATACCTTACGCATCTGATTTCGCCCATTTGTTGGTTTTAAACATGGTAATGGGTATTGCCGGAGCCGTCTCTCTACCGGCAGCAACTGCCTTAGCAGTAGAAGAGGGAAGAAATATGGGTATGGGGGCTGTAATGGGAGTATTCGACATGGCGATGAGCTTGGGATTGGCCGGTGGTCCCCTGCTTGGGGGGCTCCTTATGGATTTTCTGGGAATAGATTACATCTTCCTTTTTGGAGGGTTCGCCGGATTTGTAGCCACAGGGCTTTTCGTATGGTTTGTGAAAAGTAGGGGCGGGGATAACCCTGCCCCTACAGGGCAACCATGAAGGATTGCCCCTACTCCTTGAATCCTTATCACCAACTAAATGGAAGAAGAACCGGAAGCATATGAGATCCAGAGAAGACCTCCCCAGGATATTTGAAGTGGCAGCGGCTATAAACAGGATGAGGACGCTGAGGGCAGGGTGAGGTATTCTATGTATATGTCGTAACCCATGTATATTCTTGACATAAACAAGTATTGCTGCAATAATAGAATCATAATGAATCACTTTTAGGGTCAAGGGGGGTGATGCACGTGAAACAGATTACGCTGAGGAGTATACCTGATGAGATTGAAGCGATGGTTAAAAAGGAAGCAAAAGCAAAAGGTTTGAGTCTTAATAAGGCTTTCATTGCCCTGCTGGAAAAGGCAACAGGTGTGGAAACAAAGGACAGAAAAAAGAAAGCGCTGTATCATGATCTGGACAATCTGTCTGGTGTATGGTCAAAAAACGATGCTGCAATATTCAATAACAACCTTCAGCTACAGAGAAAAGTGGATGAGGAATTATGGAAAAAAACAAGATAATACTGGACACATCCGCTTATTCTGCCTACCTGAGAGGAAACTCTGAGATTAAGTTATCAATTCAGCAGGCTGACGAGATATTTCTAAATCCTGTGATACTCGGTGAACTGTTGGCCGGTTTTATAATGGGGAAAAGCCAAAAGAAAAACAGGGCGATTCTTGAGGAATTTCTTTCCTCTCCAAGGGTTAGGGTTGCGGCTATTGATGAAGAGACATCAGAAAGATATGCTGTGATTGTTAATCATCTCAGGAAAGAAGGCACTCCGATACCTACCAATGATTTATGGATTTCCGCCTCTGCCATGCAGCATGGGTTAAAAGTTGCAACTACCGACAGCCACTACCTGAAGGTACAGCAGATAATAACCCATTATTATCAGGCGGACTAAGATGTCAATGGAGAGTTTTGCTATTCCTTTGAAAGTGGCAGTTCTTTCTGCCTCATCAGGAGACCAGATAAGTTCAACATATGAAGAGAAAGGGCATGGGCTATTTACCTACTTTATGTTAAAGGGAATCAAAGACGGCATAACTGAAATAGGAGAACTGTTTGATTATTTAAAGCCCCATGTGGAGCGCATCGCAAGAAAGACCTATAACAACGAACAGACTCCGCAGTTAGTTGCACCAGGGATGCTAAAAAAGCAGAGGTTGATAGAGAGGTAAAAATTAAGAAGATGCTTGATTATATTGGTATATTCAAGAATTTAAATGAAGAAGGGATCAGATATATTGTTGTCGGTGGTATTGCAGTCAACCTTTATGGTATTCCTAGGATGACCTATGATATAGACCTTCTTCTCGATATGGAAGATGATAACTTAGAGAAATTCTTGCAACTGTTAAAAGGGTGGGAGTTCAAACCAAAGGTTCCTGTAGATGTTATGGATTTTGCGAAAAAGGATAAAAGAGAAAGCTGGATAAAAAACAAGAATATGAAGGCATTTAATCTCGTAAACCCCGAATGGGCTATTTCAGAGATAGACATTGTGATTGATTCACCTGTAGATTATGATAAGGCAAATAAAAGAATCAATGAGATTAAGCTTCATGGTGTTACAATCCCTGTAGTCTCGATTGACGATCTCATAAAGATGAAGGAAAGGACTGGCAGAAAGCAGGATAAGGCAGATATAAGATATTTAAAGGAACTTAAAAATGAAAAGAAGTAAAGCTAAAGGCTTTGATTATTATCTGAGCAAAGAGGCGATTGAGAGCTATAGGGAGAAGCCGCTTGAACTGAGGCTGAAGTGGCTTTATATGGGGAATTTTTTGCGGAAGAGTTACAGCAAAAAAATAATCAAACTGCAAGATAAACTTAGAGAAGGGAAGATGTAATCAAAGGCGGGGGATGCCTATCTTGTGCCTTATGACGGAGACCCATCCTTCATTGATGAAACAGGCTATCCTTTGAAAAGGCTTTACGAGAAACTTGGAAAACTTCAGGCAAAAGAGGTAATCGTTGCCCTTGACTCATGTTTTTCAGGCGCAGGAGGAAGGAGTGTTCTTGCAAAAGGGGCAAGACCATTGGTGATGACAATGGAGAGTTTAGCGATTTCTCAGAAAGTAGCAGTCTTTTCTGCTGCATCAGGAGACCAGATAAGTTCAACATATGAAGAAAAAGGGCATGGGCTGTTCACATACTTTATACTCAAGGGATTGAAGGGCGAAGGCGATACCAATGGAGATGGAAAGATAGAAATGGGAGAATTGTTTGAATATATAAAACCGCAGGTAGAACGCATTGCAAGAAAAACCTACAATAACGAACAATCACCTCAACTGATTGCGCCGAATGAATTGATAAAACAGAGACTGATTGAAAGGTAGAGAATTGGAGAACCCATGACCTCTGAGTCTGATACCATCAAGGAAATAGTTAGACGACTTGATAATGCAGAAATCAAGTATATGTTTACAGGCTCTGTTGCAGCAAATTTTTATACTGTGCCGAGAATGACAAGGGATATTGACATCGCCTGAGGATTTAATCCTTTCCAAGTTATATTGGGCAAAGGAAAGCATGTCGGAATTGCAGTTGAATGATGTGAGAAACCTGCTTAAATCTGTAAAGGCATTGGATGAGTCTTATATTGAAAAATGGGCAAGTTATTTAGGCATTAAAGATATTTATAAAAAGGTGAAACAATGACAGACACACATCCTGAAATAGAAGAGCGTTTTTTAGAATGATAATGGAAAAAAGCGGCGAGGAACGGCTCAAAATGGGGTTAGCAATGAATCAAACAGTTAGAAGATTAGTAATTGCTTCACTATTGAATCAAAACCGAGAGGCGTCAGAGAAGGATATTAAAAGTGCTATCTTTGAGAGATTTTATGGAAATGATTTGTCTTCAGAAATTAAAGAGATATTTATTAAAAGGATTAAAGCCATTTAGGAGATGGGAGATGAGGAGAATGAAAAACATTTTTCAGAATTATCTTATTTCTGTCATTCTCCGTCTTGACCGGAGAATCCATGTCTTATCTCTCTGGATTGCCCGATCAAGTCGGGCAATGATGCTGTTGAGTATGGGATTCTTTATCTCATTTGGTTTGCTTGTGGGGTGTGCGACTATGTCGCCCTTGACGAAGGCGGCAGGAGATGGTGACATTAACACTGTTAAAAAGCTTCTTGATGAAGGCGCTGATAAAGATTATGATGGGGCTCTGCTTTCTGCGGCGTATAAAGGTCACACTGAAATTGCAAGGCTCCTTATCGAAAAAGGTGCGGATGTAAATGCAATCATCCATAACACAAGAGTCCTGGCGTACGCGGCGCTGACCGGTCACACTAAGACTGCACAGCTCCTTGTTGAAAAAGGCGCTGATATAGATATGGCATTGGTTAGTTGCGAGGAGTGGAATCGTATAGGCATTCGCAACATTTATGCACGATGCGTAGGAGAGCTTAATAGGTTTAAGGCTGAGAGAGACAGGATTGCGCAGCAGAAAGAAAAGGAGCAAGAGATAGCCAGGACAAAAGAGATAGAAATGCAGAAGGCGAGAGAGATGAAGGAGATAATCAAAGAAGTTGTTAAAGAATCATCTATGCAAAAAACCGATTCTAAAGCCGCTCCTTCCATTCAGTCCGACATAGACAACCCCTCCTTCAACCAATCGGAGAGGATAATGAAAGAAAATGACCTTGCAGTTATCATCGGCATTGAAGGGTATCAAGGGCTTCCGAAATCCGATTATTCATATGACGATGCAAAACTGGTAGGTGATTATGTAAAGGCATTGGGCTTTAAGCCGAGAAACATAGAGCTTCTCTTGGATGAACGGGCGACCAAGTCAGCCATTGAAAAGATTATAAAGACATGGCTTCCAAACAGGGCAAAGCCTGAAAGCAGGGTATTTGTCTATTATTCAGGGCATGGAGCGCCAGAGCCAAAAACAGGTGATGCTTATATTGTCCCGTTTGACGGAGACCCAAACTACCTCTCTGATACAGGTTATCCGCTTAAAAGTCTTTATAATACTCTGGCTAAACTTCAGGTTGCAGAAGTAACAGTTATTCTTGACTCATGCTTTTCAGGGGGAGGAGGAAGGTCTGTTATAGCCAAAGGTGCAAGGCCTTTGGTGATGATGACAACGAGTGCAGTTCTTCCTTCAAACATTGTAGTCCTTTCAGCAACACTGGGAACACAGATTTCTACATCATCTCCAGAAAAGGGGCACGGCATATTCACATACTATTTCCTCAAGGCATTGAAAGATGGGAAAAAGACCGTTGCAGAGATTTACGAATATATAAAGCCGTTGGTAGAAGACGAGGCAAAACAGTTGAATGTTCAGCAAAGCCCGAGCATAAGCCCGGATGTTGAGAAGTTGAGGGGGAGGTTTGAACTGAGGAAATGAAGATGATTGAAAGGATTTTAATGTCATTGCGAAAAGTGTTAGCGACAAAGCAATCTTTAATGATGAGATTCCTCGCTATGCTCGGAATGACATTGCTTTTTTTTAGTCCTCAAGTCTTCGCCTCTGAAAAGCCTGTCCCTGATAAAAGCCTTCAGGGACAAGTCTGGGTTGAGGCTGAAGGCGAGGCTGTTATGGGGGAATATGATACTAAAAGAGAGATACTGGAGCGCGCAAAAAGGGACGCCCAGAACAAGGCAGTTGAAAAGGCAGTTGGCGTATTTATAAGGTCTCACACATTGGTATCAAACAGCCAGCTCGCTGAGGATTTAGTATATGCAGCAGTAAGGGGGAAGATTGAAAAGGTTGATGTTATTAAAGAAGGATGGGATGAAAAGGATAGAAATCTTTACAGGGTAAAACTAAAGGCCCTTATAATGCCTGTCTATCCTGAAAAAGGCGAAGGCATCTCATTGAAGGTTTCACTTTCAAAGGCAGATTTAAAGGAAGGGGATGAGGTAAAGATATTTTATCAGGCTAATCGCGACTGCTATGTTTACATATTTTCTGTCGCAGCTGATGGGTCGGTAACACTCCTTCTGCCAAATTCTATAAATCCAGATAATGCGGTAACTGCCGGTGAGATATATGAATTTCCGGTGAAGGGAAGCAACATCAAGCTTCAGGCAAGGTTTCTACCAGGATATAAAGATCCTGTTGCTGAGGAGAGGATAAAGGTAATAGCCACACGGCAAAAAGAGGGGATAATACCTCTTGGTTTTCAGGAAGGCTTATTCAGGGTCTTTGATGCAAAATCCACCGGGATGATAAGCGACCTGGTAAAGAGGCTTAACCAGTTGGAACCGTCTGATTGGACAGAGGCAACAACCGTCTACACATTGAGGCGGTGATTTCGAGACTACCACCAATCGCTATTCTCCTCTCAGGAACTCCGAATAATCTGCCAGTTTGGACAGGGCTCTCAGTGCCCTTTTGGGCGAAGAAAAGACCGCCACTTTTCCATGACCCTTTATATTGTCTTCTATTTTTATGATATATTTGGTTCTTCTCCCAATTAGTTGGGAGAAAGGAGTCCAGGATTCGAGGGTTCAAGGGTTCAAGTGTTTGTTTTCTAATTATTTTATCAGGGATTTAAGCTTGGGAAATGTTTTCGTTGCCTTATAAATCTCC
>QZJR01000051.1 GCA_003599365.1 Deltaproteobacteria bacterium | reverse complement strand
GTAGCATCTCTGTCCGTCTCATCCGTCACCTCCATCGGTGACTATAACAAACCGGACAGATTGTGTGCTATAAACCGGACATATCACGTGTTACTGACACGTAGTTTTATTTATATTGAAAAACAATGCAATATGAGTATAATATGGACTTTTTGTGACAGCCTGATAAATGAAGAGGGAGGAGCCACAAATGAGCATAAGTAAAGAATTGTTGGATATCCTGGCATGTCCTAAATGTAAAGGTGATATATATCTGAATAAAAAAGGAGATGGCCTGATCTGTGACACATGCAAGTTGAGGTATGAGATTAAGGATGACATTCCGATTATGTTGATAGATGAAGCCGTAAAATTAGAAGATTGACGATGGTTCAACCCTTTAAAGATGTGAAAAAAATCCTTGTTATAAAGCTACGTCACATAGGTGATGTACTTCTTACTGTTCCTGTATTCAGGGCATTAAAAGAAAACTTCCCTAATTCCCATATTTCTGCGCTTGTGAACTCAGGAACCGAAGAAGTGCTGACCGGGAATCCTTTAATTGATGAGATAATAATTCTTGATAGGAGTATCGAAAAAATGACTCCTATCCAAAAATATATCGAAGAGCTAACCTTCTTGAGAGGCATCCGCCAGAAAAATTTTGATATGACAGTTGACCTCACAAACGGCGACCGTGCTGCAATTATATCCTTTCTGTCCGGGGCAAGATACAGACTCGCATATATTACTTATAAAGGTTTTGCTTTCAAAAGATATCTCTACACTCATCTTGCTCAGAATTACCCATGTATGCATACAGTTAAACATAACCTTGACATATTAGGCCAAAATGGTTTAACCTATAAAGATACATCGCTTTTTCTGCATATTTCCGATCTCGATAGAGACTTTATCAGAAGCATTATCGGAACAAACCAGAATACAGTCCATGTGCATCCCACAGGAAGCCTTTTACATAAATGCTGGAAAGATGAATACATGGCAGATGTAATAAGCTGGCTTGTTAGACAGGGAAAAAAGGTAGTGGTAACATCATCCTCAGATGAAAAAGAGATAGATAAAGCAAAAAGAATCCTTTCTCTTGTCTTCTCACGCCTTACCTCTGATGCCTCACAAATAATAGACCTGTGCGGTAAGACTACTGTCAAGCAGCTTGCAGCAGTCTCTGAGTCCTCTGATTTTTTTTTCGGTATTGACTCCGCTCCTATGCATATTGCTTCGGCAGTTGGAACCCCTGTTGTTGCTATATTTGGGCCTTCAAGTGAAACTCTATGGGAACCATGGTGTGAAAAAAGGCTGGTAATTTCAAAAAATCTGCCATGCAGGCTTCCCTGTAAAAACAAGAGAAATTGTCAAACCTATGAGTGTATAAATTCTATTACATCTGGAGAAGTAATAACTAAAATAGAAGGCTTTATGAGGAGTATAAATTGAGAAAAATTGCATGTGTAATAACAAGCCGAGCAAGCTATGCAAGGATTAAAACAGCGCTACAGGCAATAAATAAACATTCTGACTTAGAATTACAGCTTATTGCAGCCGCGTCTGTATTACTCGAAAAATACGGCAACGCAGTTAATGTCATAGAGAGGGATGGCCTTAATGTATTAGAGCGCGTTTATATGATTGTTGAGGGAGAGAATCCGGTAACAATGGCAAAAAGTGTTGGACTTGGAATTATTGAGATAACAACAGCCTTAGACAATCTAAAGCCTGATTTAGTTATTACCATAGCAGACCGTTTTGAAACCATTGCAACTGCCATTGCCTCTTCCTATCTGAATATCCCGCTCGTTCATGTCCAGGGCGGAGAAATCACAGGTTCGATAGATGAAAGGGTAAGGCATTCAATAACAAAATTGTCCGATTATCATTTTGTCTCCAACAAGACAGCATTAGAGCGGGTTGTAAGAATGGGAGAATACATTGAAAGGGTTTTTATAACAGGCTGTCCATCCATCGATCTTGCGCATAAGATAATGGAAGAACCTGACGGATTTGATCCCTTCCAGAAATACGGCGGTGTTGGAACAATTTTAGATATCCATAAGCCTTATATAATCCTCCTTCAACATCCGGTTACAACTGAATACGCAATGGCAAAGGAGCAGATGTGGCGTACACTCATGGCTGTCTATAACACCGGCATTCAATGTATGGTATTCTGGCCGAATCTTGATGCCGGCTCTGACGGCACATCAAAAGCCATAAGGACTTTCAGGGAAAAATTTAGAGACAATACAATGCACTTTTTTAAAAATATGCCTCCTGAAGACTTCCTCAGGGTTGTCTTGAGCTCTGCATGCATTGTCGGAAACTCAAGCGTTGCTATAAGGGAATGCTCATTTATGGGAGTGCCGGCAGTAACCATTGGAAGCAGACAGCATGGTAGAGAGCGTGGTAGAAATGTAATAGATGTAGATTGCGATACGGGTCAGATAGCAGATGCTATTAACAGACAGGTTTCAAATGGGAGATATCCTGGAGAAAATATATATGGCGAAGGCAATGCAGGAAAGAAAATAGCTGATCTATTGGCGACTATACCTTTAACACAAAAAACACGTCTTGCTTATTAATAAATATGGAAACAAAAATGAAAACAAAGATAATTGCTGAGGCAGCTTCAAATCATGGCGGTGATATTAAACTTGCCAAAGAATTTATCAGGATTGCCGCCGAGGTAGGAGTTGATTATATTAAGTTTCAATCATGGCAGGTGTCAAAGCTTTCAAAAGATGACTCTCAATACGATTGGTTTAAACAGTCAGAGCTTAAAGATGCCGCTCATTATGAACTTCTCGAAGAGTGTAAAAAAAGAAATATAATTTTTTTAACAACAGTCTTTGACACAGATAGGATAGAATTCCTTAAGGGTTTAGGCATTGATGAGATAAAGGTTGCGAGTCCGGATTTAAGCAGTTACAGGATGCTAAATTTATTAAAGGACAATTTTAAACACATCATTGTCTCCACAGGGATGCATTACAAAGAGGAGATTCAAAAAGCCGCAGATATTCTGAAAAACACTGATTTTACATTCATGCACTGCGTATCTATTTATCCGACGCCGCCCGATAAAGTCAACCTTGTGAAAATGCAGTGGCTTAAAAAGTTTACTCATAGCGTCGGTTACAGCGATCATACTGTCGGAACAGAAGTGGTTAAATTTGCCATATCACAAGGCGCGTCATACATTGAAAAGCACTTTTGCCTTGGCAAATACGGACCTGGAAGAGCAATGCCGTGGGATGCAGACCCTTATGAGATGGAGGAGATAGTTAAGTATGCTGAAATGGCAAACACACTTCTTGGCAAAGATCCAGGCGACCTCCCCGAAGAAGAAAAAAACTCCCGTCAGAGGTTTATAGGAAGGTTTGGGAATCATAGGTGATGTGTAAGATTTTAGCTGTTATTCCTGCACGAGGTGGTTCTAAAGAAATTCCACGGAAAAACATTTTTTCCTTGTCCGGGAAACCCTTAATTGAATATACCTTTGATGTCGCAAAAGGCAGTAAGTTAATAAATAGAATAATTATCACTACAGATGACAATGAAATCGCAGAACTAGGGAAAAGAAACGGAATAGACGTCCCCTTTATGAGACCAAAAGAATTGGCTGAAGACAATACCCCCACACTGCCTGTTATCAGGCATGCGGTTGAATTTATGGGGAAAGAACATAGTTATAAGCCTGATATAGTCATGTTGCTACAGCCTACAGCCCCGTTAAGAAAGTCTCATCATATAGATGAGGCATTGGGGCTATTGATGAATAACCCTGATGCCGATTCAGTGGTCAGCGTTACAGAAGTCCCTCACCAGTATAATCCATATTTTGTAATGAAGATAGAAAAAGGTTTGCTAAAATTTTACAATGAGGATGCAATAAAATATACGAGAAGGCAAAGCTTGCCAAAGGTTTATTCAAGAAATGGGGCTATCTATGCTTTTAGGCTGGAAACTTTGAACGAAAAAAACAGCCTTTACGGAGACACATGCCTTCCGTATGTTATGAGTTTTGAGGAATCTGCTAACATTGATACCATGTATGATCTGATGATGGCAGAAATGCTCTTGCGAAACAGGTGATCATGGTGATGCCGCGATTCTTAAAAATGGAATGCGTTAAAATTAGTTGCTATAGTGAACGACCTTAATAAGTAGTCATTTGCGAGCGATAGCGACGTAGCAATCCCATGAGATTGCTTCGCTGCGCTCGCAATGACATCCTTCTTGTCAATTTATTTAATTCGTTCACTATAGTTTTACCAATACTTTTGTAGGTGCACTGACATGCTGGTATCCTTTATAGTAAGTGCGGATGTAACTGATGTGTATGGACTCAATATCCTGGCAGCCCAGTTAAAAAAATTGGAGAGCCATAATGTCAAGGTTCAATGCTTCTATATATTTTATGATTTCAACAAGCTTTATCCGCAGAGTGTACTGGACGATCTTACCCATTTTTGTAAAGGAAGCGACTTGATAGGCATATCCCTTCTTTCCAGTGCTTACCGTAACTCAATCCATATTACCAACCATCTCCGCAAAAGCATAGATTGCCCTATAATATGGGGAGGCAAACATCCGACAATTGATTCTGACGATTGCATTCAACATGCTGATATGGTGGTTATTGGGGAAGGGGAAGATACGATGCTGGAGCTTGTTGATGCCATAAACTCAGGCCGTTCTTATGATCAGACTCTTGGGACATGGATCAGGCACAAGGGAACTGTAATAAAAAATGAGAAACGTCCTTTAGAGCAAAATCTAGACAAATATCTCTTCCCTGACTATTCCATAGGAAATAAATTCGTGCTTGACACTAGAAATATGCGCATCAGGCCAATGAAGAGCTCTGACTTAAAACAGATGAAAAACTGGTATCCTACTATGATAACAAGAGGCTGTCCTTTCCGCTGCGCATTTTGCACAAATACTAAAGACCTGAGAAAGATGCGTTCCAGAAGCATTGGAAATGTTATTGCGGAAATAAAAGAATTCCTGAATATTCATCCGAGTACGAAACGTATCTTTTTCAGGGATGATGCTTTAACGTCCATGCCTATGGAATTTATTGAAGAACTTAGCTCGGAACTTAAAGAGATAAATTTACCCTTCACATGCTCTGGCGTTATGTCGTCAACCCCGAAGTTTAAAGAAAAGCTTACACTCTTGCGCAACGCCGGCTTTGTTGGAGTTAAAATGGGAATCCAGTCAGGATGTGAACGTGTCCGCAGAGAAGTTCATACCAGGCCGGAGTCAAATAAGACTATTGTCTGGGGGGCATCTGTCTTAAATTCGTTAAAATTTGATAAAATTAATTATTACATGATTACTGACAATCCCTATGAAAGCGAAGACGAACTTGTAGAATCAATCCGCTTTACAAGCCGCCTGCCCCGTCCCTTTTCATTGAGTCTCTTTTCGTTGAACTTCTATCCGGGTACCGCCCTCTATCACCGTGCACTTCAAGACGGGATTATTGAAAATAAAGAAGAGGCTCTTCAGGAATCTACAATGGTTTTTAAAAATACCTACTTAAATAAAGTATTCCTTTTAGTCAGACATCTCGAACTTCCACCAAAATTGGTGGATTATCTGACTCATAAAGAGAGATATAAAAATCCTAAATTCCAAAAAAAATTCGATAGGTTGTGGCGTTACCTATTTAGTTCCTCCGAATGTCACCGTGGTTTGGAAGTTCCTAAATTGCCATTATTGAGGATGCTTAAACGAAAAAGAGGTATTAATGAGTTCATGAGTCACACATTCGGACTTCTGAACTTTAGATGGTTGTTATGGATTATTATGAACAGATCCTTCTCTTTCTATCACAGGCTATTTATAACACCCCGTGTGGTAAATAATGCGTTGAAATAAGGAAGAACAGATAAAAGACTACTCGACAGAATGATCTAACACATGAAGTGTATCTTTATAATTCTTGATTCAGGCTCTGCTATTAGAAACATGTTGCGAACCGATGTCTTTAAAATACTAAAGACACATAGTGACCTGAAAATAGTGATCTTTTCTCCCATTACAAACGACGAATTTAAAGAAGAATTCAGCGCTGAGAATGTTTTTATTGAACCAACCCCCAGAAGGAAACCAAATCCTGTTATTAACCTATTACGGTCAATTAAAAAAGACCTCTGGGCATATAACACAAACCTGTTTACTTTCAAACAAAAGAGAGAAAAAAGAAAAGGGAGATTTATCAGAAGGTCTGCCCTGAAAGCATTAACAGGTAAAAGCTCTAACAGAGGGCTTGACTCTTATATAAAGTTTCTTGAAAGGCTGGAATTGTTTTTTACCCCATCGATTGCAGACGATTACTTTAAAAAATATAAACCGGATTTAATATGCTACACAAGTATTTACTCAAACTACCTCTGCATTGAGGTACAGGGACAAAAGAGAGGAATAAAAACGATTTGTCTTATTCAAAGCTGGGATAACCCTACATCGAAGGGGCCTTTTCCTGTGAGGCCTGATAGAGTCGCAGTCTGGAATAATATCCTTAAAGGTGAAGTAGTTAATCATCACAACTTTGCAGAAGATAAAGTCTTCATATCAGGCGCTCCACAATTTGACATTTATACTGATAAGGCAAATTTTCTTCCAAAGGACAAGTTCTTTAAAAAATGGGGGCTTGATCCCGACAGAAAACTGATTACATATACAACCGGCACACCAGGAACCGCCCCTTTTGACCATGAGGTTATTGAATTATTATATGAGGCCTTTCAGAAGGATTCCTTCATTAACCCATCCCAGCTATTGATACGGTTACACCCTAAAGACAAATATGACTATTATAAGAAATTTGAAGATAAACCTTACGTTGTGATACAACGGCCCGGACGACCTGCCCAAACAAACGATAGTTGGAATCCAACGCGGGAAGACATGTATGGGCTTGCTGAGCTGATGAATTATTCTGATGTAGTAATCAATGTGGCGTCTACAATAACTATCGACGCCGTGGCATTTGATACCCCTGTAGTTAATGTTGCCTTTGATGGCTACAAGACAAAGCCGTATAAGGATTCCTGTAAAAGATACTACGATTATGATCATTATAAAAATATTGTAAAAACCGGCGGGGTAAAAATCGCATACTCTATAGGAGAACTGATAGATTATACGAATCTGTATCTTAAAAATCCATCCATCGATGCTGAAGGAAGGGAAGCAATAAGAGAGGAACAGTGCTGGAAGCTTGATGGAAATTCCGGAAGGCGAATTGCTGAATATATAGTTCAATACTTAAATGAGGGCAGATGAGCATATTTGAGAAGATGCTTACAGACAGAAGATGGCTTTATAGACCCTGGCTCCCTTTTCTTAAGGCAGTGGAAGGTGATGCTTTTTCAAGATATGAACTGACCCTCCCAGTATTAGACCTTGCTTGTGGCGATGGCACTTTTACAATATCAATCTATGACAAAAAAATAAATGTAGGGCTGGATATGGACATGGAAAGCCTCACGAAGGCCAGTGGAAAATACCATTCGATTACTCAGGCCGATGCAACCCATTTACCATTTAAAGAAAAAACCTTTCAGATGATTATAAGCTCCTGTGCTGTAGAACACATACCTAATTTGAAAGATCTTTTATTGGAAATTTATAAAGTGCTTAAACCTGGTGGAAAGTTCATATTTTCTATACCGAGTGTTAACTTTGGGGACATGCTTTTAAAAACAAGGTTACTGAGAGCACTTGGATTAGAAAAACAGGCTAACGAGTATGTAAAGGACAAGAATCGCAGGAGCGTGCATATTCATCTATACGAATTAAAAGAATGGAAAGGAATCCTAACCTCTTGTAATTTTAAGTTGTTATCTCATGAATATTGTCTTAGCAGTAAGGTTATGCTGCTGTGGAGCTTTATGACATCGTTTGTATTCAAGCTTTTCTTCCTTCCATTCAGGATAGTCAGGGATTATGATATAAAGCCATCAGACAATTTACTCCGTGTTATTTTAAAGAAACTCTTTGAGGGAATCATTGCTCGTGAAAGCAATAAAAAACTGTTATCCGGCGGATATTTAATTCTGGTTGTAACACGTGAATAGGGAAAAACTAACAGTTACCATTATTACTTACAATGAAGAAGAGAATATAAGGGACTGCCTTCAAAGTGTCAAATGGGCAGACGAAATTGTCGTAGTTGATGCAGAAAGCACCGACAGAACCGTTGAAATCTGCAAAGAATATACAGACAAAGTTTTTTTAAATCCCTGGCCGGGACACAAAGAGCAAAAGAATTTTGCTATAAGTAAGGCATCAAATCTCTGGGTATTCAGCATTGACGCTGATGAAAGAGTTCCTGACGAGCTTAAAAACTTTATACTTGAGGAACTGAAAAATCCTGTTTTTGACGGCTACCGCTTTCCGAGGCAGAACTATTTTCTTGGAAAATGGCTCAGGCACGGAGGATGGTATCCTGATCATGTTTTGAGATTATTTAGAAAAGATAAGGGCTCTTTTGGGGGTATCAATCCCCATGATAAGGTCATCGTTAAATCAGGAAAAGTAGCTACGGTTTCAGTGCCGATAATTCATTATACCTATAAATCCATATCGCAATATGTGTCAAAACAGAATTTATATTCAAGCATATCTGCTAAGCAACTGCCTGTATCGAATAAAAAAGTGACTATTTCATTGTTTAAGGTAGTGGTAAAGCCAGTCTGGAAATTTATTGAAACATACTTTATTAAGGCAGGCTTTATGGACGGCATTCGTGGGCTTATTACCGCAATCGGGGCATCGTATGCATCGTTTTTAAAGCAGATCAAGATATGGGAGATCAATAATCTTTCCCGGGAGTGAATTTTCTCATCCACATATCTTCTCCATCCATCATTTTTTACCATCTCTCGGGCTTTCAAACTGACACATTTTTCTGAATTCTATCCAGTTTTGCCTGAAACATTGACGGCTTCGTAAAAAGTCTGAAAGTGCCATTTTTGTCATTGCGAGCGAAGCGAAGCAATCTATAACTTATTGATATTTATTTGAGATTGCTTCGTCGCTTTGCTCCTCGCAATGACTGGCATGGACTTTTTACGACTTCATCAAACTTTAATGGATTAAGAATTATGTCATTTGCCAGACCAGAAATAATAAGACCCCCAAGTGAACATGCTAGTTACTTTCTACCCTTGACATCAGGATGCTCAAATAATACATGTTCTTTCTGTGCTTACTCCTTTTCAAAGCTCGGCATTCGCGAACTCGATGAGGTCAAACAGGAAATCGACGCCATGTCGCTGTACGCGAATCAGCGTATGTGGGTAGCGGGGCAACCAGATATCGTATACCTAATTCTCCGTAGCTGGAACGGCAAGAAAGTATTTCTCCAAGATGGAGATGCCCTGGTCTATCCATATCCCAAGCTGATTGAGGCGTTGCAGTATCTCAATCAAAAATTCCCTGCCATTGAACGTATTGCTAGCTATGCCACACCTCGTGACATTCTGAGACGAAGTCTGAAAGAACTTAAGACGCTCAAGGAACAGAAGCTTGGAATCCTTTATATGGGTGTGGAAAGCGGCGACGATGAGGTGTTGCAGAAGATACAAAAAAACGCCGATCATAATCAGATGGTTGAGGCCGCAAAAAAAGTTAAGGAATCGGGCATCCTCCTGTCGGTTACAGTTATACTCGGGCTTGGCGGAGTCAAAGGCAGTGAAAAGCACGCACTGGAAACATCAAGAATTCTGACAGAGATGGATCCTGATTATGCCGGAGCATTGACCTTAACCTTAATTCCCGAAACAGGACTTCATAAAGAATGGAAACACGGTGAGTTCGAAATGATCACTCCTTTTGATTCTCTGTGGGAGTTAAAAACGATTATAGAAAATTCAACCTTCTCCAACTGTTTTTTTAGCTCCATGCATGCCTCAAATTATTATGCGATCCGGGGCACCATGCCTAAAGATAAGGATAAAGTGCTCAAACAGCTCAAAGCTTTATTGTCCAGAAAAGATCTTGACATGTTGCGGCCGGAATTTCTGAGAGGGTTATAAAGCGAATGAAAGGCCGTTGTCTTTTACTGTTGATGATCAGAGGCTTGAAGTTCGGGATATTATATGCAGGTGGGCGGAACCGGAGAAGGATTTTTTTAAGGTGATCGCTGATGATGATAAAGTGTATACCCTTAGCTGGAATCGGAAATCGGATCTGTGGCTTATTGAAAAGACTTTGTAAAGGGTGATCCGGTTTGTTTGTGAGTTTTGCTTGACAATCTACTTAAATGTTCATCAAATGTGAACTAATCGTTCATACATCGTGAACACTTGTCAGGGGGCAAGAGTGGAAAGCATTTTTTCTACAAAAGAACGGATCAAGATACTGAAAGCCGTTGTCTTTAGCAAGTAGCCCATCAGTGTCAATGTCAAATGTCATTGCCGCCAGGCTTAATATAAGCAAAAGGTTGGTTTCTAAATAAAGATTGTGGAAGGTAGAAAATGAAAATAGAGACTTACTTTTCTGTAAAGACGCCTCTTAGTATTGAAGTAAGAACAACAGTTCAGTATTGGGAATATCTTGTTACATTTAAACATCCAGTAATAAAAAACAAGGAAGGCATTATAAAGGCTGCCCTGCAAACGCCTGATGAGATAAGACAAAGTAAAATGGACAAAGATGTCTTTCTTTATTACAAACAGTTTGATAAACTATATTGCGTGGTTGCAAAACACACAGGAATGGAGGGCTTTTTAATAACTGCATATCCTACCGATAAGGTAAAGGAAGGAGATGTAATATGGGCAAGGTAGTTGTTTACTATCACAAGGATTCAGACACAATGGATATATGGTTTGGAAATCCCGAAGATGAGGTTATATGTGAAGAGGCAGGAGAGGGTATTATTCTGAAAAAAGATAAAAATGGAAAGACCATTGGTATTGAAAAGCTCTATGTGAGTAAAACAGTCGGCATAAATCAACCATTGCCTGTCGAGTTAGTGGTAGCTTAACATGACCGACCCTCTCATTTACCCACAACAGACAGCTTCAGCTGTCTGTCTGAGGCAAGGCTGTCTGTAGCAAAGCTGTCTATCCTCGGCTGCAACAGACAGCTTCATCTGTCTGTGCTGGAAGAGCAATGGGCTAAAGCCCATTGTTGCGGGTATTCACAGCTATTCCAGTAAGCACGTAGGGGCAAAAAATTTTTCGCCCCTACGTGCTGTTGATGGTCAGAGGCTTGAAGTTGTGGTTAGAAAATCTTCAGGAGACAATCTATGACCAACCTGCCGGATAAATTACCCCGCTCCGAGATACTTCTCTACCAGACCGAAGACGGAAAAATAAAGATTGATGTCCGTTTTCAGGAGGAGACGGTTTGGCTTTCACAAAAGCTAATGGCTGAGCTGTTTCAAACAACGAAACAGAACATTAGTTTACATATTAAAAGAATCTATGAAGAAGGCGAACTATCTACTGAAGCAACTGTCAAGCAATTCTTGACAGTTCAAATCGAAGGCGGCAGACAAGTAAACCGTTATGTTGATTTTTATAACCTTGACATGATAATTTCTGTGGGTTACCGGGTTAAGTCACTGGTCGCTACCCGTTTCCGTCAATGGGCAACGCAAAGACTTCGCGAATACATCGTCAAAGGTTTTGTTCTGGATGACGATCGTTTTAAGGAGGTTGGAGGCGGTAACTACTTTGATGAACTGCTTGCGCGCATTCGTGACATCCGCGCATCGGAAAAGGTTTTCTGGCGCAAGGTGCTGGACATCTATGCCACCAGTATCGACTACGACCCTAATACGGATATGTCGCGGCAATTCTTCGCAATTGTGCAGAATAAGATTCACTGGGCCGCCCATGGCCACCCTGCCGCCGAGGTCATTATCGGCCGGGCAAATGCTTCCGAGCCCAACATGGGACTCACTTAGTGGATAGGGTCGAAACCTACGCTGGCCGATGCCGAGGTGGCCAAAAACTACCTGATGGCTGAGGAACTGGACACCCTCAACCGCATCGTTTCCATGTATTTGGACTTTGCCGAACTCCAGGCGTTCAACCGCAAGCCCATGTATATGAAGGACTGGATCGTCAAGCTGGACGATTTTCTCAGGATCAGCGAGCGCGAAATTCTCACTCATGCAGGTTCGGTAAGTCACGAAACGGCAATCGAGAAAGCCCGGGTGGAATACGAGAAATATCACAAAATGATTATTGATGCCCCTTCTCCTGTGGAAAAGCATTTTATTGAGGCGATAAAGGAAGTAAAAAAGCTGGAAAAGAGTAAACCACAAAAAATACAAAAAACCCAAAAGAGAAAAAAGAAGTGAAATGGTTTTTTGGGGGGGCGTGTATTTAGATCATTGTTCAAATTATCGTATCGTTCCTAAACCTGGGCAAACAGAGACAACTGCCTCTCTTAAGGATCAAAATTTTCATCGTGACTAGAAATTATTCTAAAGTGACTGCATACTCTGGTTATAAAGCGAATGAGATGCCGTTGTCTTTTACTGTTGATGATAAAAGGCATGAAGTTAGGGATGTTATAAGCAGGTGGGCGGAACCGGAGAAGGATTTCTTTAAGGTAATCGCTGATGACGGTAGAAAATATACCCTTAGCTGGAATCGGAAATCGGATCTATGGCTTATTGGAAATATTCCTGAAAAACAGTGCGAACAATAAACCGAGGTCTGTAAAAAATGCATGGTCTTGACTATTTTTCATTATTATACTTATCGCTCCAGCATATCAGTGGCTTTCGAGTTTACCTTAAGCAAAGGGTTGGTTTTTAATTTCTTCTAAAAAGGGCTTTACACATAAAAGAAATTATTGTTATAAATACGTTACACTTTATAATAGCATGGGAGGAAAAATCTATGCTGTCCAAACATATCTGGAAAGAAAAGTAAGGAATTCAATAATGAGTGTAATCTTAAATCTGTGGAGAGACTGGGCTAAGTATTAATGAAAATAAAATTATTTGTGGGTATAGTAATAAGCCTTGTTTTTCTGTATCTTGCCCTTCGCAATGTGAGCTATGGAAACCTGGTGATTTCACTGCAAAAAGCGGATTATCTCTATTTAATTCCCGCCATTCTTCTAGTATTGCTTACTATGTGGCTTCGAGCTATAAGGTGGCGTTATTTATTGGAGCCGATAAAAAGGGTTAAAAATCACAGTCTGTTCTCTGCAGTAATGATAGGTTTTATGGCCAACAATGTATTGCCTGCCAGGATAGGGGAGTTTGTCAGGGCATATGCTGTTGGCAGAAAAGAGAATCTAAGCAAGAGTTTATCTTTAGCAACTATTCTTGTTGAAAGGATATTTGATGGCTTTACCCTGTTAGCATTTCTATTGGGGATACTAATATTTTTTCCCGTACCCGATTGGCTAAAAAAGGCAGGAATCTCAGCATTTGTATTCTATGCCTTGATTATTGTCTTTCTTGTGCTCTTAAAGAGATATAAAGAAAATATGCTAAAGTTTTTGAATTATATACTATCACCTATTTCTAAACGTCTGTCTCATAAAACTGATGAAATCTTAATGTCTTTTATAGCCGGTTTCGATATTTTAAAGGGTAAAAAACAGATAGCATTAATCCTGCTTTATTCCTTTTCCATATGGACAATATATGCTGTTTTAACGCTACTGGTTTTTATATCGTTTAATTTTAATCTCCCGGTTTATGCCCCTTTCCTTCTCACTGTGATCCTAACCTTTGGTGTAATGATCCCTTCTTCCCCCGGCTTTATTGGTACGTACCAATATTTCTGTATAATGGGGCTTGCCCTTTGGGGTATCAAAGAGAGCGACGCTCTGGGGTTCTCATTGGTTTATCATGCAAGCCAATATATTCCCGTAACCTCCTTAGGACTATTTTACTTGTGGAAGGAAAATATTTCTCTTAAGGAGATAAGAGGTGAAGAAAAATAAAATGACAACTTTTTTTGTTGACCATAAATTCGCCAATGGAGGTTAAAGATGATAGCTTTAAAATTTTATATGAAATCCTTTTCTTTGTTTGTTATGCTGCTGCTCTCACTTTCCCCATGTCTCCTTTTTGCCGCTAATGGCAATGATTTGATAGAGAGACTTCCCAGTGGGACAATAAACTGGAGCATAGGCCTTATAACTGCTACCGGAAGCGGTGCCCCTCCTTCTTCTGTAAATAATCCGGCTCAGGCCCGATTAATGGCAAAACGCGCAGCAATCTTAGATGCTCGCCGTAACTTACTGGAAACAGTTAAAGGGGTTACAGTGGATGCACAGACAACAGTACAGAATTTTATGACGACCAGTGACATTGTGGTAACTAAGGTAAGCGGTGTAGTAAAATTGTCAAGGGTTATAAATACCAGGTATATGAGTGACGGTGCAGTAGAGGTTACTGTAGAAATGGATATGAGAGGGGACTTATTAAAGTTGATGTTGGAAGAGACCGGAGATCAAAAAAAAGCTTTCATCCCTGCGGTAATCCCAAGAAAGGAAGTCCCCCCTGCCATTAAACCCCCGTCTGTTGAAATTCCACAAGCAAAGCCTCCAACGCCCCCAGTGCCTCCTAAACCACTGTTGGAAGCAAAAATACAAGAACCACCTAAACCACCATCTGTTGAAACTCCACAAACAAAGCCTGTACCGCCGCCACCTCCCGAACCTGCGTTAGAAGCAAAAGTAAAGGAGTCTAAAAAGGAGGATAGGAGGGAAGAAGTTTCGGAAGATATAGATCTGACTAAGCTCAACTATTCAGGATTGGTAATTGATGCCAGAAAGCTTCAAATACGTCCTGCTCTGATTCCAAAGATTATGGATCAAAAAGGGGAAGTCGTCTACAGTGCTGCAAATCTGCTGCAAAAAGATGCTGTAAAGATGGGGGTAGTAGGGTATGCCAAGGACGTTGATGCAGCTAAAAAAAACCAGCGGGTTACTGAAAATCCCTTCGTCATCAAAGGAATTCAGGCTACAGGCCAGAAAAAGACAGATGTGGTGATCAACAATCGGGATGCGAATATCATTCAAGGGTCGGATAAATACACAAGCTATTTGAAGAATGGAAGAGTACTTTTAGTCTATGATTGATGAACTTTTGACGGCTTCGCAAAAAGTCCATCTGCGGCGTTTCGCTGCATCCTCAGTCATTGCAGCGTACAGGCAAAGTACGCCTCATTTCTTCGGATTTGCGCGCCTTGCATCTGGAGCTTTTTACTGTGCCGTCTGATTTTTACAACTTCATCACTTTTCAAAGGGAGGTAATTTCAATTGAAACAGGTAATCTTCTTTTTCCTTTCTTTTCTCTTAATTTCGGTTTTTATCCCTCAGCATCCCTTAAAGGCAGAAACAAAGGTAATCTCGGGGAAACACATAGTTATCTACGATATTGTAAACCCTATCGGTGTGGAATATCTGCCGAATTATTCGAATAAATTCTATAAGCAGGAAGTATTAACCTCGGATGAGTTCAGTAAGAGGCTGATAGTAGAGATTGACCTTAGCCCCCTGAACTCATCGGCCAGGTTTCCCATTCCGTTAAAGGAAATCCCCAACAATATGCAAAAATTTTTAACCGCTGAGCAAAATATTCAAACAAACGATCCGATGATTTCAGAAAAGGCAAGAGAACTGGTTAAAGAGGCTAAATATGTACATGAAGCGTTTGCTGCTATTGCCGATTGGTTAATCGATACTGTTGTTTATGATGCAGGCCCCGGTGTACGTCAGGATGCCAGATCAGTAATGACAACGAAACTGGGATCCTGTGTAGGCATTACTTGTCTTTCTATCGCTATGTTGAGGAGTGTCGGAATCCCAGCCAGGTATGCACATGGTTACTTGCCGCCAGGTTATGATTGGGGAATTTCAAAGAAATACTGGGG
>QZJR01000062.1 GCA_003599365.1 Deltaproteobacteria bacterium | reverse complement strand
CGGTGCCTTTAGAGATGCCTGCTCCGACTCAGGATTGGCCGGAAGACGTTGGTAAGTAGAAGGTACAAAGCAGAGCAAAACATATAAGGATACCCTCACGAGAAGGTGGGGGTATCCTTTATTTATGCTGAAGTATTTAACTCCCTTATTTACATAAGGCATCTCAAATCAGTGGTAAAGGATATAGAGAAGAGGATGAGAGCCTCTTTAAAGTCAAAATGGAGGAGGAGTAGATGAAAGAAGAAGAGATTAAATGGGAGGATGTGATTAAACTTTTTCAGAGGAAACCGGAACTGGTTGAAAGTTACCTGGATGTTAAGATTAATCGGGACACATTGGTAGCTGATTATAAACTTACGAGTGCCCGTGGTGTCCGTACAGATATGATATTCGCTGATACAGAAGGAAGAGATTACATCGTTAAGATAAATTACAAACAGAGCCCTTTCTTTGGACTCAGGGATGTATCCCTTTGGGCTAAGAGGTACGCCGAAGATAAACGTGTACCCATAATGGATGTTATCCCCGCTCTTATCATTGATGAAGATAGTCTTAACTCCTATCACAACATTAAGGAGCTCAACAGATTCAAGATCAAATATGCCACTTTTAAGGTTTCTGATATTCTGAAGGAGTTTGAATCTTAGCCTAAACTTTTACCCTTTCTTGAAAGTAAGGCAATAACATATAAATAGGTATTGCTCCTATCTATATAAAAGATACTCCGTTGGCAGGGTATTAATACACTGCCAATTTTGAACTTAGTTGGTTCCACTTACAATTGGTATAATGGAATAGCGGAATGAAACCTGCTATTCCAATATCCATCCTCCTATGCAGGTAGTAGAGACTCTATGGTGTCAAAGCCATCTGTTATTTTTCAATAGGTTAACTCTTCCTTGGAGTTCAAGTACTCAAATTTCCTATAATTCTACTCGCTAAGGTGGATCCCCCAAAAAATCCATAAAATCCCTATAAGGGATACTTTTCAAAATCCTTTTAATGAGCACTAATAATAGGAGGCTTTACCTATTGCGACTGTAAGGGAGGTAAACGAGGCTGGTATGTTCTCACACAGTATACGCCAAAGAGCGGGAGATATTCGGGTACATGGTGAATTCCAGCAGGCAGTGGTCAGTAGTAAGGGGCAGGTATTTACAGCAGAGAGCAAGCAGAGTTGGCAGTTCAAAGTAAATTAATACAAAGTAGGGGTTTTTAATGATCGCTCAAAGGAATTTATAAACCTACAATGGATAATCAAAAGGAGAAGAAAAATGGGTGATTATACTGAAAAGAGAGAATGGCAGCCAGTTGAGGAAAGGGAGAAGTGCCTTGTCGAAAAATTGAGGGGGATAACCAAACATGCCTATGAAAAGGCGCCTGCAATGAAGAAAAGATTTGATGAGGCAGGTTTCCATCCTTCTCAGATAAAGAGCATCGAGGACATAGAGAAGATACCAATAATAACAAGGGATGAGTATATAAAAATGCAGCGGGAGAATCCCCCCTTTGGCGGCTTTTTGACCGTACCTTATGAAACCCTGAAGAGAATCTATGTTCATCCTGGACCCCAATACGAGACCCTTGCTGACGCTGACATAAAGCATGCGCAAAAGGTGCTGTGGAAGGTAGGGGCAAAAAGAGGGGATATAGTTATAAACGCTGTAGCCTATCACTTTGTCCCTGCCGGACTCCTGGTTGACGATATCTTGACTTCTATGGGAATTACTGTAGTACCCACCGGATTTGGAAATACCGATCTCCAGGTTCAAATCATGTACGACTTAAAGGCTACCCTCTTTGCAGGGTTCCCCCTCTTCTTCATGTCCGTTATAAAGAGAGCAGAAGAATTGGGATATAACTTTAAGCGTGATTTCCATATAAAGCGAGCTCTTGCCCTTGGATCATCTCCTGTAAGACGGAGTTTAGAGGAGGACTACGGTATAGATACCCGAGAGATTTATGCATATCTGCCTGTGGGAATACCGGCATGTGAATGTGAGGAGAAGTCAGGGATGCATATTGAGGAAGACTTTATTGTTGAAATAGTTGATCCTGCAACAGGAAAACAGGTGCCTTGTGGTGAGGTAGGAGAATTGGTAGTTACTACCACATTTAATGATATTTTACCCAGGATTCGATTTGGCAGTGGCGATCTCTCTTCTCTTACCGACGAACCATGTCCTTGTGGCAGGACATCCTATCGTATCCCGAAGATTCTAGGGCGAGTCGGAGAAGCAGTCAAGGTAAGGGGTATGTTCGTCCATCCCATGGAGGTAGAAGATGTGGTTTCAGGGATAGCCGGGATATCCAGATTTCGGATAGCCATTACTCATGAAGATATGAAGGATATCATAATGGTGAAGCTTGAGCTTGAGAAAGAAGATTTAGACAAGGATGCAATAACCGAGTCTTTTATGAAAGACTTCCAAAATAGATGTCGGGTGAGAGTTAACAAGGTCGAATTTGTACCTAAGGGTACGATACCTCAGGATGCAAAAAAGCTAGAGGATTTAAGAAAGGAGATTATTCTTTAGGATAAGAAGAGACTTAGAGTTTCTTATACGTTCTGGGGTAATATGAAAGTTTGTCTTTTTATTCGATTTACGATTCCCTACTTCCGCTTCCATGACCGGGATATAAATATCTAGACTCCAAAGATAGACTGGATTATACTGAGGTTGTTAGTCATAATAAGGATACCTACCGTAATAAGCAATAAACCGCTTGCTATGGAGATAACCCTTGAATACTTTACCACCTTTTGAAAGAAACTAAAAAATGCGCCTATACATAGGCCTGTAATGATAAAAGGAATACCTAATCCAATGGAGTACACACCCAAGAGAGACATTCCTTGGTAAACCGTATCCTGCATTGCAGCGTATGTTAACATTCCCCCTAATATGGGGCCTATACAGGGTGTCCATCCAATAGCAAATGCTATCCCCACAGCCAACGAACCGAAGAGGTTGGTAGGTTTATATTTCAGGTGGAATCTCTTTTCATATTCCAGGTACTTTATTTTCAAGATTCCGGTTAAGTGTATTCCAAAAGCAATAACGATCACCCCCCCGACTACTTCAATTGTCTTCTTGTTGTTAAATAGAAAGGCGCCAAGATAAGTTGCCGATGCCCCCAGAGCTGTAAAAACCAACCCAAACCCCAGGACAAAAAGGAGTGTTTCCAGGAATATATTCCTAAAACACTCTGCCTTTGTCCTTTGTATTTTTTCATCTAAGAGCTCATTGATAGAACATCCTGTTATAAAGGAGATATAAGAGGGGATCAGGGGTAACACACAGGGAGAAAAAAAGGTCAATATCCCCGCACTAAGTGCAATGAGTAATGGTATCTCTTGTGTCATACCTGAATTCATCGCCTTTCCCCTTGAACGATATTGTTCTCCTTAAGTAACTCCCATGCTATACAGTGGTCCCTAAATTTACAGTATAAGTTAGGGTCCTTGCAGGCAATGCATTCCTCACATTGCCCTATTCCAAATTTCTGACAAACAGATATAGCCCTCGTGTCTGGATGATTTGTACAGAACAAACTCCTTTTCCTCCCTTGATACTATACTTTGAAGGCTTTGGGAAAGCAATACTTTTTCAAATCTCTCTGTTTGTATCTGCATCTGTATAGACGAAGTGGGGGTTAGCTGTAAAGCCCAATAAGGTCCCGTCATAATCACCTACTACCTCATTTCCCTCTTTAATATCGCCTTTTATTATCAGTTTGGCAATGGGGGTTTCCACATATGCCTGGATGCTCCTTTTCAAAGGACGAGCCCCATAAGTCGGGTCATATCCTACCTTAGCCAGATAATCTTTGGCGACATCCGTTAGCTTCAGAACCATCCTTCTTTCTGAAAGCCGCTTCTGCAGGTACTCAAGCTGTATATCTACAATCTTCTTCAACTGTTCGGAAGTAAGAGCGTGGAACACAACTATCTCGTCAACCCTGTTCAGAAACTCCGGTCTAAAATGCTGTCTCAAGGCATCCAGGACAAGACCCTTCATCCTTTCGTAACTCGCTTCGTCAATTTCATGATAATCCAGAATATAGTGACTGCCAATGTTTGATGTCATTATCACTATTGTATTCTTAAAATCTACTGTGCGTCCATGAGAATCGGTCAGACGTCCGTCGTCCAGGATCTGTAGCAAGACGTTAAAGACATCGTGATGCGCCTTTTCTATTTCATCAAAGAGAACCACTGAATAAGGTCTCCTCTTTACCGCCTCTGTTAGCTGCCCTCCTTCTTCATATCCTACATACCCTGGTGGAGCGCCAATCAGACGGGCCACTGTGTGTTTTTCCATGTATTCCGACATGTCAATGCGCACCATGGCCTGTTCGTCGTCAAAGAGAAAATCAGCCAGGGTCCTTGCCAGCTCAGTTTTCCCCACTCCGGACGGCCCCATAAAGATGAAACTGCCTATGGGTCTCTGGGGGTCTTTTAACCCGGAACGGGAACGGACCACTGCATCGGCCACCGCTGTTACCGCCTCATCCTGGCCTACTACCCTCTTGTGAAGGTGTTCCTCTAACCGTAAGAGTTTTTCGATTTCACCTTCCAACAGTCTGTTGACAGGTATGCCTGTCCACCTGCTGACTACCTCAGCTATATCGTCTTCATCCACCTCTTCCTTTAGTAACCTTTTTGTTTTATCGCCTTTTTGTTGATATTTTTCTTCTTCAGCCTTAAGCCCCTTTTCCAGTTCGATAAGTTTGCCATATTTTAGCTCAGCCGCTTTATTGAGATCGTAATTCCTCTCCGCCTGTTCAATCTGAACCTTTATATTTTCAATTTCTTCCTTAAACTGCCTGACCTTTTGTATCCCGTCCTTTTCTATCCGCCACCTTTCTTTCATTGAATCGGCTTCAGTCTTGAGATCTCCCAGATCCTTTTCCAACTTGTCCAATCTTTCTTTAGATGCCTTATCTTTTTCCTTTTTTAATGCCTCCCTTTCGATCTCCAATTGCATGATCTTTCTCATTATTTCATCCAGTTCGGAAGGCATGCTGTCAATCTCTGTCCGAAGCCTGGCAGCAGCCTCATCAATAAGGTCTATGGCCTTATCAGGCAAGAACCGGTCAGATATGTACCTGTTACTGAGTACCGCCGCTGAGACCAGTGCAGAGTCCTTGATACGTACCCCATGGTGAACCTCATATCGCTCCTTTAGACCTCTAAGTATCGATATGGTCTCTTCTGCACTGGGTTGGTCCACCAATACCGGTTGAAATCTTCTCTCCAGAGCAGCATCCTTTTCTACGTATTTTCGATATTCGTTTAGCGTTGTTGCACCAATACAGTGCAATTCCCCCCTTGCAAGCATGGGTTTTAGTATATTGCCGGCATCCATTGCCCCTTCAGCAGCACCAGCCCCCACAACCGTATGGAGTTCGTCTATGAAGAGTATATGCCTACCCTCTGATTCCTGGATCTCCTTCAATACTGCTTTAAGCCTTTCTTCAAACTCTCCCCGGTACTTTGCACCTGCAATCAAAGACCCCATGTCTAAGGCGATGACCCTCTTCTCTTTTAACCCTTCGGGGACATCCCCTTTTATGACTCGCTGTGCCAATCCTTCTACTATTGCGGTTTTCCCTACACCAGGCTCTCCGATTAAGACAGGGTTGTTCTTTGTGCGCCTGGATAATACCTGGATCACCCTCCTTATTTCCTCATCCCTCCCGATTACAGGATCGAGCTTGCCTCGCTCTGCTTCCCTGGTCAGATCCCTGCCATATCTTTCTAATGCCTGATAGGTGTCCTCAGGGGTCTGAGACGTTACCCGCTGTTTCCCTCTTACATCCATTAATGCTCTCAAAAACCCATCTTTGGTAACTCCATAACCCTTCAAAAGAACGGTTATAGCGTCTTTTTCATCGTTTAATATGCCAAGGACCACATGCTCTACACTGACATATTCATCTTTAAGCCTTTTGGCTTCATCTTCCCCTTCCACCAGTACCCGGTTAAGCCTGGCAGTGATATAAATCTGACCTGCAGCAGCACCGGAACCGGTAACTTTGGGAAGGTTTTCTATTTGGCGAAGGAGTTGTTGTTGGATACCTTGGACAGATGCTCCCATCTTCTCAAAGATCCTGGGAACCAAACCATCGGATTGATCAAGGAGGGCTAGAAAAAGGTGTTCAGTGTCCACCTGTTGATTATTGTATTTTATCGCCAAGCTCTGGGCGTTATTTATTGCTTCCCTTGTCTTTTCAGTAAGTCTATTGGTATCCATTGTCTATCTCCTGGTTTTCCCAAAGATTAAACCACTCTTTTTTTTGTCATATAATTGGGCCAACTTTCCATAGAGATCCCCTTCCTGTTCACTGACTGTTTTTGGTACAACAATCTTTATCTTTACGTATTGATCCCCTTTCTCTCCGCCCTTTTTGGACAAGCCTAAACCCTTCAGCCTGAGGCGCTGCCCTGACTGTGTACCTGGTGGTATTTTCATCTTAACGTACCCCCTTAAAGTTGATACCTCCACTTCTGTACCCATTATAGCTTCCCACGGCATTAAGGGCAGTTCAACCTGTACATCATGGTCAAGCACAGTAAAATGAGGATGCGGTTTCAATTTAATGTTGAGGTACAAGTCTCCTGCAGGACCGCCACCAACACCAGTCTCTCCCTGTCCGGCCAACCTGATCCTGGATCCGTCTTTGACGCCAGCAGGTATTTTGATATCCAGTCGTCGTGGTTTGACTGTCATTCCCATACCATTGCAGGCGCTGCAACTTCTCTTACCTGCTATGGTAGTCCCTCCACAATCAGGGCATATTTCACTTTTCTGAAGAGTAACACTGTGTTTTCCACCATTATATGCATCTTCCAGTAGAATTGTTAATTCGGCATCAATATCGGCTCCCCTGGCCTTCCTGCTCCTCCTGGCTGTTCTTTGTGAAAAGCTGCCCCCTTGTGCCTGCCCAAAAAGGGTAGAGAAGAAATCGCTGAAGCCACCCATGCTTGCAAAGTCCCCGAAATCACCCATTCTAACATCGACACCTTCCCATCCCGGAGGTGGTCTAAATTCAGTGCCTGCCTGCCAGTTGGGTCCCAACTGATCATATTTGGTCTTCTTTCCAGGATCTCCCAGAACCTCATTAGCCTCGTTTATCTCTTTGAATTTCTCTTCTGCTTCCTTATTGTCAGGGTTGACATCTGGATGGTACTTTCTGGCCAGCTTTCTATAGGCATTCTTTATCTCTTTTGCTGATGCGTCTCTTTTAAGACCCAGTATTTCATAGTAGTCTTTATATTTTATCGCCATATTTTTTTATCCTCAACAGGTCTCCCTGGTTTTATGGATTTTTTAAAGTGTCATGGGTGCCGACCTTCCGCAATACGTAGGTATCACCTTCTACTTGAAAGGTAAAGCGATACGAAGCCGTGACTCGACCTTCCCAAATTTGCCTGGGATCATTCATTTTTTTTATATTAAGGGAAGGGTGCATCGGGTTAGCCAATAGCTGACCAATCTGTTTGTCCACGGTTTCCTGCAATTCCCAAGGCAACTTGCGGTAGTTCCGGACAAAGGTTTTGGTGAAGAATAGTTTCATATCTTGACAGTTTTCAGGGTGTTTAGGCTGTCTTTGAGGTTATCAAAAGGACCCAGCACATCGCCTTCGGCAATGTCTTTGTCAGCTTCAGCTTCGCCCTGCTGCCATTCTTTGGTATAAAAATATGCTTGGTCCGGATGAACCATCTTAACCGGCTTTAAAATAATTTCACCAGCCTTTTTTTCCATTTCCATATAGTCACCCTCGGTAATATTAAAGCTCTTGCGCATATTGTTTGGGATCGTAATTTGAAAGTGTCTTTTCACTTTAACTAAGAACATTTTATTCACCTCTTTTTCTTTGTGCATATTTATGAAATTATAATATTAATACTTTCATAATAATCATAGTAGTTAATTTTGTCAAGAGTTCACGGCTGGTAATAACATTCGAATCAACTTTACGCACCTTGGATGCCTGGGGCTGGTTCAATCTTGCAGATTGAACCAAAGGATTAACAAATGATCTCAAAACATTTAATTAATGGTTCAGGCTGCAAGCCTGAACCAGCAAAGAAAATATGCCACCAAATCAAGCAATTTCTAAAATATCAGACAATGCTTTTGTCACGGTGGTAAATGTTTTGACAGAAGACTGCTCTATCTTTGATTTTAGGCGATGTTTGCCAACAGCTCGAACTTGATCGACTATCGCTACGGCAGGTTTATTTTGACATACCACCTCGACCGTTATTGGTGGATGAGATTTGGCTGCTGTTGACAGGGGAACAACGAATACTGTTTTGCGCAGCCTGTTGAGAGTGTCATTTGTCAAAACCAGGCAGGGTCTTATTTTCTTGATTTCAGAACCTTGGGTGGGATCAAGGCTGACCCACCAAATTTCTCCACGCTTGATTTCCTGTCCGCTCATTCCTGTATCCCATCGTTAAATGCCTGCCATTCCTCGATTTCTTTTTCAAGGACATTGTCTTTGTTAGCAGCAACACAGGCAGCTTCAAGAGCATTTTCTCGCTTTTGAAGCTCTTCCGAAAGCAGGGCCGCAACTAGACGAGACCTTTGACGAGGTGGAATAGCCGACTGGAACTTTCGTGCGATACTGTCAGGTATGGATAGTGTTATTCTCATAATTACTAATTATGCATTATGACTTAAATTTGTCAAGGTCTGAATTTCATTTTCTTCAAAAACACAATGCCAGAGTTCAGTGGTGGCGGACGTTCCCGGGGCTGGTCCAATCCTGCATATTGAACCAAGGGATTAACAAATGATCTCAAAACATTAACTAATGGTTCAGGCTGCAAGCATGAACCAGCAAAGAGCTGACCAATCTGTTTGTCCACGGTTTCCTGCAATTCCCAAGGCAACTTGCGGTAGTTCAGGACAAAGGTTTTGGTGAAGAATAGTTTCATATCTTGACAGTTTTCAGGGTGTTTAGGCTGTCTTTGAGATTATCAAAAGGACCCGGCACATCGCCTTCGGCAATGTCTTTGTCAGCTTCAGCTTCGCCCTGCTGCCATTCTTTGGTATAAAAATATGCCTGGTCCGTATGAACCATCTTAACCGGCTTTAAAATATTTTATGAGAGTTATTCATTTTTTTTCTTGACATACTATATATTGTGGTATATACCTCGATCCATACAATATAAGCTATATATAAACGGACAAACCCTAGGCCATTAACTTGTGGAGGCACTTCATGGATACCTTTAAAAAGATTGATTTTAAAAACAGAAAGACAAGAACTGACGAAGAAACCACTGATATGGCACTGTTTGTCCGTACCTCTAAAGAGGACATTTTGGGCTGGAACAGGCAGCGAATTGTTGATGCCCTGGTGAGAGAAACTTATATAGATATTGATACTGCAGAAGAGATCAGCAAAGAAGTAGAAAGGCAGATTATTGACTCCAAGATCACAGTTGTCACAGCCCCTCTTATAAGGGAATTGGTAGATGCCAAACTCATCGAAAGGGGTTTAGAGCAGGCACGGAGGATGCATACACGTTTAGGAGTTCCTCTTTATGACGTAGATCAGCTCATCCTCCATCCTAACAAAGAGAATGCCAATGTCCCCCATGGCCCTGAAGCTACAAATCTGACTTTAGCAGAGGTGATTAAAAAGGAATACGCCCTGCTCAACGTCTTTTCACAAGAGATAGGGGATGCCCATATGCGGGGAGATATACACATCCATGATCTGGGGTTTATTGATCGTCCTTATTGTTCAGGGCAGTCCCTGGAGTATATCAAAAAATTCGGTCTAAATCTCCCCAATTCCCTCTCTATAGCAAAACCTGCAAAGCATCCAGAGGTCCTGCTGGCCCATATGGTGAAGTTTGCTGCTGCACTACAAAGCCATTTTGCCGGTGCTATCGGATGGGATGCCGTTAATCTGTTCTTTGCCCCTTATTTAGAAGGATTAAGTGATGCAGAGGTAAAACAGTTGGCCCAGATGCTCATCTTTGAGTTTTCCCAGCAGGCAGTGGCTCGAGGAGGGCAGGCAATCTTTACAGATATCAACTTATACTGGGAAGTTCCTAAACATTTCGAGGATGTTCCTGCTATTGGTCCTGGTGGTACCTATACCGGCAAACCTTATGGATACTATCTAGAAGAGTCCCAGAGGTTCGTGTGGTTGCTCTTTGATGTATTTAAGGAAGGGGATGGGGTTGGCAGGCCTTTCTTTTTCCCCAAGCCTCTGGTCCATATTACAGAAAAGTTCTTTCAGACACCGGGTCATGAAGCATTTCTAGATCATATATGTGATGTTGCAAGTGAAAAAGGGAATACCTACTTTGTATTTGACAGGGGTAACACAGCCAAGATTTCGGAATGCTGCCGGTTAAGCTTCAAATTGGAGACCTCTGATCTTGAGGATGCTAAAGAGCCATGGAAGATGAGATATACCGCCCTTCAAAACGTAACCTTAAACCTACCCAGAATGGGATATCTGGCAAAAGGAGATGATACCAAATTATACTCTAATATCTCCGAATTCATGGAAATGGCAGTACAGGCACATCTCCAAAAGAAGGCTTTTATAGAAAAATTGCTGTCCCTTGGAGAAAAAGGTCCTTTAGCCTTACTTACTATGAACAAGGATGGCTCTCCCTATTTAAGAATGCATAGAGCTACTTATTTAATTGGGATGTTAGGATTGAATGAACTGATCAAGATTCACACAGGTGAGGAATTGCAAGATTCTAAGGCTTCTTTGAAATTTGGCTTAAAGATAATCGCCCATATGAAGTTATTGACCGATAAGTTCGGCAAAAAGCACGGAATGAGATTTGTCCTTGAGCAATCACCTGCAGAAAGCACTGCTTATCGGTTTGCTAAATTGGATCTAAAATACCATTCACCGGAATCAGGTCACATAGTCAAAGGCGACATATCAAAAGGTGAGGTTTATTACACAAATTCTACATATCTTCCTGTCTCGTTACAAGTCAATCCAATTGAACGGGTCAGAAAGGAAGGCCTCTTTCATCCACTGATAGAGGCAGGGTCATTAACCCATATATGGCTTGGTGAGGCAAAGCCATCAAAGGAGTCGTTGACAAATTTTGTTATAAAAACCTTTAGAGGCACCCTAAACGATCAGGTGGCCTTTTCTCCTGAGTTTACAACCTGCATATCCTGTGGCAAAACCGCCAGAGGATTAACCGAAAAGTGCACCTACTGTAATTCCCACGAGGTAGAAGGTATTACAAGGATCACGGGTTATTTTACAAAGACCTCAAGTTGGAACAAGGGTAAGATGGGGGAACTCAACGATAGATTTAGAAACCATGATTTCTTACAGGAAAGAGAGTCGGATGTTATTAACTTACGGTAAAAGTCTTGCTAACTGTGAGCCCAGTTAGAGATGTTCGCTAATGGGATATCATTTCTAACTGGGTAAGCTAAAAAAAGAAAGGAGGAAGATTAATATTATGGGATCAGTAAAAATATTTTTTAAGTCTGACTGCCCCAAGTGCCCTGCTGCAAAGAATATGGGAATTATATTAAAAAAAGAGGGGATCAATGTAACAAATTATAACCTGGACACTCTGGATGGATTGGCAGAGGGGGCATATTACAGCGTTATGGCAACACCAACCCTGATTATAGAAGACGAAGAGGAGAACCATATCGCCGATTTCAGAGGAGATGTGCCCACAGTTCAAGATATTCAAAAACTTATAAACCAACATCAATAAATTCCATTAAAAATATCATTTATGCCTAAATTAAATAGAGTGTTCTGAAATTTAAAATTTGGCTGGGAGTCAACAATGGCTACAAAGAATGCACATAAGATTCTGGTGGTAGACGATGAAAAGGGTATTAGAGAGGCGATCTATGCCCTTTTGACTATGGAAGGTTATTCAGTAGTCACTGCCGAGGATGGGATTGCTGCTCTCAAGAAACTACAGAACGACTCCTATGATCTCCTGATTACTGATCTTGCAATGCCCAATATGGGGGGAGCGGAGCTCCTTGATTGGGTTTGCCAAAGCAATATTAAAATGACTGCTCTGGTTATAACGGGATCGCCAATTATCAATATGGAAAAGGATCTTAAGGATAAGGGGGCCTTTGCCTGTATCCCAAAGCCATTCCAGCTTAAGCATCTATCTTTCATGGTTCAGAAGGGATTAAAGATTAAATCGGGCAGAATTCCATCCAAAGGAATAAAATCTCTTAAAAGCTAAGAGAGAATGAACAGTCAAAGACATTGACTCAAATTAAAGGATTCTTAGAAACTTCCTTCGTAGACTGGCCAGGCAAGATTGCTTCTGTAATATTTCTACCTTACTGTAACTTCCGCTGCCCTTACTGTCATAATCATGGCATTGTTTTAAACCCTGATAAGTATGAGACTATCCCCATAGAATATGTTTTAACCCGCTTAAATGAGTTTACGGGATGGATTGATGGTGTCTGTATAACAGGAGGAGAACCTACCTTACATCCCTCTCTTCCAGAGTTTATCCGTAAGTTCAGGGTTCAAAATTTCCTCATAAAACTCGACACTAATGGAACAAACCCTAATGTCTTGAGAAACTTAATAAGCAATAAATTAATCGACTATGTATCTATGGATGTCAAAGCTCCTTTAGATGAAATCAGATATTCCAAGTGCGCGGGGGTTCCAGTCAATTTAACGGATATAAGAGAAAGCATATCTCTTCTGAAAGGGGGGACAGTCCCCTATGAATTCAGGGTTACCGTCGTTCCCGGTTTACTTAAGGAAGATGATATCATAGAATTGGCAAAGCAGCTAGCTAGAGCAGACAAACTTACAATCCAGAACTTTAACCCATCCGATCCCCTGGATTCTGAACTTAAGCATGTAAAACCCTATAATGAAGGTGAACTAAAGAGGATACAGGACAGGGTTTCTAAGGTTCTTCAGACACCAAATCCACAGCCAACAACCTTACACCTCATCTAACCCTTGATATGCCTATACGACTGACCACTGACAACGTATAATTGACACTATGCTATTTTTGTCTTGACAAAAGTTGTCTTTTCCTTTTATATTTTAGCCTTAGAATAACGTACAGTAGTTTATTAATTACTATTTATTAACCCCCACTACAGGAATGGTTCGGTTTACTGAAAACCACCATTCTAACTTTATGAAAGGAGATATTATGTCTGAAATTCGCTTTGATGGAAGAGTAGCCGTCATTACCGGGGCAGGAAGAGGATTGGGAAGGAGTCACGCACTGCTGTTGGGTTCCAGGGGAGCAAAAGTGGTTGTAAACGACATGGGAGGAGCTGTAGATGGTACAGGTGGAGGGGCGAAGTCGCCTGCGGAGGAAGTGGCAGCAGAGATAAAGGCAGCCGGTGGAGAAGCGGTAGCCGACTACAACGGCGTCCATACCCCAGAAGGCGCGAAGGGAATCATAGAAACTGCTACTAAGGCATTTGGGAAGGTTGACATACTTATAAACAACGCTGGAATTCTGAGGGATGTTACATTTATAAAGATGACGGATGAACAATGGGACGGCGTTTTGAAGGTTCATCTATATGGTTCGTACTATGTTACCAAAGCGGCTTGGCCGATAATGAGAGAGAATAATTACGGACGCATTGTTATGACCACCTCTGCAGCCGGGCTATACGGTAACTTCGGTCAAACAAATTACTCAACGGCAAAACTGGCGCTTGTGGGCTTTATGAATTCGTTAAAGGCTGAAGGGGCAAAATTCAATATCATGGTAAATACCATTGCTCCGGGGGCAGTTTCCAGAATGACCGAATCTATCATGCCAAAAGAAGTCCTCGACCTTATGGTACCTGAATTGGTATCTCCCATGGTAGCCCTTATGTGTTCTGAGGATTTCAAAGAATCAGGGCATATCATGGCAGCCGGCGCCGGTCATTTTGCCAAGGCACAAATCGTCGAGTCGAAAGGTGTATATTTCAACCCGAAAAGCAAGGTAACTCCTGAAGATATTCAAGGAAAACTCCAGGATATCGTGAACATGGAAGGGGCAGTGACCCCGCCAAATGCCATGGACGGAGTCGGTAAATTTTTCAAAAAGGGCTAGTTTTGACTATTGGGGTATGGAGGTATTACCAAGACCTCCATACCCTGGAAATTTCCCCTTTTCTTTGTTTTCATATCCATCCCCTATTTTTGCCCCCTTTATCTCTTATCCAAGAGAAAAGTTCTTATGGCTTGACTTTTCAACCGTTTTTTGAAAATATGAAAAAAATTCTCAAATTGATAACAGCCTGAAGGATAGGAACCCTGAACCCTCTCAGCTCCTTTGGGCTGCCCAGTAGGTACCCTCTTTGATGAAGAAATAAATAGGCTTATAATGACAGATAGGAAAGAAGAAATGGCGATTTATATAATGGCGGTGGGTAGATAAGATGAAGAAGGATTTTGTAACTATAAAACTGGACAAGGTTAAAAGCTATTCCATAAAGGAGAGAAAGAGCAAGGTAACTACCGAAAATTTCGGGAAGGCTTTTGCCAAGCATAGCAGTTTTAATGAATTTATGGAGGGTCTCCCTGATATTCTGGCTGCCAAGGACTTGAAGGAGGTTGTTTCTAGAATTACAGCGGCATATAAGAATCAAAGGATAATAGCCTTTGCCCTTGGAGCCCACGTAATAAAGGTTGGGCTAAACCCTATTATTATAGACCTCATGGAAAAAGGTATAATAAGCTCCATTGCCCTAAATGGAGCTGGGATCATTCATGACTCAGAGATCGCTATGACAGGGCAAACCTCAGAAGATGTGAGTGACGGTTTAAGAGAAGGCTCCTTCGGCATGGCAGAGGAGACGGCTACGGTAATAAACGAGGCCATTTCTCAGGGTGCAGAAAGAGGTTGGGGGATTGGAGAGTCAGTAGGAAAAAAATTAACGGAACTCGATCTTCCATACAATAACTTGAGTATCCTGGCTTCCGGCGTCAGATTAAGGGTGCCTATCACGGTTCACGTAGCCATTGGAACGGATATAATCCACATGCATCCCTCTTGCAACGGTGCGGCTATTGGGAAAGGCTCCCATCTGGACTTTCGCCTATTTTCTTCCATAATATCCGGCATGGAGAAGGGAATCTATTTAAATATAGGCTCCTCAGTAGTATTGCCGGAGGTATTCCTGAAAGCTTTGACCTTGGTTCGTAATCTGGGTTTTAATGTAAGGGACTTTACCACTGTTAATATGGACTTTATCCAACAATACCGCCCTATAACTAATGTGGTTAAAAGACCGACATTAGGGGATGGCAGGGGATACTCTCTCATCGGACACCATGAAATAATGGTTCCTCTCTTAGCGGCAGCCATCCTGGAGGGGTTAGAGCTATAAATCAGGCATTAATCTCCAGACAACAGTTCGGCGCAAAATTACGAGGGTTCCGGAGAAATTTTCTTATTCTTTCATGGAAATGAGCCAATAGTAAGTTACCAGTACAAGATAAAAGGAGTGGATATATGCTTAAAGCCAGGGACATTATGACGAGAAAGGTCATTTCGGTTTCTCCGGAAACCGAGGTCACCAAGGCGGCAAAAATACTGTTAGATAACTCTGTTAATGGAATGCCCGTTGTGGATAGTGAAGGACGTTTGGTGGGGATTATATGCCAAAGTGACCTGATTGCTCAACAAAAACAGTTGCCTTTACCATCTGTTTTTACCCTTCTGGATGGGGTTATTCCTCTTTTTTCCCAAAAAAATCTTGAAAGTGAAGCCCAAAAGATAATGGCCACTACCGTATTCAAGGCTATGACTCCTGATCCTGTCACTATTAGTCCTGAAAGCAGCCTTGAGGAGATAGCCAAGTTGATGGTAGATAAAAAACTACATACCCTACCTGTTATAAAACAAGGAAAGTTGATAGGTATTGTAGGCAAAGAAGACGTCCTTCGCACCATTTTCTCTGGTGAGGATTAACAGATAAGAGTAGAAATCAGGAGACATATATAAGTGGATCATCTCCAAATTAGTTGATCGATGATAAGGGTTCGAGGGGTCCAGGATTTAAGGATTCGAGTGAAATGCTGAAATTGAAAGGATTCAAGGGGTCAAGGAGTCAAGTGGTTAAGTTCCGTTCACTTGAATCCTTG
>QZJR01000088.1 GCA_003599365.1 Deltaproteobacteria bacterium | reverse complement strand
GGAGCAAAGCGACGAAGCAATCTCAAATAATATCAATAAGTTATAGATTGCTTCGCTTCGCTCGCAATGACAAAAATGGCACTTTCAGACTTTTTACGACTTCATCAATTTTGGGCAATCAAAAGTCCATCTTCTTGACATTTTCGACATGTAAGAATATATTGGATTAAAAACAAAGGTATTTATTGGGGTGAAACAGATGGCAGAAATAAAGAGTACTTTAGAACTTGCCATGGAAAGGGCCAAAAAGATAGAAGTGTTGCCGGAAGAAAAAGAACAGCTAAAAAGAGGAGAATACGCATCAAAGGCTAAAGGGATATTAAACCGCTACCTTAACGGAGATTTAAATATTAAAGGCTTGATAAAAGAATTGGCCGGTTATGACGGAAACGCAAGGGATACAATAGTTGTGGCCCTATTGCTAGAATTAGTCGACACTATCGATATATCCATTGATAACAAAAGGTCGCTTGAAGCGATAGATATTCTAAAACAGAATAGGGTTAAACCTACACTGGATAGGATTAATAAACTCTGCAAGGATTTTAACGAGGAGAAGGGAAGTCGTTATAAAAAGATAGAAAAAGAAATAAGAAAAAGGCTTGATGGAATAGGTATATCAGGAACTGCGGTTCAGCCTGTAGTGGATTATGATGAAAGATGGTATCATGCCCTCGCCAGCCTGTCTTCAGAATATGAAGACAGGCTAGTTAAGCTCAAAGGTGAGCTGTTAGATTTAGACACTACTTGATTTAACCTACAAATAGGCAAATATAGCTTTTTTTATAAAATCAAAATTCTGGATCACCTCATTTCTCCCCACTATTATATCTCCATGGCCAGGCAGCAGGTATTCCACATCCAGTCTCGACAACTTTTCTATACTCTCTTTTAGCAGCCTTCCGTCACATCCAGGGAAATCAGTCCTTCCCACACCCTGATTGAAGACTACATCTCCGGTTATAAGGGCCTTCTTTTCAGGCCAGTAGACAGATATAGACCCCGGGGAATGTCCAGGGGTATGGTATATTTGAAGCTCGTTCTTACCCAATACCAGATTCCCCTCTTTTAGATAGAAATCTGCCTTAAAGTCCGGCATTTCCATCCCAAACATCCTATAAAACCGCCCACCTACTTCTCTTAGAAACCTATCTTCTTCTTTATGGATTGCCATCATCGCCCCATTATTGGCAAAAATCTGGTTTCCTTCGAAATGATCCGGATGGGCATGGGTACTGATCACCAGCTTTATCCCCTTGGGATCAATACCATCACTCTCCATAAGGGAGGACAGGTTACTTACACGGTGCTTATGACCGGTATCAATAAGAGTAGGTATTTTACCTCCCAGGTAGTAGCTATTGCAGTTGTTTTCCACCATACTGGTCCATGGATAGTAATAAAGATCATCTTCCAGTTTCATTCTTTACCCTCCAATCTTGTTCTATAGTGAACGAATTAAATAAATTGACAAGAAGGATGTCATTGCGAGCGTAGTGAAGCAATCTCATGGGATTGCCACGCCGCTATCGCTCTTCGCAACAACTACCTATTAAAGTCGTTCACTATAGTAATTTATTCATAATTTTCAGTTTGAACTCACTCTCTCGTCATGCCTGCTCGAGGTATGCCTTTTCATTCTGACTTCTGGATTCTGGATTCTCCTGAGAAACTTGAAGCGCAAGTTTCTTTCATTTATAACCCTAATGCGAAGCGTTGGGGTCATTTGCCGAGTAGTTACATAATATAGTGCATGAAGTTTAAAAAATCAATTGCATAATATAGCCCCCTTTGTCCATTTCTAAATTGCATTAACAAAAACTCCACATTTTCCCAGAAGAAAAAACCCTTGACACCTGTTTTGTGCAATGGTAGGTTATTTCGAGGTTTATCTCCCAAAGAGTTGGTTGATGAAAAGGGTTCAAGGGGTCAAGGATTCGAGCAAGATGCTTAAAAAATAAGAGGGGATAATGGGTAGTACTGAAGAAGATGAAGAGATTATCGAATTAGTAGATGTAGTAGAAGAAGGTCCAGAACTTGCTGGATTGTATGAAAAATCTCTCAAAGAACTTGAGGAATCTCGTAAAGAAACCGGTCCCTTTAATGAACCTGAAGGCATGGAAGAATTAAGCTTTGAGGGGAAAACAAAACAGTACTTCGAAGAAAAGTTCAACATTGGAGAAACAGACTTTACTGAAGATCCTGGACTCCAGGATGAATGGGAAATAGAGTGGGCTTCAAATGAAGATTCTATGCCCTGTAAGGGTCATGTAGAAGGAGTTCCCCCTCCAGAACTTCCAAACAGAGAAATCCAAACCCCGGAAATCCCGGAAGAAACTTCAGAAGACCAAGAGATAAAAAGGATTGGAGAGTTAGAGAGCAAAACTGTTGAGGGAATTATTAGGGAAGTTAGTCGAGAGGTTATAGAGGGTATTGCGATGAAGATTGCTCCTGACATAACAGAAGGTTTGATTAAAGCTGTTAATGAGAAAATAGAGAAAATAGCTGCGGAACTCTTTCCTCCCATAGCAGAGAAAGTGATTAAAGAAGAGATAGAGAAGCTCAAAGAAGGAGGAGATTAATAGTTAGTTATGGACCTCGCTGTTTGATATCCAGATCATGTTATATAGGTTATGGAAGCTAAAGTTGACGTATCAGGGGGGTTATGCTAATCCCCTTTTTCACTTTTAGGTCTTAATTGGTTCACACTGAAAAATTCCCTTTTCCGCTCTCTAGTGCAGGTTTTTTGACCCATCTATGATTTGCTTCAGGCATTTTCAGTAACTCGCCCTTCGGGCTCAAACAGCTGAAAATGCTTATCTTCCGCTTCGTCAAGATGGGTGCCCCAAAAATCCTGCTGATGTTCGCTCCAAAGGAAATTTTTCATTTTTTAGAATGAACTAATTGGCAAGGAGATTGATGGCTGTGGAAGTATTGGAAAAAGGTTATGACCCTGCTAAAGTTGAGGACAAATGGTCTGGCTATTGGATTAACAATGGTTTCTTTAAGGCTGATGTAAATGATCTGAGAAAGACTTTCTCTATCGTTATTCCTCCCCCAAATGTTACCGGTTCTCTCCATATGGGCCATGCTCTGAATAACACTTTGCAGGATATCCTGGCTCGATTCAAAAGGATGGACGGATTTAATGTCCTGTGGATGCCAGGAACAGATCATGCGGGAATTGCTACTCAGAATGTTGTGGAAAGGGAACTGGCTCAAAAGGGGATCAGCCGCCATTCATTAGGAAGAGAAAAGTTTATTGAACATATATGGAAGTGGCGTGAGGAGTTTGGAGGAATAATCATAAATCAACTTAAAAAACTGGGGGCTTCCTGTGACTGGAGCAGGGAACGATTTACTATGGATGAAGGACTGTCCAGGGCTGTCAGGGAAGTTTTTGTAGAACTTTACCATGAAAAACTGATTTATCGTGGTGATTATATAATCAACTGGTGTCCCAGATGTCAGACTGCTCTGTCAGATTTGGAAGTCGAGCATGAAGAGACTGAGGGGTATCTGTATTACCTCAAATATCCACTTTATAATAGTAAGAAATTCGTTGTAGTTGCGACCACCCGCCCGGAGACTATGTTGGGTGATACTGCGGTGGCTGTAAATCCAAATGATGAGCGATACAAAAAACTGATTGGAAAGACGGCTGTTTTGCCTGTAATGGGAAGGGAGATCCCCGTAATAGCAGATGAGTATGTTAACAAAGACTTTGGGACGGGAGCCGTAAAGGTTACACCGGCCCATGATGTAAATGACTTTGAGATGGGGTTAAGACATAATCTGGAAGCAATTAGGGTTATGGATGTAGATGGCAGGATGAATGACAATGCCGGCCCATATAGAGGTTTGGATAGATTCAGGTGCAGGAAGGAGATAATCGAAGAATTTCAAAAAAACGGGACTTTAAAGAAAAGAGAAAATTATTCTCATAATATAGGGCACTGTTACAGGTGTAAGATGGTCATAGAACCCACCTTATCCAAACAGTGGTTTGTAAAAGTAAAACCTCTTGCAGAGCCGGCTGTTGAAGCAGTTAAAGACAGTAGAGTCAGGATTATACCTGTGTCCTGGGAGAAAACCTATTTTGAATGGATGAACAATATCAGGGACTGGTGTATTTCTCGCCAGATCTGGTGGGGTCATAGAATACCTGCATGGTACTGTAACGATTGCGGAGAGGTTATCGTATCCAAGGAGGATCCCACCCAGTGTGCTAAATGTATGAGTTCTAATATCAGCCAGGAAACGGACGTCCTGGATACCTGGTTCAGCTCAGCCCTATGGCCTTTTTCCACCATGGGCTGGCCTGAACATACGAGAGAGCTTGAACTGTTCTATCCAACATCTGTTTTGGTGACAGGTTTCGACATTCTGTTCTTTTGGGTTGCCAGAATGATAATGATGGGGATAAAATTTATGGGTAAAGTCCCTTTTAATGATGTATATATCCATGCCCTGGTTCGAGACATCGAGGGCAAGAAGATGAGCAAGTCTAAAGGAAATGTTATCGACCCGCTGGTTATTATAGAAAAATATGGAGCGGATGCATTCCGTTTTACTCTGGCGGCATTTGCTGCTCAGGGAAGGGACATTAAGCTTTCAGAAGAAAGGATCGGTGGTTATCGCAACTTTGCCAATAAAGTATGGAATGCCTCAAGGTTTTCACTAATGAACATTGAGGGATACGATGAAAACCTTATTGATAAGGATAGGATTGACTATACTCTAAGCGACAAATGGATAATGTCCAGATTGAACAGGGCTATCGAACAAACAAGAGACGCTTTAGAAAACTACAGGTTCAACGATGGTGCCCATTTATTGTACCAATTCGTATGGCATGAATTCTGCGATTGGTACATTGAACTCATCAAACCATACCTGTTCGACAAGGCAGATTCCAATCTTAGATTAAACACTCAACATGTTCTATTAGGGGTACTAAACACGGTATTGTGTCTGCTGCATCCTTTTATGCCTTTTATAACAGAAGAGATATGGAGCAAATTACCGAATAGTGAAGGGAGCATTACTGTACACCAATATCCAAAATCAGATTCTAACCTTATAGATGAGAAGGCAGAGGCTGAGATGAATCTGATTATAGACATTGTTGGAAATATCAGGAACGTCAGAGGAGAGATGAACATACCACCTGCCACACAGGTTGAGACATTTCTTTATACTGAAGATCGGGAAACATACGATAAACTTGAAAGGAATAAAGACCACATCAAAAACCTGGCAAGGATCGGGAACCTTTCTATCTCCTCTAATAAAAAAGAATACAAATCTTCTGCTACGGCTGTAGTAGATAAAGTGGAAATATTTGTGCCACTTAAAGGGATAATTGACTTTTATGAGGAGGAGAAAAGATTAAAAAAAGAGAGCGATAAGATCGAGAAGAAACTCATGCTCTTGAATAAAAAGCTGTCCAATGAGGACTTCCTCAGTAAGGCACCTCCTCATGTAATAGAGGACGAACGGATTGAAAATATAAACCTGATTGAAAAAAAGAGAAAATTTGAGGAAGGGATTCAAAGGATGCAAGCGTTGCAAAGAGAGAGATGATGCCATGTTTGAAATTGACAGGTTAATAAAACTAGCCCTTGATGAAGATATCGGGACTTCTGACCTTACTACCTCTTCAGTAATTGACCCTGGTATAAAAGGGAATGCCCAAGTAATTGCAAAGGAAGATTTGATTCTGGCCGGTATAGACATCTTCTGTAGTGTTTTCGCATTTCTGGATTCCAGTGTAAAATTTAATAAGTTTTTTAAAGACGGGGATTTCGTAAGGAGTAACAGCGCTGTTGCCGAGATTTCATGTGGTGTGGGTGATCTTCTTCGTGGGGAAAGGGTAGCCTTGAATTTTCTACAGCGTTTATCAGGGATTGCCTCTTTAACCCGCAAATATATAGATAGGGTTAAAGGCTACAATGTTAAGGTTTTAGACACGCGAAAAACTACCCCTGGTTGGAGGTCTCTTGAAAAATATGCTGTAAAAGTAGGCGGGGGGACCAATCACCGCAGCGGTCTATTTGACGGGATTTTAATAAAAGACAACCATATAAAGGCCTGTGGCGGAATTCGCCAGGCGGTTGAGAAAGCAAGGGCTAATATTCCCCATACTTTTAAGATTGAAGTAGAGGCCAAAGATCTTAATGAAGTCAGAGAAGCCCTTGAGTCGGGTGTTGAAACTATAATGCTGGATAATATGGATACTGAAGAGATGGGGAAAGCTGTCAAGGTTATTAATAAGAGAGCTGTAGTGGAAGCATCGGGAGGAATAAACCTCGACAATATAGTAGATGTTGCAAAAACAGGGGTTGATCTCATATCGGTTGGGGCTCTCACCCACTCAGCCAGGGCTTGCGATATCAGCATGAATATTGCAGAAGTCAACTACCATCGGCTAAAGCCGATGGCTTGAGGGTTCAAGGGGTCAAGTGATCAAGGGAGAATTTTTTCTTTACTACTCTCGAATCCTGGAATCCTCGACCCCTCGAACCCTTGCGGCGCAAAAGATCGAACTGAAGTCTTCGCCTAAAGGCGAGGGTTTTCCTCCCATTCCCCGAAGGGGACAATAAAGGGGTAACGGTTTAATAACAGGAGGCAGAAGAGATGTTACTGGTTATTGATGTCGGAAATACTCACACTGTTATGGGGGTTTTTGATGGAGACAAACTGGTTCAGGATTGGAGAATCAGGACAGAAGAAGACCATACTGTAGACGAGTATGGGATTCTAATCACAAACCTTTATTTTTCCAGCAAGATAGCCTTAAAGGATATTAAGGATATAGCAATCTCATGTGTTGTACCTCCACTACTTGTCACCCTGGAAGAGTTATGCAAGAAATACTTCAATATCAAGCCCCTGGTTATTGAACCGGGAATTAAAACAGGGATGCCCATATACTATGATAATCCCAAAGAGGTTGGAGCTGACAGGATAGTTAATGCAGTGGCTGCATACGAGAAGTATAAGCAGAGCTTGATTGTTGTTGACTTTGGAACTGCTACTACTTTCGATTATATATCGGCAAACGGTGAATACCATGGTGGGGTAATTGCTCCAGGAATTACAATCTCTTGTGAAGCCTTATTTAAAAGGGCATCTAAACTGCCCCATGTAGAATTAATCAAGCCCATGTCAGTTATCGGCAAGGATACTATAAGCAGTATGCAGTCAGGGATTATTTTCGGCTATGCGAGTTTAGTAGATGGCATCGTAAAAAGGATAAGAAAAGAAGTAAAGTCTAATTCCAAGGCAATTGCAACTGGAGGATTGGCCTTCCTTATTGCACCGATATCAGAAACGATTAGTGAGGTTGACGGATATCTGACCTTAAAGGGACTCAGGATACTTCACGAAAGGAACAGATGAAGAGTTGCATATTAATGAAACTGACAATGGGGTAGTCTTTAAGGTTTGGGTACAGCCCAAATCAGCCAGGAATGAAATCAAGGACCTAAGAGGAGATGCATTAAGGGTAAGGATAACTGCTGTTCCGGTTGAAGGCCGGGCAAATAAGGCCTGCATGGATTTTCTGGCAAAGGAATTGGGTGTTGGCAAATCACAGGTGGAGATTATCGGAGGCCATAAGTCGCGAACAAAGATGGTGAGGGTAACAGGTGTTACTGCAGATGAAATAGAACGAATCATTTTTCGTAAGTCGTAAGTCGTGAATAGTAATAACACCCTTCTTCGACTTACGATTAACGATTCACGAGTTTAGACCACTTCCCTCTTTAGTACCTCAACCATTTCATAGTGTATTTTTCCATTACTGGCAAGGATTTCTTTAGAATAAATATCAAAAACGCCCCCTTTAAAATCCGATACCATCCCTCCTGCTTCTCTAACGATTAGGCTGCCCGCAGCCACATCCCAGGGGGATAGTTTAAGTTCCCAAAAACCATCAAACCTGCCCATAGCAACATAGCACAAGTCCAGGGCAGCAGAACCTGCTCTTCTAATTGCCTGAGCACTCATTGTGAAGTTGTTGAAGTGAATGAGGTTGTTGTTTTGACTTTCTCTTAAATCATAGGGAAAACCGGTTGCCAGCATACTGTGAATTAACTTATCAGTTGAAGAAGCACGGATTTTCCTCCCATTTAAACATGCCCCACCTCCTTTTTCTGCCGTAAACAGTTCATCTAAAACAGGATCGTATATAACACCAAACAGAATATTTCCATTCTTCTCGAACGCTATTGAAACACAGAAACATGGATATCCATGGGCATAGTTAGTAGTCCCATCCAGAGGGTCTATGATCCATTTATGAGACGGGGTACCTTTATGACCTTCACCTTCTTCTGTCAATATCTGATGATCCGGATACTTATTCCTGATAATATGAACGATTGTTTTTTCTGAGGTTATATCAATATCTGTCACCAGATTTATCTCACCTTTGAAGCCGATTTCTATAGACTTTCCCAGGTTCTCCTTCAGAATTTTCCCAGCCTCCTTGGCAGCCTCTATAGCAACTCCTAGCATTTCTCTCATCTATACCTCCATGATTTGACGGCTTCGTAAAAAGTCCATCTGCAGCGTTCCGCTGCATCCTCAGTCATTGCAGCGTACATGTAAAGTACGCCTTATTCCTTCGGATTTGCGCGCCTTGCATCTGGAGCTTTTTACTGTGCCGTCTGAGTTTGACTTTTTACGACTTCATTATGATTTAGAATACCAAAAAACCTGCACTAGAGAGAGGAAGAGGGAATTTTTCAAAATGAACGAATTAAGAGTACCAAAAAAGTCAGAATTTAGCAACAATTGGCTTGGGCTTTGTACATTGACTTTTCTATAAGTTGTGTGCTATAAAATCTGCCAAAAAGGGTACGTGTTCAATTAGTAAATCCAGAAACAGTGGAGGAGAATTATGAGGTTAAAAGATAAGGTTGCTATAATTACCGGTTCCAGCCGCGGAATGGGAAGATTAGTGGCTCTGGAAATGGCAAAAGAAGGAGCTAAAGTAGTAATAAATGGTACAATCCCTGAGCCGGTGGATGAAGTGGTAAAAGAGATTACATCACTGGGTGGACAGGCAGCGGCAAGCTATAATACCGTTGCCACGATGGAGGGGGGGCAGGAAATAATCAAGACTGCCATTGATAGTTTTGGAAAGATAGACATCTTGGTAAACAATGCTGCTATTACAAGAGACAAATTACTGGCTAAGATGACCGAGGAGGATTGGGATTCTGTAATAGCTATTGACTTGAAAGGGGTCTTTTCATGCACCAAAGCAGCCATGGCGTATATGATAGAGCAAAGATACGGGAAAATAATAAATGTTGCCTCTGCTGCGGGAAGGGCAGGGAATGTAGGACAGGCAAATTACAGTGCAGCCAAAGCCGGTGTGATTGCGTTTACCAAGACATGTGCTAAGGAACTGGGAAGATACAATATTACCGTCAATGCTGTAGCTCCATCTCATAAAACCAGGATGTACGACAATATCCCTGAAGAGGTATTCAAGAAAATAATAGCTTCCAGGGCACTGGGAAGGATGTCAGAACCAGAGGAGATCCCGCCAGTTTTTATATTTCTTGCATCCGATGATGCCAGTTTCATTACCGGCCAACTCATTGGTGTAGATGGCGGACTTTTCTTGTAGAAGAATAATTTCCGGATGGGTCAAACAAGCTAAAATAGAGAGTAGAAAAGGGACTCGGTGTAAACTAATTATGATTGGTCTTGTAAAAATTGGATTGCTTTTCTTCTTAATCATCTTACTGGTCATTAAAAAACTGGACCTATGGCTTACACTTGTTATTGGATCCGTGGTATTGGGGTTACTCTTCCAAACGCCTCTATCAAGCATAGGAGAAGTATTCTTGGCGGCCGGTATGGATTCCAAGACTTTAAAATTGATAGGGGCTTTGCTTCTGATACTGCTTTTCAGCAATTTAATGGACGAGACAGGTGAATTAAGAAAGATGCTGGAATCCTTTAAGAGCATCCTCCATGATCTCAGGATAGTAGTTGGCATATTGCCTGCGATTATTGGCCTTGTGCCTCTTATGGGCGGGGCTGTGATATCTGCTCCAATGGTAGTGACAGCATCGGATGAGTTAAACCTCTCCAGAGAAAGGAGGACATTTCTAAACTATTGGTTCAGGCACATCTGGGAATATGTGTTGCCTACCTATCCCGGGATAGTTCTTGCTTCTGCAATATTAGGGGTATCTATAAGAGAGATTAGCCTTGTTAACCTCCCTCTTTTTTTGGCGGCTGTTTGTAGCGGTATTGTTTTTGGATACAGAGATGTTCGGAGAAACTCGCCTATTAATGAACTATGTGAAAAAGGGGATCTGACAAAAAATTTATATCAACTGATTAGATCATTATTTCCCCTTTTACTTGCTCTCTTCCTGGTCATTGTCCTAAAGGTTGATCTGGTCTATTCTTTTGTCCTTACTGTTGCCGTATTATGGGTACTTTACAGGATTTCTTTAAGGGACATGGGAAGGATGGTCCGTAAAAGCATCTCAATAGAGATGGCGCTTATGGTATTAGGGGTAATGTTTTTTCAAAATATGTTGGAGACTACAAAGGCTATATCCGTTATTTCAGAAGGCCTCTCGGCTATTGGTTTCCCCACCCTTCTTATATTAATCTCTCTTCCATTTATTGCAGGTATATTGACAGGGATTACGATTGCCTTTGTGGGAATTACCTTCCCCATACTCTTACCCTTCTTCCATTCTGACGGCCATTTTCTAACTTATATGATGCTCTCCTATGCCAGTGGTTATTGTGGGGTTATCCTCTCCCCCATGCATTTATGCCTGATTCTGACAAAGGATTATTTTAAGGCTGGGTTAAACGGGGTATACAGGTTGCTGTGGCTTCCGGCTATTTCTGTTTTCTGTGTAGGCTTGATAATCACCCTTATTTGGGGTTAGGAAGATGAGGTTGAAAAAGGAATCTTCAATGACCCAGGATTCAAAAACGGAACAACTGGAGATTATCAGTTATTCTAAGGGCTCTTTTTCTAGCGCCAAAAAAAGCATTATAAGAGAGATACCCTTAACCATCTTCTTAAATAGTGTGGAAATTGTTACTCTCCTATGTATCAGTGACCACTTGAAGGAGCTGGCAGTTGGTTTTCTCAAATCCGAAGGCATGCTGAATTCCCCGGATGAGATCAGGTCTATTAGCCTAGACGAAGAAAGGGGAATTGTCGAGATTGCCACTCAAAGACCAAACCCTATCTCTGAAAAGCTCTTTATGAAAAGGACTATCACATCAGGGTGTGGTAAGGGAAGCAGTTTTTACAGTGTTATGGATTCCATCCATTGTAAGAAAATCAACTCCCGACTGACAATCTCTGCCAAACAGGTGCTGAGTCTAATGAAGAAACTCCAAAGTCTTTCGGACCTGTATAAATCCACTGGAGGAGTTCACAGCTCTGCGCTGGCTACACCTGACAGAGTCCTTATCTTTAGAGAGGATATAGGTAGGCATAACGCTGTTGACAAGATAAATGGCGAGTGCCTGTTAAAGAGTATAAACCTGGATGATAAGATACTTCTTACCACCGGCAGGGTTACCTCCGAGATACTGATCAAGACAGGAAAGATGGGGATACCGATCTTACTCTCCCGTTCTGCCTCAACCAATCTTGCTGTTTCTATGGCTAAAGAGATGGGTATAACGGCTGTAGGCTATGTTCGGGGAGGTAATTTCACTATATATTCACAGTCTGAGAGGGTTAAGGATTGAGATCAACATTTAATATCTCTCTTGCCATTTCCACATCTTTTTTTATCTGTTCGACAAGTGCTTCAGGACTATCGAAGGCTTTTTCGTCTCTCAGCCTTTCCACAAAGGATATCTTGATATATTCATCATAGATGTCTTTGTTAAACTCCAGGATATAGACTTCAATGGAAAGAGTCTTGTCTTTAAAGGTAGGGTTAAAACCAATATTTACAACACCCTGATAAGGTTGATCTCTATAAGATACATGAACTGCATATATTCCCGGTTTAGGGCAGATTTCTTCAACTGATCTAAGATTTGCCGTAGGAAACCCCAATCCTTTCCCCCTGCTTTTACCCTTCTCTACCTTTCCGGAGATTGAATAGCTTCTTCCCAGGAAGCCGGCAACCTTTTTTACATCTCCCTTTTGGATGGTATCTCTAATTTTTGTGCTGCTGACGAGGATGGCGTCCACTTTGACGGCATCTACAACGTGTACTTCAAAAACCAATTCTTTGCCCAACTGTTTTAATGTGTCAATATTCCCTTTTCTTCCTTTGCCAAAGGCATAATCATGACCGACAAAGACGGCCTTGACCCCAATCTTATCCAGAAGGATATCTTTCACAAATTGTCTTGGTGATAGGTTGGCATATTCAGGAGTAAAATCTTCACAAATTACGATGTCAATCCCCGATTCTTCTATTAACTTTATTTTTTCTGAAAAGGAGGTAATTAAGGGGACCTTCTTATGGGGAAACAGGATATTTAAAGGATGGGGTTCAAAAGTATAGACTATTGAATCTCCTTTCAATTCAGAGCTTCTTCGTTTTACATCCTTAAGTATCTTTTGGTGTCCCAGGTGAATGCCATCAAAATTTCCTATGGTTATAACCGGCGTATTAAATTTTTTCTTTAAATTTGCGGTTCCTCGTATGATTTCCATTGAGTTCTTTCCTTCCGAATTTCCCTGGTGGTAAGGCTAACGTGCAGAAGCTATAAACAAAATCAGCTTGACAATTCCAAGGACACAAAGTATAAGTTAGAAGCTTGGATTTTGCAACTAATTAATGTCTTTCACTTGTTACTGCGCTTGTTGTAAGTAAGATGCCTTCTGTGCCGAAGTGGCGGAACTGGTAGACGCGCTAGGTTCAGGACCTAGTGAGGGTTCCCTCGTAGGGGTTCGAGTCCCCTCTTCGGCACCAATATAAAAACTTTAAGTCTTCTGCTATTTGTTAATATCTCTCCCTTCAGTCGAGACGACAAAAAAGTAATGAAACGCTCTTCTAGGCAGGAAACCATGATTCAAATGTTTAAAACAAGCCACTGAGACATATGCGAGCCCCGTATTAATAACGGGGCTGTCCTACGGATTTGAAGGTCTCACCTTTCATAGGACAGCTGCCTAGTCTGTCCCTTATTTGTAAAAAGAATCGCTCAATTTAGGTATATACTATTTCAGAAGGAGGAACTATGAGTATAAAATTAGCTATTAATGGTTTTGGGAGGGTAGGGAGATATATTGTCAGGGCGGCTGTTAACAGGGATGATGTTGACATAGTTGCTATTAATACCAGGGGTGATGCCAAATCCATAGCCCATCTTCTTAAATATGATTCAGTGCACAGGTCTTTCCCTGGTGAAATTAAGCAGAAAGGTGAGGCAATTGTTGTCAACGGTAAAGAGATTAAGACAACAAAGGTAACCGGTAATCTCAGTGAACTTCCCTGGAAAGAACTGGGAGTTGACATTGTCATGGAGACTACAGGTAAATTTAGAGACAGAGAAAGCACCTCACAACATCTTGTTGCAGGGGCAAAGAAGGTAATTATCGGAGCTCCCGGTAAGGGCGTTGATGCTACTCTGGTATATGGAGTTAATGAAAAAAGCTATGACCCTTTCAAACACCACGTGGTATCCAATGCCTCCTGTACCACTAATTGTCTTGCTCCTGTTGCAAAGGTTTTGCATGAAAACTTTGGCATAGTAAAAGGGTTAATGACTACAATCCATTCCTATACTATGGATCAGAGATTACTGGATGGATCACACAAAGACCTTAGGAGGGCCAGGGCAGCAGCTTTATCCATGATCCCTACAACTACCGGTGCTGCTGTGGCAGTTGCCCAGGTTATACCCGAACTGAAAGGCAAACTGGATGGATTGGCTATCAGAGTGCCTACACCAAATGTATCCTTGGTGGATTTGGTAGTTGATCTCAGTCGGGACGTAACCAAGGAAGAGGTGAATGGTGCGTTAAAAAAGGCATCAGAGGAATATCTGAAAGGTATTCTTTTGTATTGTGATGAGGAACTGGTTTCTGTGGATTTTACAAGCAGCGCCTTTTCATCTATTGTAGATGCACCAAGTACCAGCGTCATGGGTGGAAACATGGTAAAGGTTTTAGCATGGTATGATAATGAAAGCGGGTTTTCTACCAGAATGGTTGACCTTGCTGCCTATATGGGAGAGAAGCTGGATTGACAGAGAGGAGGACGGGGTGTCGATAAAATATATAAACGATCTGGATATTAGTGGAAAAAGATTATTTATAAGGGTCGATTTCAATGTCCCCCTTGATGAAATGGGTAACATTACTGATGATACCAGGATAAGAGGAGTCCTTCCTACCATAGATCATGCCCTCGATGAAGGGGCTAAGGTGATTCTGGCATCCCATATGGGCAGACCAAAAGGGAAGGTTGATAAAAAACTAAGTTTGGAACCGGTAGCCAGAAGGCTGGGGAGGTTATTAAAGAAAGATGTTGTTATGACCAAGGACTGTATTGGTGATGAGGTAGAGAAGATTATTGATGATATGAATTCCAATTATGTTGTCCTCCTGGAGAACCTGAGATTTCACATCGGAGAGGAGGAAAATGATGAGAATTTTGCAAAAGAGCTAGCCAGGTTAGCGGACGTGTATATCAATGATGCCTTCGCCATATCTCACAGGTCCCATGCCTCAGTGGTTGCCGTAACCAGATTCTTCGATGTGTGTGGTGCCGGATTTTTGATGAAGAAGGAGCTTAATTACTTTGCCAGGGCGATGGAGAATCCGGCCCGACCACTGGTAGCTATCATAGGAGGGGCCAAGGTTTCGAATAAATTGAGTGCGTTGGAAAATGTTATCAAGAAAGTGGATAAGATAATAGTTGGGGGAGCGATGGCATTTACCTTTCTTAAAGCCCTTGGATATGATGTTGGAAAATCATTGGTTGAGGATACATTAATAGATACCGCACACAAGATTTTGGAATCTGCGAAGGAAAGGAATGTAAAGTTCTATCTGCCTGTAGATTGTGTTGTTGCAGACAAGTTTGATTCTGAAGCGGAGACCAAGATCACTACAGTCCAGGAGATCCCTAAAGACTGGATGGCTTTGGATATTGGTCCTGCCACCACAACACTTTTTGCTCAAGCCCTGCAGGATGCCAAAACCATTATCTGGAATGGCCCTATGGGGGTCTTTGAGATGGATGCCTTCAGCAGGGGGACATTTGCAATGGTAAGTCATGTTGCCAATTCTTATGCACTGACCATTGTTGGTGGTGGAGACACAGATGTGGCTGTCAACGAGGCTGGAGAATTAAGCAAAATGTCTTACATATCCACCGGTGGAGGTGCCTTTATAGATTTGTTGGAGGGCAGGCCCCTCCCGGGGATCGAGGCATTGAAAAACAAAGGATAACGTGAAAGATACTGTCTAGGTTGGGTTTAATAGTGCGAAAAGCAGTTATTGCTGGAAATTGGAAGATGAATAAGACCGTTTCTGAGGCGGTTGAGTTAATATCCGATCTCAAGGGTCTAATAGCAGATGTTATAGATGTGGAGATTGTGGTTGCCCCTCCGTTTTTAGCAATCTATCATGTAGTTAAGGAGACAAAAGGTTTCAATATACACGTTTCAGCTCAGGATGTATTCTGGGAGGAAGAAGGGGCATATACAGGTGCTGTGTCTTCAAAAATGTTGCTAGATGTTGGATGTGAGTATGTCATTATTGGCCACTCTGAACGCAGACAGTACTTTGGTGAAACCGATGAGACTGTAAATAAAAAAATACAGACTTCCCTGCAACATGGTCTAACACCTATTTTTTGCGTCGGGGAGACCCTTCAACAGAGAGAGGCAGGAGAGGCTTTTAGTATAATTGAAACACAGGTTAGGAGAGGCCTGTCCGGTCTTTCTCCGTCAGATATGGAGGGTGTAATCATTGCCTACGAGCCTGTATGGGCTATTGGTACAGGCAGGACAGCGACCGGTGAGCAGGCTGAAGAGGTTCACAATTTTATAAGAAGGCTTTTAAAAGAAATTTATAAAGATACAGCAGATAGTATAAGAATCCTGTATGGTGGAAGTGTAAAACCCGATAATATAGATGGACTGATGGCCAAGCCTAATATAGATGGGGCGTTAGTCGGGGGGGCAAGTTTGAAGGCTGATGATTTTGCAAGGATTGTAAAGTATCAAAGGTAAGAGTTCTGAATATCTCTGAAACCATAGTCAGATAATGCTATCGAAAATCTCCATTGTTAATAATTATTAAAGTATTGTGTCCCCAGAATTCAGATGTCCCCAGAATTCAGAATTATGTTCAAAATTAGCAGAATTCCAGAAGGCTAATTTTAACGTATTTCTGTCCTCGAAAAGCAAGTTCTTATCGCAATCTTAAAGAGGTCCTTATGTTTACGATTAGTTATATAAAAGTTATTGCCGAGAATTTTTATTGTTCCCAATGTGGGGAATGGGTATATTGTCCTGAAATGAACTATAAATACCAGGATGAAGATGGGAAAACCGTTGAGAAAATTGGTGAAGGGTGTACAAAACAGGACAAAGAGGGAGAATACCTTGAATGTCCTGCGTGTAAGGCCAAATTTTACTTAATCAAAACATGATAGACTCGTAAAAAGTCTGAAAGTGCCATTTTTGTCATTGCGAGCGAAGCGAAGCAATCTATAACTTATTGATATTATTTGAGATTGCTTCGTCGCTTTGC
>QZJR01000019.1 GCA_003599365.1 Deltaproteobacteria bacterium | reverse complement strand
GTAAAGGCTGCGTACTGAAAGTCACTCCCTGTTTTTCCTGTCTTCTTGAAAAATCCTCTGCCGGCATCAACGATAATCTTTGAATAGCCGGCAAAACGCTCGTACCTGGGGTCATCATAACGGTTTACAAATTGATCACCATCACTCCTCCATGTGCCGGTGAAGCTGGTAGAGAGGGAATACGAATCTTCAAATTCCGCTATCTTGCCATCGCTGCCCAATAGACATGCCGCAGCTCCGGCACCCAGGGAGTGTTCCAAAGAATCTCCAGGCATTCCCAACTGCCAGTCTGTCCCTATCACCAGACCATATTTCCCTTTTCCAGCCTCTAAAAAGTCCATACACGCCCTGAGGGCAATTGTACTCGACCTTGTGGATCCACCAAAGTCCGCAATGGAAGCACTTTGAGATATACCTAAAACCTCTGCTATGATTACAGCCATAGACTTACTGATGTATGGACTGGATACAGAGCCTACATACAGAGCACCTACCTCCGATGGGGTTACTCCTGCATGGGCGATAGCATCCTGGGCAGCCGCTACTGCCATGGTAGTAGCATCTTCATCGAAGCCTACCACGGATTTTTCATTAATCCCCGGAGCCCTGCCCCCCCAAACCTTGGATATGTCTTCCCTCTTCAGCCTGTATTTTGGGATATAAACCCCATAGCCTACTATACCAACGGACATAGCAACCTCCTATCTGTCTATTTCTTTCTGACATTTTTGTTAATATACTTTATAATATCATCCATAGAAGCCCCAGAAATAAAAACCTCATCAACTCCCATTTCTTTAAGCTTTGGGATATCCTGTCTGGGGAATACCCCACCTAAAATAACCAGTACATCCGTGATGTTTTTCTCCCTTAAAAGGTTTATGACCTTGGGTGTGTGGGTAAGCTGCTCCCCGGAAAGAAAACTCAACCCTATAACATCTGCATCCTCTTCTATTGCTGTCCTGACAACCTTTTCCGGGGTCTGAAACGCCCCCATAAAGATCACTTCCATACCCGCATCTCTAAGGGCTCTGGTTACCACCTTTATCCCCCTATCATGGCCATCCAGACTGACTTTTGCCAATACAACCCTTATCTTTCTCCCAGGTTCCATACCCTCACCTCACTTTATATATTTACCCCAGCAAATTCCTGGAAACGACTACCCTCTGTATCTGGTTCGATCCATCGTATATCTGCACGGACTTCGCATCCCGCATCCTCCTCTCCACCGGATACTCCTTTGTGTATCCATAGCCGCCCATGATTTGAACGGCATCCGTGGTCACCTTCATCCCCACATCGGCAGCATAGCACTTGGACATGCAAACCAGGGTTTCTATATTCTTAAAACTCTCTCCATCTGTATCCATAACATACGCCGTTCTGTATATAAGAGACCTGGCACTTTCTATCAATATCGCCATATCGGCAAGCATAAACTGGACGGCCTGAAAACCGGCTATGGGTTTCCCGAATTGAAACCTCTGTTTCGCATACTCCACCACATAATCCAGAGCACCCTGGGCATTACCCAGTGCCGTACATCCTGCTCCCCATACACGCATCATGTTTGCGATATTGAGCAGTAGGCTCCAACCTTCATTAACCTTTCCAACGATATTGTCCTTATGTACCTTTGCGTCCTCAAAAATCAGTTCAACGGTACCCGTGCCTGCAAACCCCATCTTGTGTTCTTTTTTACCTACGCGGAAACCGGGCGTGTTCTTGTCTACCATGATCACGCTGATGCCTTTTGTCTTTTCTCCTCCGGTCCTTACGAAAACCAGATGCATCTCTGCAATCTCACCGGTAGTTATAAATGCCTTTGAACCGTTTATTATATAATGGTCTCCGTCCAAAACGGCCTTTGTCTGCAGAGAACCGGCATCAGAACCATGGTTCGGTTCTGTCAGGGCAAAAGAACATGCCTGTGTACCCTGTTCAAGCCTCTTGAAAAACCTCATCTGTTGAGCCTCCGTAGCCGCCTTCAATAGTATATGTAAGGCGGCACCTGTGGTAATCAACATCTGGGGCGCCGAGGCATAAGCCTTTGCAAGCTCCTCTACAATAACACACAGGGTTGTGGTATTGGCATCAATACCCCCATGTTTTTCAGGGAGAACCATCTTAAATAGGTTGTTCTCTTTATAGACCTCTACATAGTCCATAGGAAACTCATCGGTTTCATCTATCTCAGCCGCTCGCGGCGCAATCTTTTCCTTTGCGATCTTCCTCACCATATCACGGATCATCTTCTGCTCTTCAGTCAGTTGAATCATTCTCTCCTCTTACACCTCCATATTAGGATTCAAGGGTTCAAGGATTCGAGGGTTCAAGTGTTTGTTTTCTAAGTTATTTTAACAAGTTTCTTTCACTTGACCCCTTGACCCCTTGAATCCTTTATTTGGTTTATCAAAACTTGCCCAGCAGATTTCTGGATATAATTACCCTCTGAATCTGATTGGTCCCGTCGAATATCTGTACACCCTTTGCGTCCCTCATCATGCGTTCCAGAGGATAGTCTTTAGTGTATCCATACCCACCAAGTATCTGAACGGCATCCGTTGTCACCTTCATTGCCGTATCGGTCGTAAAACACTTTGCCATCGAAACCATAGGCTCGATCTTGCCAGAGGATTCCGTCCCCTGATCTATCATCCATGATGCCCGGTAGATCAGTGACCTGGCTGCTTCTGTCAGTATAGCCATATCGGCAAGCATGAACTGAATGGCTTGAAAGCTGCCAATAGGCTTCCCAAACTGAATCCTTTCCCTGGCATATCCGGTTGCATATTCAAGCGCCCCTTCAGCAATTCCGAGAGAGGTGGATGCAGCTCCCCATGTCCGCATCAGGTTGCCATACTCTGTGAGCATCTTCCATCCCCGTCCTTCTTCTCCCAGCAGGTTTTCCTTCGGGACCCTTGCATCCTCAAATATGAGTTCTACAGTGGGATTCCCCCTAAGACCCATCTTGTTTTCCTTCTTCCCAAAGCTAAACCCGGGTGTACCTTTCTCCACTATGAATGCGCTCATACCTTTGGCCCCTTCCCCTGGCCGAGTCATAGCAAAAACCAGATAAAAATCCGACACCTCACCTGTGGAGATAAATATCTTGTTCCCGTTAAATACATAACTATCGCCATCCAGAATGGCCTTGGTCTGGATAGATGCCGCATCAGATCCGGAATTGGGCTCAGTCAGCACAAAGGCGCATATCTTATCAGCAGAGGCAAATTTGGGAAAGAATCTATTCTTTTGTTCTTCATTACCACCCCGCACAAGTACGTTCAAAAGTGCCTGGGTTGTAAATACCGTAAGTCCACATGCCGGGGACACCTTTGCAATCTCTTCTATAACTATACAAAGGGTTGTATTATTGGCATTTACGCCCCCGTATTCTTCAGGCAAAACCAGGTTCAGAAGCCCGTTCTCTCCGAAAACCTTTGCAATATCCCATGGAAACTCATCTGTTTCATCTATCTCAGCCGCCCTTGGAGCCACCTTATCCTTCACCAGTTTCCTGACCATCTCCTGCATCATCTTCTGCTCTTCAGTAAAATGGATCACGCTTTTAACCTCCTGATTTAATTAAAGCACATTACAATAGGGTTCCAGGATTCAAGGATTCTAGGGTTCAAGTAGATAAAAAAGAGGCTATCGTTACTTTATCCCAAGCATATTCCTTGCAACCACCAATCTCTGTATCTGATTGGTACCGTCAAATATCTGAACGCTCTTGGCATCCCTCATCATTCTCTCGACAGGGTAATCCTTAATGTACCCGTACCCACCTAAAACCTGGACTGCATCAGTTGCTACCTTGATTGCAGTATCTCCCGACAGACATTTTGACATAGAAACCAGGGAACCTATTTCCGCAGCCGACCCTTCTCCCCTGTCAATCATTTGGGAGGTTCGATACAGAATGGAGCGGACAGCCTCTGTCTGTATGTGCATATCAGCCAACATAAACTGTATAGCCTGAAGGGAAGCAATGGGTTTCCCAAACTGGTATCTCTGTTTTGCGTATTCAACGGCATAATCCAGGGCACCCTGGGCAATGCCGAGCCCCATAGCCGAAGCGCCATAGAGCCTCATCTGATTGGCTACCTGAGCCAGTATCTTCCATCCCTCTCCTTCTCCGCCCACAATATTCTCTTTTGGAACCCGTGCATTTTCAAAGATGAGGTCTGCCATGGTATTGCCTCTCAAGCCCATCTTGTTTTCCTTCTTCCCCATGGATAAGCCCTGGGTATCCTTTTCAACAACAAATGCCGATATCCCCTTTTTGTTGTCAAGGGTTTTCACCCTGGCAAAGACAAGATAAAAATCAGAGACTATTGCGTTCGATATAAAACACTTCCTGCCATTCAGTATATAGTAATCCCCTTCTAATACCGCATTTGTCCTCATAGCGTTGGCATCTGAACCTGCCTCCGGTTCTGTCAAGACAAAGGCGCTTATCTTATCACCCTGAGACAATCTGGGGAAGAACCTGTCCTTCTGTTCAGAGGTAGCGGCACGTACCAGTATATGGATGAGGGCCTCGGTGCTGAATACAATGCAGGAACAAGATGCCGATACCCTTGCTATCTCCTCCATAACAAGGCAGAGGGTGGTTGTATCTGCTCCAACCCCACCGTATTCATCAGGGAGAACCAGTTTCAGTGTTCCATTCTGTTTGTAGAGTTCAACGATATCCCAAGGAAACTCGTCTGTTTCATCTATCTCTGCCGCTCTCGGGGCAATTTTCTCTAAAGCCATCCTCCTTGTGACATCACGAATCATCAACTGTTCTTCGATAAAATTGATCACGCTTTTAACCTACCAATTTAATTAAACCACATTACAGGGTTCCATGATTCAAGGAGTCCCCATTACAACCCCTTAAAATTGGGTTTCCTCTTATTCAAGAATGCATCCATTCCCTCTTGTGCATCTTCTGTTTTAAAGAGTCCGCTCATGGCGTCCATAGCATAGGTCAATTCTTCCCCATGGAGACCCCTATTGACCGATGACTTGATGAGCTCTATGGCTATTGGAGCCTTAGATGTGATCTTCTTGGCCATCTGCATGGAGGCATCCATAAGCTCTTCATGAGGCACTACCTTGTTTATCAATCCTATTCTCAATGCCTCTTCAGCAGATATCTGGTCACAGGTCATGGACAGCTCCTTTGACTTTGCTCTGCCTACCAACTGGTGTAACCTGATGATGGCAAAACCGGGAGCCAAACCAATAGCGGCCTCCGGAACACCAAACTTTGCCTTTTCAGAGGCAATAATTATATCGGATGAGATTGCAATCTCCAATCCGCCACCCAAAGCAAGACCGTTCACTGCAGCAATAACCGGTTTTGGATACTTCTCTAAGGCAGCCAAAAAAGACATAACATCTCTCATGAATTTACGAATACTCGGTGTATCGAATTTAAAACCGCTTATGTCTGCCCCGGCACAGAAAGCCCTGTCAGTTCCTGTCAGGATTAGAACCCTTACATCTTTGTCGTTTAATGCCTCGTCATAAGCCGTCTTCAGGTCTAGCCGGAGTTGATCACTCAAGGCATTTAACCTCTCCGGATAATTCATAGTTATAACTGCAACACCATCCTTTTTTTCATACAAAACCACCTTTAAATCCATAAAATATCCTCCTTATAAAATAAAAAATTAGAAATCCTCATAACCCCAACTCTCGGGCAATAATGACCCTCTGTATCTCTGAGGTGCCTTCAAATATTTCCATTATCCTGGCATCCCTAAAGTAACGTTCCAGAGGGTACTCTCTCATATAACCATAGCCCCCATGTATCTGTAAGGCTTTATACACAACCCTATTCACCATCTCAGATGCATTCAGTTTTGCCATAGAGGCCTCTTTAATGCATTTTTCACCCCTGTCATTCATCCATGCTGCCTTATAAACGAGAAGGGATGCCAATTCAATTTCCATAGCCATATCCGCCATCATGAACTGTATGCCCTGAAATTTGCCTATTGGCTGACCGAACTGGCGCCTCTCTTTCGCGTATCTCAAGGCAGTATCAAAGGCGGCTTTGGCCAAACCAACACTTGCTGCCCCCACTATTATCCTGGTCTTCTGAACCGTGGACATTAAATGGTAAAATCCCTTCCCCAATTCTCCCAAAAGATTTTCCTTTGGAACACGGCAGTCCTCAAAGGAAAACTCTGCTATGTCCTGAGCACGAATCCCCAGCTTTTTTAAACCCTTTCGGGTGAGACCCGGGGATTGTGTATCCACCAGAAAGAGGGTCATTCCTTCATGCTTCTTCCCCTTCTCTGTTCTTGCCGCTACAATAGCATAATCGGCCATTAGACCATTGGATACAAAGAGCTTCGAACCATTGAGGATATAACTGTCACCATCTTCTTTTGCCATCATCTCAATCGAAGACACATCGGAACCCACATTGGGCTCAGTCAAACAAAAACACCCGACAAATTCTCCTTTTATAGCCGGCACCAGGTATCTCTGTTTCATATCTTCTGATCCAAAATTAAATACTGGAGAGGTGCCGACGGTATTCTGGACAACCAACCCAGAACCAATACCGGCATCCGCTTTAGAAACCTCTTCCACAAATAAGCAAAGGGCAATGGTATCCGGCCCCGTACCTCCGTATTGTTCAGGATAGGGTATACCCAGGAAACCCAATTCACCTGCTTTTATAATAACCTGGCGAGGATACTCTTCCTTCTCATCATATTCTGCCCCTAAAGGAGCAATCTCCTTCTGAGCAAACTGGGCGGCTGTCCTTTGAAATATCTTGTGCTCTTCACTAAATTCAAAATCCATCTCCACCTCCTGTATATATCACATCCCTTTAAATTTCGGTTCTCGCTTCTCCAGAAAAGCCGTTGCCCCTTCCTTATGGTCTTCTGTGTCGGAGCAAAATCCCTGGGTGTACATCTCATACTGTAAAGTGGTCTCCAGATCAAATTTATCAAAGGCATCGTAAATCGAACGTTTAGCTATACTTACGGCAAGGGGCGCCCTACCGGCTATCTTCATCGCCATCTCTTTTGTGGCGCTCTCTAATTCCTCTGGCGGAACTACCTTATTGACCATACCGATACGGAATGCCTCATTTGCATCTATGATGTCACCGGTAAAGACAAGCTCACATGCCTTCTTCGTGCCTACTAATCGGGACAGTAAGTAACTCCCGCCATAATCCTGTACAAGACCTATCTTGACGAATGCCTGACCAAACCTGGCATTTTCTGAAGCGATGATAATGTCACATGCCAGGGCCATATTACAACCTGCCCCCACAGCAACCCCGTTTACCATTGCAACAACCGGAATATCCATCTTCCTGATCTTAAGGGGGTTATTCAGAAGCTTTTTAAATCCAACCCTTCTCTCAGCAACCTTCATGCCTATTCTGCCTTTCTGGGCGCTTACATCGCCGCCGGCACAAAAGGCCCTCCCTGCTCCTGTAATTATCAGAACCCTTATTTCACTGTCTCCTGCTACTTCGTCCAGCTTCTGCCCAAATAACCCCTGGGCAGGCCAATCCAACGCATTGAGCTTATCAGGACGATTAAGGGTTATAGTGGCAACATTTCCTTCCTTTTTCAATAAAATGCTTTCCTCTGCCATTTTATCCTCCTTTGGATAAGAGCAATACTTGGCTCATACTAATAAATGAATCCCTATTCATTGTATATAGAAAGAAGATTTATAATGCAAGAAAAAAATCCCTTATCCTGATTAATCCCCTTCACTTTTTAACTATACACAAAAAGGTGTTGATTTCTCTTCCACAAATTGATAGATTTTTCAGTATAAATTGCAGAATCTGGATTATGAAAGCTACTAATTTCAGAAGATAGGTCCCCTGATTATGATGGATTTTTTAATAAATATCAGTCGAGATTTTCGAGTCGCAGACTTCTTTGATATCGCCATCATGGTCGTCTTTTTTTATATTATAATGCTGTGGTTTAAGAGAACGGTCTATCGCTTTGTTTTCATTGGAATCAGTGCTCTGGGGTTGGTATACGTGTTAGCACGGTTCTTTCAACTTTATGTTACAGTATTTGTCTTACAAGGGTTTTTCGCCATCCTTCTTATTGCCATAGTAGTAATATTTCAAGAAGACCTGCGCAGGATGTTTGAAAGAATGGTCATGTGGCGACTGCTTCGAAAAAGACGATCTGCGGTATCGACTCACGAGGAGATCGATATCCTCGGTAGGGCCGTAAATAAACTAGCTCTCAGGCGTTTTGGAGCATTAATAGTCCTTAAAGGCAATGATCATCTGGACCGGCACCTGAAAGGGGGATTCCTTTTGGAAGGGAAGCTGAGTGAACCACTATTAGAGAGCATCTTTGACCCCCATTCCGTTGGACATGACGGTGCGGTAGTTATTGAAAACAATCGGGTTATTAAATTCGGTTGCCACCTGCCTCTCTCTTTCAATACACTTAAGATCGGAAATCTGGGATTACGGCATACCGCTGCTTTAGGACTGGCAGAGCGTTCAGATGCCCTGTGCATTGTCGTGTCTGAAGAAAGAGGAACTATAAGTATAGCCAGGGAAGAACTGCTTGAGAGACTGGATAACCCTGAACAATTGATAAAAGCCCTTGAACTATTTTATCAGGAAAGATTCCCAGGGGGGGAAACAAAAACGCATTTGAGTTGGCTGCGGAAAAACTCTCGAGAAAAAGCCATAGCCATTCTTCTAGCCTGTGGTTTGTGGCTGGCCATTGGTTATCAGACAGAAAGCGTGCGTCGCGATTTTGTTGTCCCTATTGAATATCGAAATCTTGCGCCTGATTTGATTATAGAAGAGCCGAAACCTAAAGAGGTTACAGTGACATTGACAGGGTCAGAACAGGCATTCAATCTTTCGAATCCACAAATGTTGAAGATATCACTGGATATGTCGAAAGTCCATGAGGGAAATCAAAAGCTGGTTCTTGAGAGGAATAATTTGCGATATCCTCCAAATCTCTCAGTAATGCGAATTGAGCCGGGCAGGATTCAAATTACTGCTCACAGGCTGGTTCTCATAGATCTTCCTGTCAGGGCACAGACGTTTGGTAAGCTTCCTCACAGACTAGCCCTTCGACAAATCATGCTTACCCCCAGATCGGTTAGGGTAATGGCTTTACCGCAAAGCAAAAAAGATGTTGAAATCCTGACAGAACCCATTGATCTAAACAACATCAACGGCTCTCTGACTATGACTCCCAAGCTGGTATTTCCTCCAAATATTCAATTTATGGACAATAAGCAACCCCAAGTTCGGGTCACTATCAAAGTTGAGCAAAAGCAATAGAAAAATTAGACGATCTTTAACCGTTAAAACAGACTTGAGAAAGGCCAATCAATATAATGGAAGCAAGAGGTAATGGAAAATCAACAGAAGGAGTGCCAAAATTCTATCCTCCTGAGGAAACTGCCGAGAAAAAATGAAGAACCCAAAAAAGATAAATCTCAGGAGGGAAATACCTTGACTTGTCTTAAAAGTTATTGTATTTTCTGTAAATCGGATAATAACTTAATTAAGAAAGGGGACTAAAATTATGAAAATAAAGCCTCAATTCAAAAATTGCTTATTGGTTGTATCTTTAACTTTCTTCTTCCTCTCTTTGATCTCTTTTCTTCCTTTTACAGAAGCGAGGGCTGATGACATCGAATTTCAAACCGGGATGACACAATCTTACTTCGGGAAATTCAGTAAGGAGTTGGGCGCTGCATTGAGTTATAAGGCATTGTCTCCTGCTGAACCTTTGGGGACACTGGGGTTTGATGTAGGCCTTGAAATATCAGCCACTAATATTGATGAGGGGGCAGATTACTGGAAAAAGGCTAGCAAGAATGCTGATATGCCTAGTTTAATCCCCTTACCCAAAATATATGCAAGAAAAGGGCTTCCTTTTAACATAGACGTCGGAGCCATTTACAGTAAGGTTCCCGATTCCAATATCTCCCTTTTGGGGGCTGAAGTTAAGTATGCCATACTGAAGGGATCGGTGGCTACGCCTGCTGTTGCAATCAGAGGAAGTTACACTCAGCTTATGGGAGTGGACCAACTGGACTTCAAAACCTATGGGGCTGATGTCTCAATAAGTAAGGGATTCCTAAACATGACCCCATTTGGTGGAATTGGAGCTGTATGGACATCCAGCGAACCAAAAAGTCTGCCTGCCGGAATAAGTTTAAACAAAGAAAACAATACTCAAATAAAATATTTTGGAGGGGTTAGGTTTACACTCCTTCTGCTGAATATGACAGCCGGAGTGGAATATATGGAGGTTCCTACTTACAGCTTAAGGGCAGGAATAATTTTTTAATTAATATCAAAAGTTAAAATCGTCAAAGAGGGGTGGTTTAATATTCCGTCTCAAACCCTTTTTCTTAAACTGCCTCTCTTTTTTTCTCTCTTTTCTATAATATATCGTAACTATTCAGGCACAAAGAGACAAAGGCACATAGGAACAAAGAATAAGAAAAAAGTAAAAAACAACACTTGTCTGCCGGTGGGTAGGGAAACAACCGTATCGCTCGACAGAAATTTATGCTTGCAATAATAGCAAACCAAATAAACTTTGTGTCTTTGGTGCTGTGTGCCTTTGAACCTCCTAAGAAACTTGAAGCAAGTTTCTTTCATTTATAACCCTGAAGCAAAGCGCCAGGGTCATTTGCTGAGTAGTTAGAATATATCTTAGCCCCTCAAATAACCCCCAAGGAGAAACAGACGGCGTTTTCACATAAAAAACAGAAAACCCTAAACCAAAAAGGAAGACTTTATCATGATTGAGGTAGAAAACCTTACCAAATACTATGGCAATATTCCAGCTATCGAAGATATAACTTTCACTGCTGAGAAGGGGGAGATCCTTGGATTTCTAGGGCCCAATGGAGCAGGGAAAACTACTACCATGAGAATCTTAAGCTGCTTTATGCCGGCTACCAGAGGAACAGCAAGGGTAGCAGGTTATGATGTATTTAAGAACTCCATGGAGGTCAGAAAAAGGATCGGGTATCAGCCTGAAAATGTCCCCATATACAGGGACATGTCGGTCTCGGCCTACCTCAACTTTGTGGCACAGGTAAGGGGTATTGATAGGAGAGAAAGGAAGACAAAAATAGGAAAAGCAATGGATGAATGCGGAATAACAGGGGTATCCGGTAAACTCATAGGAAAACTCTCCAAAGGTTACAGACAAAGAGTAGGAATAGCCCAGGCGCTGGTCCATGACCCTGAGGTTCTCATTCTAGATGAGCCAACCATTGGCCTTGACCCGAGACAAATCCATGGCATGAGAGACCTGATAAAGAATCTCGGGGGACAGAGAACTATTATACTGAGCACCCACATCCTTCCAGAGGTCAGCATGACGTGCCAACGGGTGGTTATTATTAATGAAGGACGATTGATTGCCGTTGACACACCGGACAACTTAATGGCAAGACTCCAAAAGGGCACAAAGATTCTTGCCGAGATAGAAGGCCCCCCAGATGATATAATGAAGGAGTTGAAGGGGGTGTCTGGGGTTACAAATATTGAAAAGAAGGACGCTAAATCTGATAATACTTTTACTTACCTGATAGATTCTACGATTGATAGAGATATTCGCAAAGAACTCTTTGCCGCAGTTTCAAAGAATGGTTGGTTGCTGACAGAGATACGCCAGATAGACATGAGCTTAGAAGACATATTTTTAAAATTAGTTACGGAGGAAAAGGACTAAAATGGTCAACTTTTATGCTATTTTGAAGAAGGAATTGGGCTCCTATTTTAAATCCCCGATTGCATACATGGTGATAGCCGTCTTTTCTGTAATTTCAGGTTATTTCTTTTACAGCCTCTTTGCCCTCTTCGGGGTCATGAGTGTTCAGTCAATGAATAATCCTAATATGCAGTCTGCTTTGAATATTACAGAGGAAGTAGTAGGGCCGGCATTTTCGACTATGAGTATTCTCGTCCTGTTTATGACACCTTTTTTAACAATGAGGCTCTTTTCTGAAGAGAAAAAATCTGGAACCATTGAGATGCTTATGACATTCCCCATCAAGGATATAGAAATAATAATGGGGAAATTTGGGGCATGTTTTCTTACATTTCTGGTAATGTTAACCCCTACTCTTTTTTATCAGGCAATCCTCTTCATATTGGGTAAACCTGAATTAGGCCCGGTTATATCCGGCTATATAGGGATTATTCTGCTTGGGGCATCTTTTATTTCTCTGGGCATACTGATTTCAACAATGACCGAGAATCAGATTATAGCCGCTGTAGTTACCTTTGGGGCGTTATTGCTTTTCTGGATAATACAATGGGGAGCCAGCTTTACAGGACCGGTATTTGCAAAGGTGCTTATCCAGCTCTCAATAATAGAACACTACCAGGAATTTGCCAGAGGGGTTATAGATACCAACGACGTTATATTTTACGGCCTATTCGCCTTCTTCTTCCTCTTCTTAACTATGAGGTCGTTGGAATCTAAGAAATGGAGGGGCTAAAAATGAAGATCAGAGGCATTTTTTCAAACAGGTCCGCAAGGTACGGAACCCATATGCTTATAACGATCTTGATAGTTTTGGGAATACTTGTCCTCATTGGGGCGATATCGGTAAGACATCACTGGCGGTTTGATCTGACAAAGACAAAAAGACACAGTCTGTCTGATGAGACAATAAAGGTCCTCAATTCAGTGAATAAAGAAGTAAATGCTATTGCCTTTTACCAGGAAAACTCCGGTAGTGAAGGAGAGCTAAAAGATTTCCTCAAATTGTACAAGTATAAAAACCCCAAATTTAATTATAGGTTTATAGACCCCGACAGAAACCCCACACTGGCAAAAAAATACGGGATAACCGATTACGGTACCACGGTATTTGAAAGTGGTAAAAATGAGGCCAGGGTTTCCTGGGGCAGAGAAGAACAGATTACCAACGCTATACTCAAGGTCATCAGAGAAGGGAAAAAGGTAGTCTATCTTCTTAAAGGACACGGAGAGAACGACATCGCCACATTTGCCAAGGATGGATACAGCCAGGCTAAAAAGGCTCTGGAAGGACAAAATTATGAAGTAAAAGAACTGGTTCTTTTAAGAGCGGATAGTATTCCAGAAAACGCCTCTGTCCTAATTATAAGCAGCCCAAAAAAGGAACTCATGGAAAGTGAAATGAAGCTTATTAAAGGGTATATTGAAAAAGGTGGCGGCCTTCTTTTCCTGATCGATCCATTAACCGTTCCAGGGCTTACCTCCTTTTTGGAGGAGTATAATCTGAAGCTCAGAGATGATATTGTTGTAGACACAATGAGTCAGCTGTTCGGCGGAGACTACCTGATCCCCATAGTCGGACAGTATGAACCCCATAGTATTACCAGAAACTTTAACGTAACCACCTTTTTCCCTTTTACCCGCTCTATAGAGATAATTAAGAAGGCAAAGGCCGGTATTACTGCGGAGCCTTTGGCCAATACAAACAAGGAAAGTTGGGGAGAAACCGACAGGAAAATGCTCGAAAAAGAAGGCAAGGCCAAGTTTGATAGCGGCAAAGATACCCGAGGACCACTGACCATTGCTGCCGTTGTAACCGTACAGACAGGGGAGAAAAAGAACGAAAAAGGGGGGAGGAAGAATTCCAAAATGGTAGTTTTTGGAGACTCCGATTTTGCCAACAATAGTTATCTCAATGTTCTGGGTAATAAAGACCTTTTTTTGAATACTCTAAACTGGCTGGCTGAGGAAGAAGGGTTAATATCAATACGGCCCAAGGATACCGATTATAACCCCGTGATCCTTTCAAAAGCCATGGGGAAAGCCATTTTCTTTGTGCCTGTACTTATCATACCGGCTATGATTTTAGTCGCTGGAATCGTGGTGTTAAGCGTAAAGAGGTGGAAGAAGTGAACCTGAAAAAACTGGGGGTCCTGGCAGTTATATTAATACTCCTTGGGCTCTATTTCTACTTTTACGAGGTGCCGGTAGAGCGAGAGAGAAAAGAGGCAAAGGAGAATGACAAAAAGGCAATTGTCTTTAAACCGGAGGCCGTTGAGGAGCTTAGGTTAAAGATTGAAGGCAAAACCGTACTGTTTAGTAAAGACAAAGGCCAATGGATGATAAAAGAACCCATTGTTGCAAAAGGTGAGGATGAAACAATAGGAAAGGCTTTGAACAGTCTGGCAAAAGCAGAGATAGAACGAACCGTTAATGAAAGTCCTGTCAGTCTTGTGGAATATGGTCTGGATAAACCCTCCATAGAAATAACTATAAAAGAGAAGAATAAGCCCCCATTGGAAACAATCCTTTTGGGCAATAAAAATCCAACAGATTACTATGTTTACACCAAGAGAGAAAAGTCAAAAGCAGTCATGCTGACATCTTCCGGGTTGAAAGAGCAATTGAATCAAGAGATATACTATTATAGAGATAAGACAGTAATTGACTTCAAAGTAGAAGATATAAAAAACCTTCGTCTCAAATATGAAGATAAAAAAGCAGACTTAAGGCTTGATGACAAAAAGGATTGGCAAATCGTCAAGCCCATAAAAGCAAAGGCTGATGGAGGAAGTATTAGAAGGCTGTTATATAGCCTAAAAAATTCCAGAATCAAAGGGTTCGTAGAGGAAACCTCAAAGGATTTGAAGAGATATGGTCTTGACTCTCCGGAAATGGAGATTGTCTTTTTTTCAGATAAAAATCACCCTGCAAAATCACTTTTGATAGGAGAAAGAGTTAAAGGGGAGAAAGACTTCTATGCTAAATGGGAAGATGCTAAAAACGTCTTTTTGCTTCCGGAGAGTTCCCTTAAGGATTACCCCAAAACTGAATTCGATCTCAGGGATAAAACAGTATTTGATTTTGAAAAGGAGAAAATCTTTAGAGTTGCGCTTAAATATCCTTATGAAGAAATATCACTAGAAAATGATGCCAAAAATCAATGGAACATAACAAAGCCCATAATAGCAAAAGCAGATGAATTTGAGGTCAGCGATCTACTCTGGGCACTGCTGGATATTAGAGCAAAAGGGTTTATCAATGATGGCCCGAAAGCCCATGAAACCTATGGCTTAAATAAGCCTGTTATAGAAATCAACCTTTGGGAGAAAGGTGGAAAAAACCCATTCCAGCTTATTATAGCTAGAAAAGGGAAAAATCTCTTTGCCAAGACAAACATAAAAGACACAGTTTGCCAATTACCTCCTGATGTCCTTAAGGCTCTTACCAAGACCCCTTTCAGCCTCAGGGATAAAACCCTTCTCACATTTAAGAATGAGGATGTGAAAAAGATTCGATTAAACTCCCCTGATAAGACCTTTATTCTAAAGCTGGATAAAGGGGACTGGCAGGCAATAAAACCAGTAGAAACCATACTCAATAAGGTGGGGGTTATCTCCTTTCTCTGGGACATCAAACTTCTTAAATTTAAAGAGATAATATCTGAGGGTATGAAAGAAGACCCTTCAATTTATGGTTTTAATAAACCAAAAACAGAGATCACCCTATGGGACAATAAAGAAAATAAGATAGGCTCTATTATCATAGGTAAGAAGGTACAGAACAAGGATATGCTATACGCTAAGGTTGATTTTGCTCCAACTATATATGGAATTGAGCCACAATTCCTGGAAAAATTGCCGCATGATATCAGTGACTTAAAATAGGAGTAACTATTCAGGTTCAAAGTTCCGGGGTTCACGGTTCAAGGTTAGAGAGCGATGAAGATGAAGATTGCAAGCTAACCAACCGTGAACCATGAACCGTGAACCTGACGACCTGAGTAGTAACTCAATAATACCTAAAAAGGAAGGATTAAAATTAAAAAAAGATGGCTAGAATAACAATTGAAGACTGCCTGAAAAAAGAAGAAAATCGTTTTGCTCTTGTGCATCTGGCGGCAAAACGGGTCAGACAACTATTAAAGGGGGCAAAACCTTTAGTGAATGCACCAGAAAACAAAGAAGTGGTAGTAGCACTGCGGGAAATTGCTGCCGGCAAGGTTTTTTTTAAAAAGAAAACTCTTGATTCCAACAATACTTCAAAAGAAATCCTGGAAGAAAAAAACGTTTGCCAAACATAAATATAAGGTAACCACTCAGGTTCAGAGGGGCAAAGGCACTAAAAATACAGTTGGCAGTTGGCAGTTAGCAGTTGCCAGTTAACTGCAAACTGGTAACTGAACTATTCTTTGTGCTTTTCTGCCTCTGCCCCTCTGTGCCTATCTGAATAGTTACAATATAAGTATTATTAGACTAAATTTATATCCGCATTTTGCAGGATTCAAGGAGATATTTTAGGAGAACGTATCAATAAATGGAAAAACGAGATTATTATGATGTGCTGGGACTCAGCAGGGGGGCAAGCGATGAAGAGATAAAGAAGATTTACAGAAAACTGGCAATGAAATACCACCCTGATAGAAATCCAGGAAAAAAAGAAGCCGAAGAAAAATTTAAGGAGGCAGCAGAGGCATATGAGGTCTTAAGAGACCCGGAGAAAAGGCGGCTCTATGATCAATTCGGGCACGAAGGATTGAAAGGAACCGGATTCAGAGGGTTCTCCGGTTTTGAAGATATCTTCTCAACTTTTGGGGATATATTTGAAGATTTTTTCGGTTTTGGGACCAGAAGAAGCAGAACTGTTGCCCGAAGGGGAGCGGATCTTCGCTACGACATTCAACTATCATTCGCAGAAGCAGCCTTTGGGAAAGAAACCGAAATTGAAATACCCAAGTCTGTACAATGTGGTAGATGTGAGGGAACAGGCGCAAAACCAGGTACTTACCCTGTAAATTGCCCCGGATGTCAGGGGAAAGGACAGATAACCCGTTCTCA
>QZJR01000017.1 GCA_003599365.1 Deltaproteobacteria bacterium | reverse complement strand
GACGAAGCAATCTCAAATAATATCAATAAGTTATAGATTGCTTCGCTTCGCTCGCAATGACAAAAATGGCACTTTCAGACTTTTTACGAGTCCATCAATTATTATACTGAACCGGTTTATTCCTTCGATTCAGCCTTCACGATACTATATTTTAAACAAAGAAACAAATAATTTTGAAATAAAAGCCTCCTTGACTGCCGTAAATGATTCATAATATCATATTATACAGAATCCCATATATCCGCGCACTGAAGATATCCGGGAGTTCTTGATGCTCCTGTATGGAATAAAAGCAGCTTTTGATTGCGCAGATAATTTACGGGGCAGGTCTTTGCCTTATAAAACTGACCCGTCTGGTCAAACACCTGAAAGTTTACCCTCCGGTTCGTCAAGATGGATACCCCAAAAATCCTACCGATGTTTGCTCCAAAGGAAATTCTTCGTTTTTCAGGATGTACTAATAATTTATTGACAGAGAGATATTGAGGCTGTTATATGATTGTTATCACTATGATATTGGAATCGATTGCAGAGTAATGCCGAATGGTAAATTGTGAAGATGATAATTTGGTTGTTAGGTAACCCCCAGAGACAAGAGCCTCAATTTTTGAAAGATATAAAAGGTAGGAGTAACTGATGAATAGTATGTACTTTGAGGATTTTAAAATAGGACAGAAGTTCACCACACTTACGAGGACAATTACAGACACAGACATAACAGATTTTGTTGAACTTACGGGGATATCCAGTCCTTTGTTTATGGATGAGGAGTTTGCAAAGAAGAGCATCCACAAGGGGAGAATAGCTCCAGGGCCATTGACGTTTTCCTTTGCCATGGGTCTGTTCACGCGATTAGGCATATTTGAAGAGACTGTTATGGCTTTTTTGGGCATGGATGGGATGAGATTGTCAGTACCGGTTAAACCAGGTGATACCATAAGGGTTGAGGTTGAGATTACTGAAAAGAAAGAGACAAAAAAACCAGACAGAGGAGTTATAAAGGAAAAGTACAGGGTAATAAACCAAAGGGATGAAACGGTAATGATGTACGAGATGTCCCATTTGACAAAGAGAAGGCAATGAAGTTTTGATGAAACCGCAAAAAGTCAAACATCAGACGGCACAGTAAAAAGCTCCAGATGCAAGGCGCGCAAATCCGAAGGAATGAGGCGTACTTACCTGTACGCTGCAATGATTTACCCTGTTAAATGGTTGCGCCGAAAGCGTGTCCAATTTCTGAGGTCTTTTGGAAATCAGAATACACTAACCCCCATGATCATGGATTTAACAGGGCAGGGGATGCAGCGGAACGCCGCAGATGGACTTTTTACAAAGCCGTCAAGTTTTTGAAATCTAATTTCGTGTCTATAGGTATTTGAAAAAGGGGAAGGGAGATGCAAGTGGAAAATAAAACCATTATTTTGGAAAAGAGAGAGGGGGTTTTAAAGATTACTCTGAATCGCCCCCATGTGTTAAATGCTCTGAGTATGGAAATGATTGAAGGGCTCAGAAAGGTGTTTGAGGAAGCCGGAGATGATGATGACGTTAAGGCTCTGATTATCACTGGGGCAGGGGATGCATTTTCATCGGGGGCGGATCTGTCTGATGTGCAGGCAAATTGTGCCTTTGTAAAGGAGGGATGTCCCAAGGCACAGAGGTTGGTTATGAGTATAATAACTTTAGAGAAACCGGTTATTGCTGCGGTTAATGGATACGCTACAGCCGGTGGCTGTGAACTTGCTATAGCCTGTGATATAAGAATAGCATCAGAGAAGGCAAAATTTGGTGAACTGTTTATAAAGATTGGACTGATTCCCGGTATGGTGGGGGTATATCTTTTGCCCAGGCTAATCGGTCTTGCCAGGGCAAAGGAGTTTATATTTACCGGAGACATAATTGATGCAAAAGAGGCAGAGAGAATTGGCCTGGTAAACCGTGTGGTCGCCGCGGACAAATTGGAAGACGAGGCAATGGAATTGGCAAAAAGGTTGACAAAGGGGGCAGTTAAGGCTATTGGCAAGGCGAAATCCGCAATAAATAGAGGGTTGGATTCAGATCTGATAGGAACGTTGGACCATATAGCTATGGTTCAGACTGGATTATGTGATACCGAAGATCATGCAGAAGGGGTAAGTGCCTTTTTGGAGAAGCGGGAACCACAGTTTAAGGGGAGATAGGAAGCAAAAATAATATAGGTAAATGAGATAATCTCAAAGCAGTGGAGAAAGATATTGACTAAAATATAAGAACAAGGAGAATTAACAGATGGTAGAAGAGCAAAGATACTGGGATACGGAAACAGAAACAATGTCAAGGGATAAGCTTCTGGAATATCAATGGAGTAAACTGTTACCCCAGTTACGATACGCCTATAATAATGCTCCATATTATCGTAGAAGCTTTGAAGAGGCCGGGGTGAAGATAGATGATATTAAGAAGGTTGAGGACTATTATGAAAGGGTTCCTTTTTTGTCAAAAACCCAAATAATCGAGAATCAAAGAACAAATCCTCCTTTTGGCGATCTGCTCGCTGTTAAACCTGAAGATCTTTCCAGAATATATATAGCTCCTGGGCCGTTAGTCTTATCTTTTACAAAAGGAGAATACGATGTGTTGACGGCGATGATAGCCAAGGTTTTTTATATGTGTGGAGTTCAAGGAAGAGATATAGTAAATGTGACTACCGGCTATCACTGGGTCATTGCCGGAACTGTTATTGATGAGGCATTCAGGAAGATAGGCTGCGCAGTGATGCCAGGGGGCCCTGGCATGTCCAAGATGCATATAGAGATGATGAAATTGGTCAAGGTGACAGTTTTAATGGGTTTTACGATGTTTGTTTTGCAACTAGCGGAAACAGCGAAAGAGATGGGGATAGATCCCAGCGAAGAACTGTCTTTAAGACTCCTTGTTGTTGCCGGAGATGTGAGGACAGAGAACACAAAGGGTAAACTGGAAAAGACATTTGGAGCTGAGGTCAGAGAAGCTTATGGAACTGCTGACCTTGGACTGATAGCAGCCGAGTGTCCTGAGGGCGGAGGTATGCATCTGTATGAGGAAATTCTTGTAGAGGTTATCGATCCTAAGACTGGCAAGCAAGTTCCTTTTGGTGAGGGCGGTGAGATTGTGGCCTCTGATATAGTCAGAAAGGCTATGCCGATAATCAGGTATCGCACAGGAGACATCACTGAAGGCCTAAATTTAGAGCCTTGCCCTTGTGGAAGATCAACCCCCAGGTTAAAGCGGATATTAGGAAGGAACAGCGACATTGCTAAGGTAAAAGGTATGTTTATTAATCCCTCTGAGATAGAAAGCGTGATAAAGAGACACCCGGAGTTGGGCAGGTTCCAGATTATTGTAGATAGGCCAAAACTGCTGGATGAATTAGCAATAAAGATAGAATTTAATAAAACAGTGGATAAGGAAAAAATGGAAGGATTTTTAGTTAATGAGTTAAAAGAGGTTATACGTCTTAAATCCAATGTGGTGTTAGTCGAAGAGGGAACTATACCTCAGGATGCGGGGGTCCTGGATGACAGAAGAAAGGTTTGATCTTCCATATTGCCTTGATTACCCTTACAAGTATTTTTCAAAAATCTTTCGAAAATGGAAGCCATAAACTGCAAATGTTATTGCCTGTGGAAAAAGTCGCGGGTATTTGAACATAGTCCAAAAAAAGAGTTTCCAATAATGATACCTCTCTTTTCCTATTATACCTAGAAACAGTATGGATTTAAAGAATGCCCCAAGATAGCTGAAACGAAATCGATTTATCTTTTTTTGTAATGGTTTATATTCCTTTATGAATGTTTTAACTCTTTCATAGTAATGTTTAGGGGAATAGACCGTGTTGAGAATCTTTCTATAGCCGTCGATAAGTACTTCATAGTTCATTTTGGGGATGAAGTTAATTGAAAAATCTGTGTTATTACCGGAAGCGCCTTTCAACAATCGCTTCTCTTTATCAAGACGACAGTAGAGTTTTGTGCTTGGGAGAGCATGTAATAGACCAACCATTGCTGTTACAATCCCGCTTTTCTGGATAAATTTGATCTGTGTTTCAAAAATTGAGAGCGGGTCATTATCAAATCCAACAATAAAACCTCCCTGTACCTGCAAACCGAACCCCTGGACTTTTTTAACACAACCAATCAAATCGCGATTCTTATTCTGAACCTTGCTGCATTCGGCCAAACTCTTTTCGTTCGGAGTTTCAATGCCAATAAACACTGTATCAAATCCTGCCTGAACCATTAATTGCATAAGTTCTTCATCATCAGAAAGTTCGATAGATGCCTGTGTGATAAAAGAGAAGGGATGCTTTTTTTCCTTCATCCATTCAATAATAGCCGGCAAGACATCTTCTTTTAACTTCCTTTTATTCCCGATAAAGTTATCATCAACAAAAAACACTGCATTTCTCCAACCTTGCGAGTAAAGGTTGTCCAGCTCTTTTATTACTTGATCTTTATCTTTTGTTCGCGGTATGCGTCCATAGAGTAGAGTAATATCACAGAATTCGCAGTTAAAAGGGCAGCCTCGTGAATATTGAATATTCATTGTGACATATTGTTTCATGTTAACAAGTTTCCAGAGTGGGAGAGGTGTCTTTTTTATGTCTGCCCATTGATTGGATGTGTAAACATGGTTAGCACATCCGTTTTGTAAATCTTCTAAAAAGAGTGGCAATGTAACTTCAGCCTCATTAAGCACAAAATGATCCACACCCTTGAAGTCTTCGTATCCGGTGGTAAAAAGAGGACCACCGGCTACAATCTTAACACCTGTTTTTTTGCATCTGGTGATGATTTCCGTTATGGATTCTTTTTGAACAATCATAGCACTTACAAAGACAAAGTCGGCCCATTTAATATCTTTATCACTCAAAATGTTTACGTTCATATCTACAAATTTTTTTTCCCACTCTTCAGGAAGCATTGCTGCTACAGTCAATAACCCAAGGGGTGGGTTACTTGCCTTTTTAAAGATAAATTTTAAAGCATACTTGAAGCTCCAAAAGGTGTCTGGATTCTTTGGATAAACGAGAAGTATTTTCATCTTATGCCCCGTATTCTAAAAAAAGGTTTTCGATTTTTCCGTAACTGTCCATAATTATTCCTTCCAAAAGCCCAAAATCGCTAACCGTTATTCCATTAGAATTGAGGGTTTCCATGATACTCAGGAGAACAATGGTGCCAGCCAAAATTATATCCTCTCTTCCCCTCTCCAAGCCGGGGGTTAAGCATCGTTCGACTCTATTAAGACTCTTTAGACTATCATAAATGCTCTTTACCGCTTCTCTGGTCAAAACATATTTGTTTATTTTCTCTGGGTCATAGGCGCTCATTTCTTGGTCAATTGCTGCCAGTGTAGTGATAGTCCCAGCCGTGCCTAATAAGGAAGAAAAAGAAAATCCTACCCATGGTAGGGATGATAGTCTTTTATCAACAAACTCTCTTAAGTTTTGCAATTCTAAAGATGTTGGGGGGTCAGTGTGGATGAATCTTTCAGTTAGATATACTGCTCCAAGGTCTAAACTGTGAGTCGTTACAGGAATTTTGCCTTCAATGATGATATATTCCGTGCTTCCTCCTCCAATATCTATGACTAAGGCTCTACCAATAACTTCGTTTATAATCGACAGAACACCTGTTAATGTCATACCGGCCTCTTCTTTTTCTGAAACGACCTGTATTTCTAAACCTGTGTTTCGATAGACCTCCATCAGAAATTCATTTTTATTGGCAGCTTCTCTAACGGCACTGGTGGCCACCGCTAAGGTTTTTTTTGCACTGTATTCATTCACTAAGTTCAAATACTCTTTTAAGACTTTTATGCTCCTTTGGATTGCTTTCCCGGATATCTCCCTTTTTTTAATAAACCCTTCTCCCAGTCTGGTTATGTTCCTCTTTATCAGTATTCTGCTAAGTTCTTTTGTCTTATCTACATCAGCAATTAAAAGGCGAATGGTATTGGTGCCAATATCAATGGAGGCAACCCGTGTCATTACTTACCCCCACTACTCTCTAATAATCCACCTTTTTTTTAAGTTCCTTACCAGGTTTAAAAAATATGGTCTTTTTTTCAGGGATGTTCACAATGATTCCAGTCTTGGGATTTCTTCCATTCCTGGCGTTTCTTTCCTTTACTTTAAAGCTTCCAAATCCACGGATTTCAATTCTTTCGCCCTTTTTTAGTGAATCAATCATGCTATCAAAAATAACATCAACTATTACTTTGATATCTTTCTTGGTTATGCTAGTGAGGTTTTCAGATATTTTTTCAACCAGTTTACTCTTTGTCATAGCAGTTTCCTTTCATGAACTTATGGTAACTGCTCGGGTTGTTTAGACTGTAGGCTTTGTTTGGGCAGTTAGACTGTAGCTCCTACAGGCTAATAGTCTACAGCCTATCCACCTGAGCAGTTACATAAATAGTTATAATCTATTGGGAACAAATAGATAATTAAACTGGCAACTTTTATTTTCCAGATAATTAATGAAATCTGTTGCCATTCGTTGGAATAAAAAATCCAGTATCGAGAATCTGTCTTTGGGGGGATAAATTACATTTGGTTCACCCTTGATACCTGCAATTTCAGCTGCCATTGAGATAGCATCTTGAAGGTTGCCAAGGGAATCAACCAAACCCAATGCCTTAGCCTGTTCTCCCGAAAATATCCTTCCGTCTGCGATCTTAGCCACATCTTCTCTTTTTAACTTTCTACCTTCCACTACTGCTTCAATAAATTGACTGTGAACACTGTCAACAACCCCACGGAGTATGGTTTTTTCTTGATCTGTTATACTTCTGAAAGGAGACATAACGTCTTTATACTCACCACTCTTGATTATTACACTTTTGAACCCAATTTTTTTCATGAGTTCTTCTATATTACCGAACTCAATGATTACACCGATACTTCCGGTTATAGTTCCAGGGTTTGCTATTATTTTATCAGCAGCGCAGGCTATATAATAACCACCTGAGGCTGCTAGAGATCCCATAGAGACCAATACCTTTTTTTTCTCTCTGATCTTTTTCACCTCTTCATAGATTTCTTGAGTTGGCCCAACAGCACCTCCCGGAGAGTCAATTCTCAACACAATTGCCTTGACACTTTTATCCTTTTTAAACCTTAAAAGTTGCTCTATAATAGTTGTGGAATCCTTAATTACTCCTTTAGTATCTACCACCGCAACCTTATCGCCCATGGCAAGGGTGGTATTCCCGGAAGTATATGTGATAGCAAATACAATGATGAAAAAGACAATTAGGAGTATTCCTACTATTATAATACCCAGTAAAACGGGATGCCTTTTCATCTTTCAACCTCACGTTCTATTTTTTTATTCAAGTTCTTTTCTAATTAGTTCTCCCAAATTGGAGGTGGCGGATTCTTTGTTAGCTGAAAATTTCTGGAAATCGGCTTTTTCTGACATCTTATGGAGCTCTTTAATGCTCAATCCGATCTTTCTTTCTTTCTCTGCGATATTGATAATTAGAGCAGAAATCTTTTCTCCAACTTTAGCAAAATCTGCGGCTTTTTCCACCTTTTCTTTACTAATTTCAGAGACGTGAACTAAACCTTCGATCCCTTCTTCTATTTCAACAAATATACCAAAATCAGTGATATTGGTAACAGTCCCCGATATTACGTCACTCAGCTTATACTTTTTCAGCAGCGTATCCCATGGATCAGGTTCAAGCTGTTTGATACCCAGGGAGAACCTTTCATTCTCCTGGTCCACATTCAGGACGACCGCCTCCACACTTTGACCTTTGTGATATAACTCCGAGGGGTTCTTTATTTTCTGTTTCCAAGAAATATCTGATATATGAACCAATCCGTCAATTCCTTCCTCTATGCCTACAAATATACCAAAGTCGGTCACATTTTTGATGACACCTTTAATCTTTGTGCCTAAGGGATATTTCTCTTTAACCATAGCCCAGGGATTCGGTTCTATTTGTTTTATACCCAAAGAAATTCTCTTTCTAGACGTATCAATATCCAGAACTACAGCATCTATTTCGTCACCTATGGCCACAACTTTCGATGGATGTCTTATCTTTCGAGTCCAGGACATCTCAGAGATGTGCACTAACCCTTCAATCCCTTCTTCCAACCTAATGAAGGCACCATAATCTGCTAAACTGACTACTTTCCCCTTAACCCTTGAGCCTATTGGATACTTCTCGTCTGCATTGGTCCAGGGGGCAGGTGTGATTTGTTTTAACCCTAAGGAAACCCTTTCGTTTTCTCTGTCAAATTTTATGACTTTAGCCTTTAGTTTGTCTCCTATTGAACACAAATCCTGAGGATGGGTTATTTTACCCCAGGATAGATCTGTGATATGCAGCAGACCATCAATTCCTCCTAAGTCTATAAAAACACCATAGTCGGTAATATTTTTTACCGTACCTTCAATTATTTGCCCCTCTTCCAGAGTTTCCAGGGTTCTTTTTCTCAAACTCTCTCTTTCCTTTTCCATGATGGCTCTTCTAGATAAAACGATATTCCCCTGTTTTTTATTGAATTTTATTATCTTAAATTTAAACCTTTTACCAATGGATTCTTCAAAATTTCTAACAGGGCGAAGATCAACTTGTGACCCAGGCAAAAATGCATTAACACCAATATCTACGGCAAATCCACCTTTCACCCTGGAAATGATTTCTCCCTCTATAACGTTATCTTCATCAAAAATTCTGCTAATTTCATCCCATACTTTCAACTTGTCTGCCTTATTTTTGGATAAAACCACAGATCCATTTTTATCTTCTCTTCGCTCAAGTAAAACGTCAACCTCATCGCCAATATTTACAGTTAGCTCTCCCCGTTCATTCAAGAATTCTTTAGTCGGCACCTGTCCTTCAGACTTATAACCCACATCTACCATAATATTGTTTTCAGTTATCTGAATAACCTTACCTCTTACTACTTCCCCTTCTTGCAACTTGTTTAAACTGTTTTCGTAAAGTTGCTCAAAATTTTCATCGGCATCAGAACTCTTGTTTCTTGAGGCAGTATCTGTGTCTGCATCCTTTCTATCATAAATAGAATCTTTATCTTTAACTACATCAGCTTCATTTTCCATTAAAAGGTTATCCTCCTAAATTATTTTTTCCAACGCTTTTTAATTCCTCTAATAATCTCCAAGAACTTCTCTACAACTTCTTCAATAGTTCTGTCGGTGGAATCAATATTAATAGAATCAATGGCAGGTTTTAGCGGGGCATATTTTCTCGAACTGTCGTTACGGTCTCTTTGAATTATTTCCCTTGTAACCGTATCTAAGCTGACTTTCTCTCCTTTTGCTATTAATTCCCTGTGTCTCCTCTTCCCCCTTTCTTCTGATAAAGCATCAAGATAGAATTTAATATCGGCATCAGGGAAAACCACTGTTCCAATGTCTCTTCCCTCTATAACGACCCCCCCATCTTCCCCCATCTTTCTTTGTACCCTTAATAATGCATCCCTTACAACCTTTTTAGCAGAGACGCCTGATGCCAGCAGACTCACACTGGAAGATCTTATTGCCTCTGTAACATCCTTACCATTTAACAGCACCCTTGAAGAGCCATTTCCCATACTAAATGAAATATCGATCTCTAAGCACATTTGTAAAAGCCTATCTTCGTCATCAATACTAATATTTTTCTCAAGGGTACTCAAGGCGACTGCCCGATACATAGCTCCGGTATCGATATAGATATAATTCAACCTTTTTGCCAAAATTTTGCTTATTGTACTTTTTCCTGCACCTGATGGGCCATCAATGGCAATGACGAGTCCCTTTTTCATATTTATCAACATCCTGGCCAGGCAATTGTCTCACCTTTACGTTAACTTACTGAATAAGAGAAAACAGTTTATCTTTAAACTCAGGGAACGATGTTCCAATACAAGAAGTATCTTCTACAACAGTCTTACCTGATGCCATGAGACCGGCAATTATCAGTGACATTGCAATACGGTGGTCACCGAAACTCTGGCAGTCACATCCCTTTAACTCATCTTTGCCTGATATCCTCATACCATCATCGAACTCCTCTACTTCTGCTCCAAATTTCTTTAGTTCAGAAGCAACAGCCTTGATCCTATCGGTTTCTTTAACCCTTAATTCTTTGGCATCCTTGATGACTGTGTCCCCCTCTGCTACTGATGCCGCAACAGAGAGGACAGGAAGTTCGTCTATTGTTTTTGGTATGAGCTCTCCTTCAATTTTGGTTCCTTTAAGCCGGCTGGTTTTAACCAGTATGTCTGCTACAGGTTCTCCCCATGTTTCATATTCATTCAATAATTGAATGTTTGCCCCCATTTTTTTCAATACTTCTAATATCCCGGTACGACTTGGATTTACCCCAACTCGCTTTAATAAAACCTCCGAATTTGGGATGACTAATGCTGCTACTATAAAAAAGGCAGCCGAAGAGATGTCCCCTGGAATCTCAATCTTCCTTCCCTCCAGGTTTGATCCACCGGCTATGCTGACTGAGTTGTCATCCCTTTTTAAATTGGCGCCAAAGAACCTGAGCATGCGCTCAGTGTGATCCCTTGACAGGGAAGGTTCAGTTATCTTTGTGACTCCATCAGCATAAAGACCGGCTAAAAGAATCGCTGACTTAACCTGGGCACTGGCAATAGGAGAGATATAATCAATAGGATTTAGCCTTGTCCCATTAATAACCAGTGGAGCAAAATTACCGTTTTCTCTTCCCCAAATTTTAGCCCCCATTGAACTAAGAGGTTCGACAACTCTCTTCATGGGCCTCTTGCGGAGGTATCTGTCCCCAGTAATTACAGAGAAAAACCTTTGTCCAGTTAAAAGACCTGTTAAAAGTCGGACAGTGGTTCCAGAGTTGCCAGCATCTATAACATCTTCAGGTTCGGTTAGACCGTATAGCCCCCTACCATTTATTATCAGTTGGTCTACTTTTGGCTCATCCACTTCAATGCCCATCATTCGAAAGGCGTTCAGGGTTCTAAGATTGTCGTCACCTCTCGATGGTTCTATAATTCTGGTCTTGCCTTTTGCCAGAGAACCAATAATGACAGCCCTATGAGATATGGATTTATCTCCAGGTACAGTTACTTCTCCTTTTAATCCTCCTTTTTGTTCAATGACTGTCTTTTCCAATGTTACCTTATTTAATAGCTCTCCTTACTTCTCTTGATTTTTCAAATTCGGATACCAGCTTTTCCGAGTCCTCTTCTGCAATGGCCCTCTTTATTTCCTCCATGGATGATTGAAAATGAGTTATGCTATTCAGCACGTTTTCTTTGTTCATTAGAAAGATGTCTTTCCACATTGTAGGATGACTGGCTGCAATCCGTGTAAAATCTTTAAGTCCCCCGGCGGAGTACGATAATATATCCTCTTGGAGATACTTGATGTTGATTATAGCGTTTATCAGGGAAAACGCAACAACATGCGGCAGGTGGCTGACTATAGCGAAGATATTATCGTGTTTTATCATATCCATTGAAATGACTTTACAACCGACCTTTTCCCACATAGTTTTAATTTTTTCAAAGGCGACTCTGTTTGTTTTGGGAGTAGGGGTAAGTACACATTTGTGCCCGATAAATAAGTAAGGGTCTATGGCTTCAATTCCAGAATTCTCTGTTCCTGCAATTGGATGACCCCCAACGAAATATATCTTGTCATTATCGGCAATAAGTCTCTCTGCACCTTTTACGATTTCTTCCTTTATGCTGCCTACATCGGTAATTATGCACCCATCCGGTATATACGGGACTACTTTCTTGATTATCTCGATAATTACTCCGGGAGGTGTAGCTACTACCACTAAATCTACATCAGAAACACCTTCAGCAAGGTGGGTAGTATAACTGTCAATGGCACCAAGATCAATGCCCTTTTCCAGATTTTTTTCGTTCCTGCCTACCCCAACCACTTTTTTGAAGAGGTTCTCTCCCCTGGCGGCCTTTGCCAATGAGCCTCCAATTAATCCCAATCCAATAATTGCAACTCTGTCAAAGAGGTATGCCACTCTCACAAACTCCTTCCTATAGTATTGGCTATATTTCGCAGATCATTCATCAGGCTGTTGAAATTATCGGGTTTCAAGGATTGAGGTCCGTCAGAAAGGGCATCCTGGGGGGAAGGGTGTACCTCAATCATTAATCCATCTGCTCCAGCTGCGATGGCAGCTCTCGATACCGGTCCAACCAGATTCCATTTGCCAACGGCATGACTTGGGTCTACAATTATGGGAAGATGGCTAAGCTCCTTAATTATTGGAATAGCACTTATATCAAGGGTATTCCGTGTAGCCGTTTCAAATGTTCTAATTCCCCTCTCACACAGTATTATCTGCTCATTTCCCTGGGATGCAATGTATTCTGCAGACATCAGAAGCTCCAGTATGGTAGCACTGAAACCTCTTTTAAGGATAATAGGTTTTTTAATGGTACCAACCTCCTTCAAGAGACGGAAATTCTGCATATTTCTGGTACCAATCTGAATTATGTCAGCATATTTACAGACCATGTCAATATCTCTTGGGTCCATCAATTCAGTGACTATCATCAAGCCTGTTTTTTCCCTTGCTTCTGCAAGATACCTTAACCCCTCTTCACCCAATCCCTGAAAGCTGTAAGGCGAAGTCCTGGGTTTAAAAGCACCCCCGCGCAGGAACTTTACCCCTGTTGCTTTGACAGATTGAGCCACATCCAGAAGCATCTCCCTGCCTTCTACTGAACAGGGCCCGGCAATAACCTGTATTTTATTGCCGCCAATCTCAACTCCGTTGGAGTTTATTATGGTGTTGTCCTTTTTAAAGTCTCTGCTAATCAGCTTGTAAGGCTTTAATATTGGTACTATCTTTTCGACACCGGGAAGAGACTCTAATGATTGGCTATGGAGTATGGCATCCTCTCCAATAGCACCAATAATGGTACGCTCTTTTCCCTTTGAAATATGGACAGCCAGTCCCAGATCTTCTATCTTTTTTATGACGCGATTAAGGTCATCTTCAGTACAGGTTGGCTTCAATACTACAATCATACTATTTCCTTCCGGGTTCTATTTTTTTGCTCTTAGGGTATGATCCCAACACCTTTAAAAATAAAGAATTTTTGTCCAATTCATCCAGAGCATTTCTTACATTTTCGTCAGAGATATGTCCCTCCATGTCCAGAAAGAATATATATTCCCATGCCTTTTTTTTGAGGGGCCTTGACTCAATCTTTGTCAGATTGATATTATTCTTGGCAAAGGGTTCTAGCATCCGGTGTAAAGCCCCAACTTCATCTTTGACAGAAAACATAATGGATGTTTTATCATTGCCGCTCTTTTCAGGTTCCTTTTTGCCGATTACGAGGAATCTGGTAAAATTATTGATGTTATCCTCAATCTTTCTTCTTACTATGTTCAGATCATAAAGGGTGGCAGCAAACTCGCTGGCAATAGCAGCAACTGATGGATCATCGGATGCATTCTGGGCAGCCAAAGCGGTACTTGCTGCATCAAGTATAGGTATATTTGGTAGGTTATTCCCAAGCCAATTACGACATTGAGCAATAGCATGGGGGTGAGAATATACCTTCTCGATATTTTCCATCTTCCCTGTTTTCGACAGAAGATGATGAGATATCTCTAATAAAATCTCTGCGCATATCTTCAGATTATAGTCGACAAACATATCAAGGGTATTGCTGACTACCCCTTCAGTTGAGTTCTCTATTGGCACAACTCCAAAATTGACTCTATCTCGTTCTACTTCATCAAATATTTCAGGGATATTGCTTTTCTGTATAAAATCTGCTGACAAGCCGAAGTGATGAATAGATGCCAGGTGAGTAAAAGTGGCTTTAGGCCCCAGATATGCAATTTTAATGGGCTGCTCAAGGGAGAGGGAAGCAGAGATTATCTCTCTAAAGATAGTCTTTATAGCTTCGTTTGTAAAAGGACCTTTATTTATCCTTGTCAATCTCTCATATATTTTGAGTTCTCTTTCCGGTGCATAAAAATCCATATCGTTTTCGGCTTTAGTTTTAGCAATCTTAATTGCTAATTCAGCCCTTTTATTGAGTAATTTTAGTATTCCTGTATCAATCTGGTCGATCTTGTCACGTGAGATATCTAATTCACTCCGTTTACTCACATTGTAGTCCTCCTCCCCAAAAATGTTTAGTAGTTTACGCTAGAAATTTTCCTTTTCCACCGGCTAGAGCAAGTTTTTTGACTCATCCAGAAAATTGCTTTGGGCATATTCAGAAACTCTCTGCCATAGGCTGATTTGCTTCAAAGGAAATTTTTAATTTTTCAAGATGAACTTAGTAAACTTTGGAAAATTGCCTATGCTTGACTGGTTCTTTGCATTTGTAATAAAAAAGTTATTTTAACTTAAATAGATAGAAAATGCAAACCTTTTTTAGCATAGTGTTGGAAAAGGGAAGGTACATCAGGAGAATATCCGGTTAGGCAGATTATCTTTTAACCGATAGCTGATGCCATCTTAAATATAGGTAGATACATGGCTATTACTAAGCCGCCAAGAACAACACCCAGAAAAACCATTAGCATAGGTTCAAGCATGGCGGTCAAAGTATCAACTGCGGCATCGACTTCATCATCATAGAAGTCTGCAATCTTTCCAAGCATGGCATCCAGGGCACCGGTAGCTTCCCCCACAGCTATCATTCTGACTACCATAGGCGGGAAAACCTTGCTCTCAGCCAAGGGTTCGGCTATGGTTCGGCCTTCACTGATACCTGCTTTTGTGTAATATATCGAACGTTCCACTGTCTTATTCCCGGCCGTCTTAGCTGTAATGTCCAGACCATCCAATATGGGTACGCCGCTGGAAATCATGGTTCCCAATGTCCTGGTAAATTTAGCAACCGCAGCTTTCCTTATCAACGGTCCAAATACAGGGAGTTTAAGGACAAAGTCATCAATGATGGTTTTCCCCTTTTCCGTATTATGGAATTTTTTGAAGGCAACTCCCAATACGAATAGACTCCCGGCAATATATACAATGCTGCTCTTCAATATCTCACTTATCTTAATTACGATTTGAGTAGGGGCGGGGAGTGCCGCACCAAACTCCGCAAACATCTTTTGGAAAACAGGGATGACAAAGAGAAGCAGCACAACAACTACAACAACAGCAACTCCCAAGATACTAATAGGATAAACCATTGCCCCCTTAACCTTCTTCTTTAGCTTCATCGTCTTTTCTATATAGCCTGCCAGCCTATTCAGGATAGAGTCTAATATGCCTCCTACCTCACCAGCCGCCACTAAGTTGACATACAGCTCATCGAATAGGTTCGGGTGTTTTTTAAGTGCATCAGTAAAAGTAGCTCCCCCTTCTATATCCCCTTTTATTTGAACAAGTATCTTTTTAAAGGTCTTGTTATCCTGTTGGGATGAGAGTATATCCAGTGCCTGTACCAAAGGAAGTCCGGCATCTATCATAGTAGAAAACTGGCGGGTGAAGATAACCAAATCATTCTCCGTAACCTTTGGTTGAAAAAAAGCAATATTTTCAAATAGGTCTTTTGGCTTTACCTTGATCTTGCTTGGTGTGATCTTTTGTCTTCCAAGCTGCATCCTCACGGCAGGTTCTGAAACTGCCTCAATTTCCCCTTTCTGAATCTTGCCCTGCCGTGTTTTCCCTTCCCAGATATATACTGGCATGGTTTATCTCCTTCCTATTTATATCCCTTACAGAAACAACCTCTTAGCCAATGTCTCCTTCATCAATTTAACAGGTGCATCTACATCTGTCCAAATTTTAAAACTCAATGCCCCCTGAAAGACCAGCATCCCCAGTCCATTATGAGCGGTTAAACCAGCCTCTTCTGCCTCTCTCAAGAGGGGAGTCTTTAAGGGGTTGTAAACTATATCATATATTATAGCGCTCTTAGGCAAATAACTGAGAGGCAGCCTCAAAGAATCTCCGTTCATCCCAACGGAGGTAGTATTTATAAGTAGGTCAGTATCACCCAAACAATTCTTTAGGGTATTATTGTCTAAAGGTAGGGCAGAAAATTTTACTGAGGGAAACCTATCAGAAAATTCTTCTATCAATTTTTCTGCTCTGTTATACGTCCTGTTAGTAACAGATATTTTTGGGGCACCACCTAACGCTAGACTAACCAATATCCCTCTAGCCGCCCCACCTGCACCTACTATTAATATGCTTTTACCTTTGGGGCTAAAACCAAGATCATTTTTCAGAGATTCAAGAAAACCCTGTCCGTCGGTATTAAATCCTACCAGTTCACTGTCAATATTTTCGATAGTATTTACTGCGCCTATTAACTCTGCCTCTGTATCAATTCTGTCCAAATGCGCTATTACCTTTTCCTTGTGAGGGATTGTTAGATTGACACCAACGATATTCATACATCTAATGGCATTTATTGCACACTTTAAGTCTTCTGGTTTGACATCGAAGGGCAGATAAACGTAGTTGAGACCCAGATGTTTAAATACAGTATTATGCATCAAGGGTGAAAGAGAGTGGTGAATAGGATGACCCAGAATACCTGTAATTTTAGTATCGGCGTCTATTTCCATAAGTTTCTATCCGCTTTTCTGAAATATAAATATACAATAAAAAACGTAACTACTCAGCCACCGATCTACGCTGATCATCACTGATATTTTTCCTTTTATTATTGAGTAATATCTGTGATTTCTTTGTGTTTAACAGCAAGCTTAAGCTTGCTGTTGTATCTGCGTTCATCTGTGTAAATCTATGGCCGAATAGTTGCTAAAAAACAAGCAAATGGGAAGCAGAACATAAGAACTGCTTAAGTATAGAAAAACAATTGAGTTTTGTCAAATATCAAATAGGAGATGTTAGAAGCAAGTAAACTGTCCTGTATTGTAGCACATAATCTGTCCGGTTTACAATAGTCACCGATGGAGGTGACGTATGAGACGGACAGAGATATTACAGGAGGTTAGGAAGATGCGATTTGAAGAGGCATATGGAGGATGGACAGAGGGTC
>QZJR01000052.1 GCA_003599365.1 Deltaproteobacteria bacterium | reverse complement strand
ACAAAAGAGGTTTTTTGGGGGGGCGCGCGATTTCCTCGACGTTTTTCAGACTATCTAAATGCCTCTTGTATTGCAGAAGGACCTCATCCTTATCCAATCCCACATAACTTGCGTAGGCCTTTAAGAATCCCATGAGAAAAACTTCCGCAGGCAACTTGTCTGTATCATCGCCCTCTATTGCCTCCAGGAAGACCTTTCTTATCCTTGTAGCTGCTGAAATCTCTTCAAGGGAAACAGACCTTGATTCTCTCTCTTTCCTGAGATATTCTCCAAAAGAGTCCATATTGCTCCAAATAATATGTATTTATAAACCGCCCAAAGGCAATTTAATTTTTGTTTGACCAACTGTTTTTTAACACATATTAAAAATTCTTGCAATAAAATAGATTTGGATCCAAATTTTATCGCTTGATATAAGACATATTATCTGATATATTCCCACTTCATAATACATACCTTAAATTCGATTTAATTCTTTCTCTTCCTGTGAGAAGAATGGTTGAATTTCCTGAAATTAGAAGGGAGAATTAGATGCTTTTCGACTCTATTTTGGGCTTGTTTTCCAATGATTTGGCTATTGATCTGGGCACAGCAAATACCCTTGTGTACGTCAAGGGCAAAGGCATTGTCTTGAGCGAGCCATCGGTCGTTGCTGTCCGAAGTAACTATCCGGATGGGATTAAAAAGGTTTTAGCAGTAGGGATGGAGGCAAAAAAAATGTTGGGGAGAACCCCTGGAAGCATCGTTGCCATTCGTCCTATGAAAGACGGTGTTATAGCTGACTTTGAGATCACAGAGGCAATGCTTAGATACTTTATAACAAAGATTCATAACCGCCGCGCACTGGTAAGGCCTAGAATCATTATATGTGTTCCTTCCGGTATCACGCAGGTCGAAAAACGCGCTGTCAGAGAAACCGCTGCGTCTGCTGGTGCCAGAGAGGTCTACCTGATAGAGGAACCAATGGCAGCTGCTATCGGAGCCGGGTTGCCCGTTAATGAGCCTGCCGGGAATATGATTGTTGACATAGGTGGGGGAACCACCGAAGTTGCTGTAATCTCTTTGTCCGGCATCGTCTATAGTCAGTCCGTACGTGTTGCCGGTGACAAGATGGATGATGCCATCGTTCAATATATTAAAAGGAAGTACAATCTTTTAATAGGGGAAAGGACCGCCGAGTTAGTGAAGGTTACCATAGGTACGGCCTATCCCGACAAAGACATAAAGACCATGGAAGTAAAGGGCAGAGATCTGGTAGACGGTCTCCCCAAAATTTTGCAGATCAATTCAGAAGAGATTAGAAGTTCACTGGCGGAGACTATCAATACCATAATCGAGGCCGTTAGACTGGCCCTTGAGAGAACCCCTCCGGAATTAGCCGCCGATATTGTAGACAGGGGGATTGTTTTGATCGGGGGAGGGGCTTTATTAAAAAACCTGGACATGCTTTTAAAAGAAGAAACCGGGCTTCCAATAATACGTGCCGATGATCCTCTGTCTGCTGTAGTTCTAGGTGCTGGAAAGGCTTTGGACGAGCTGCCTCTTTTAAAGGAGATAACGATCCGTTCTTAGTATAAAAAATTTTATAAGGGGAACGATGCTCTCTGTCTTCAGGAGATATCGAGTAATAGTAATCACTGTCTCTCTTTGTATAGTTGCCATACTCCTTATCTCCCTAAATATTAAAGAAAGGAAGAAACCCCATCTTTTTGAAGAGATTATTTTCGAGGTCTCTTCGCCTTTTCAAAAGACAATTCAGTCAACTGTAAAAGGCGTAAAAACCCTGTGGGGCAATTATGTCTTTCTTGTAAACCTTAAAAAAGAAAATACCGTTTTAAACAAAACCATTAATGCCTTGAAAGAAGAGAACCTTCGTTTAAGGGAAGCGGCTATTGCCAATATACGTTTAAGAAAACTCCTCCTCTTCAAAGAGGAGTTCACGAGTCCTATGGTCCCTGCAGAGGTAATAGGTGAGGACCCCTCCAGTTGGTTTAAAACCATCATTCTCGATAAAGGCAGCAAGGATGGCATTGAAAAAAAGATGGCGGTAGTGACATCGGAGGGAATGATTGGATGTGTCATAGAGGTTTCCATATCTGTCTCCAAGGTTCTGTTGTCAACAGATCACAGCAGTGCTATTGATGTTATGGTACAAAGGACCAGGGCTAAGGGAATCCTGGAAGGAAGAGTAAATCAGACATGTCAGTTAAAATATGTCTCGCGTGCCGATGATGTTAGAATGGGAGATGATATTATATCCTCTGGTTTAGGAGGAATATTCCCAAAAGGGTTGCTTCTGGGAAGGGTAAGCAAAATAAAAAGGGAAGGCTCTGGGTTGTTTCAATATGTTGAGGTAACTCCCAGTGTTGATTTTGCTAAACTTGAAGAGGTATTCATAGTGGTCGGTGATAAGTCCGCATCAGAGAAATAAGTTCGGATAGCTTGAATAATCATATCTCCTGGTTTACTCAATAAAGGTTAGGTATGGGGAGGTTTTTTGGCTTCTTATTCTTAGGAATGGTTTTTTTAAGCTTACAAACTACAATTTTGAGCTTTTCCCCCCATATTCCCGTTAAGCCCGACCTTATTATAATAATGGTAGCCTATCTAGGGATATTTCAAGGGCCGGTGAGAAGCATATTGCTAGCTGCCATCCTGGGGTATCTTGCAGATACTCTTTCTGGTGGTATAATGGGGTTGTTCACCTTTCTAAGGATTGTAACTTTCTTTCTGACAAAACTGGCCTGTGAAAATATCTATCTTAAAAACGCTCTTTCTCAAACAATCCTGATAATAATGCTGAGCATTATTGACGGAATCCTCTTGCTTTCGACCTTGTATGTGTTCAGCTCTGTTGAGAACCTATGGATTTTTGTCGTAAGATTTCTTCCTATCCAGGCTATCTTAACTGGTATATTCAGCCCGCTAATATTCTTAATATTGAATAAAACAGAATTGTTGCTTGAGCCTCAATAAATACCGGATTCTTTTTAGGTTTTTATATTGTCCATCATCTTTTATCGATAAAAGGAATAATACGAAAGGCTCACCTTATAACTAAAATCAGCAATGTTACTGTATGATAAAGACAATAAGAGAGAATTCAAAAAAAAGCTGTTTTTTTCTATTGTATTCGCAATAGTTGCCTTTACCATCATCCTCTCTAGACTATGGTACCTACAAATACTCCAAGGAAAGAAATTTAAAAGCCTTTCTGAAAATAACCGAATAAGAATCGTTAAAATACCCGCCCCAAGAGGGATTATATTCGATCGAAAGGGTAAGTCTCTGGTAGATAACTATCCTTCTTTTGACCTCTCCATAATACCCGAGGATGTTAATGACCTAGAAAGTACAATAAAAGAACTAAGCGGCTTGTTAAACGTAAATGCCGACTTATTTAAGGCGAAGTTAAAAGAGGCTCAGGGCAACCCCCCATTTAAGCCCATAAAGGTAAAAACAAATCTGGATTATAGAGAGGTGGCTATTGTTGAAACAAACAAACTGTATCTTCCCGGAATAACAATTGAAATAGAGCCCAAGCGGCTTTATATATTTGACAAATTAGCAGCTCATCTTATTGGATACATGGGGAAAATCAGTGAGTCTCAATTGAAAACAAGGAGTTCAGATGGATACAACATGGTGGACTTAATAGGAAAATACGGCATAGAACATGATTATGAAAGCGTTTTAAGGGGCAGTAACGGAGGGGCTCAGGTTGAGGTTGATGCTGTCGGGAGAAAAGTAAGGGTTTTGCGTGAACTTGAGCCAAATCCTGGTGAAAATATATTCTTAACTATTGAATTAGACATTCAAAAACTTGCAGAAAAGGGTCTCGCTGATATGATAGGTACTGTTATAGTAATGGATCCAAATAATGGGGAGATTCTTGCATTGGCTAGCAGCCCTTCCTTCAATCCAAATATGTTCTCTCTGGGAATCTCTTCGAAAGAGTGGGAAGCTCTCGTAACCAATCCTTATAATCCGTTAGCAAACAAGGCTATTCAAGGACAATATCCGCCAGGTTCCGTATACAAGATAATTACCGCCATAGCAGGTCTTGAGGAAAAAGTCATTACGCCGGAAACCGTCTTTTACTGTGACGGCTCCTACAGGTTCGGCAGGCGAGCATACAGATGCTGGCAAAAGAAAGGACACGGAAGTGTTAATCTTCACCGGGCATTGGTGGAGTCTTGTGATGTTTACTTTTATCAGGTGGGGCAAAGATTGGGAGTGGATAGGATAGCATATTATTCCTCTTTATTTGGTCTTGGCAAACCAACTGGTATTTCCCGCACAAACGAAAAACGTGGCCTGATTCCAACAAGCTTATGGAAGTTAGAGGCCCTGAAATCTCCCTGGCAAGAAGGCGAAACCCTGTCTGCGGCAATTGGACAAGGGTTTGTCCTGGTTACACCCCTTCAAATCTTAAATTTAATGTCCTCTATAGCAACCGGGGGTGTACTGTATCGCCCGCAAATAGTTAAAAAAATCGAGTCCCCAGGAGGAGACATTATCAAAGAATTCTTTCCCGAAAAGATGAAAAAAATTCCCGTATCTGACAACAGCATTAAATTAATAAAGGATGCTCTTTGGGGTGTGGTTAATGAACGCCTTGGCACCGGATGGCGGGCAAGGATAGAAGGGGCTGATGTTGCGGGAAAGACAGGGACTGCTCAGGTAGTGGGGTTACCAAAAGATTCGGGTAATGAATATGTTCCTTTTGAGCATAGAGATCATGCCTGGTTTTCCGCATTTGCCCCGAAAGATAAACCAAAAGTAGCTATTGTAGTATTGCTGGAACATGGAGGGCATGGGGGTAATAAGGCTGCACAGGTTGCCAGAGATATTCTGAAAGGTGCCCTTAAAATTATAAATAATGACAGTGCCTCTTTTTAAGGCAAAAAATTCTTTATGAAATTTGATCGAAGGTTAGTCTCAAATTTTGATTGGTTTCTTCTTTTAATAACAATAATCATTGCTACTATTGGAATATTTAATATCTATAGTGCGACTTTTGCCGGAAAAGAACCGGGCGGAATGCCCATTTATCTAAAACAGATATGCTGGATTGTTGTAGGAATCTTCGTAATGTTTCTCTCCTTCTGTGTAGACTATCGTTTATTAGAGCGCTTCGCCTACCCTTTGTTTACAGTTGCCGTCTTATTGCTAATCCTTGTAATTCCTTTTGGTAAAAGTGTTTCCGGTTCAAGGAGATGGCTTGAACTGGGGGGATTTTCATTACAACCGTCGGAGTTTTTTAAAATCGCCATAATATTCATATTATCAAAGTACTTTAGTAAATATCCCAATTATAATCTGGGAGCAATTCGTGGTCTTCTTATCCCCTTTCTTGTGCTGGCATTGCCGGTTGTCCTTGTTCTTCTTCAACCGGATTTGGGTACGGCTCTTATTATTATCTTGATCTTCCTGTCTCTTTTATTATTCAATGGAATAAAGATGAAGAATATCCTGATAATGTCCTCAGTGTTTTTAGCAGGGCTCCCTCTGTTCTGGCACTATTTAAAAGGTTATCAAAAAATGAGAATCTTAACCTTTGTTAACCCAGACCTCGACCCCCTTGGTTCTGGCTATCATATAATTCAATCAAAGATTGCTATAGGTTCCGGGGCTTTTTGGGGAAAAGGATTCTTAAAAGGAACTCAGAGTCAGTTGCTCTTTCTTCCCGAGCAACATACTGATTTTGTTTTCTCGGTTTTTGCAGAAGAATGGGGATTTCTGGGGTCTCTCGTAGTCGTGTCCTTATATTTACTCGTTGTGCTTTGGGGCTTTAGAATAGCTTCCCATTCAAGAGAGGGTTTTTGTACCTTTTTGACCTTTGGTATAGTTTCGATGTTCTTCTGGCAAATATTCATTAATATAGGTATGTCTCTGGGTATAATACCTGTGGTTGGTGTTCCATTGCCCCTTATGAGTTATGGAGGATCCTCTACTATATCATTTCTGCTGGGGATTGGTCTCCTCATTAATGTTAGTACAAGAAGATTCTTGTTTTAATTTGTCGTTATAAAAAACCTTTAAATAATTCTTGATAAATGACTTTCTTTTGTTTATTATACCAATGCTGACGGCTTCGTAAAAAGTCCCAATTCCATTATGCCGGCCTTCGCCGTGGTCTGGAAATGCTTAAATTTGTGGATACCGGCTTCCGCAGGAATGTCAAGAAAGAGGGGCTCCTGACTTTTTACGACTTCATCAAAGCTGTATTTCTAAATCTATTAACAGGTGTTGATAACCCTGTGGAAGAAATAGAATTTTCTTTTTATGGATATTTGGCAGGGCGCATTAGAAAAAATAGAAAAAAATATTGACCCACGTACTTTTGAAAATTGGTTCTTACCTATAAAATTAGTCTCTATAGAGCAGGAAACCATCGAAATAGAAGTACCAAATAAATTCTTTAAGGATTGGTTTTATGAAAACTACCTGCCTCTTATAAAAGAGGCCATATCTACTTTTTCTGATAAACAATATGCCTTTAAGTTTTCTTACTCTAAGCAAAAAAAGGGGGCTCGCCCCACACACAATAATAAATCTATAGCAACAAAGGTATCTCCCCCTTTATGCAGTTCGTCAATAGGAGATTCCCTAAACCAAAACTATTCATTTGAAAACTTCGTGGTTGGAAACAGCAATCAATTCGCTCATGCCGCTTCTCTTGCTGTAGCAACTAATCCGGCAAAGGCATATAATCCCCTTTTTATTTATGGAGGCGTCGGTCTTGGAAAGACTCATTTATTAAATGCTATAGGAAATTTTATAACAAATAAATCTATACAGATATGTTATGTAAGTTCAGAAAATTTCATGAATGAGTTGATTAATTCTATACGCTATGATAAAATGGTAACATTTAGGGAAAAATTTAGGGGAATAGAGGTTTTACTTATTGATGACATTCAGTTTATAGCCGGGAAAGAACGAACTCAAGAAGAGTTTTTTCATACCTTCAATTCTCTATATGAATCTCAAAAACAAATAGTTGTAACAAGTGATAAATTCCCAAAAGAAATTCCATCCCTGGAAGAAAGACTTCGCTCCAGATTTGAATGGGGGCTTATTGCCGATATACAACCACCAGAAACGGAAACAAAGATTGCTATTTTAAAGAATAAAGCTTACTCTAATAATATACCACTTCCTGATGACGTGGCTTTTTTTCTTGCGGAAAATATAAAAACCAACATTAGAGAATTAGAAGGCTCTCTTATAAGAATAGGTGCTTTCGCTTCTCTCACTGAAAGTGAGATAAATTTAAATATTGCAAAGGAAGTCTTAAAAGAAATAATTTCAAACAAGAATAAAGAAGTTAATATTGACGCTATACAAAAAGCAGTTGCCTACTTTTTTAAAATTAAGGTCTCTGATTTAACTTCTAATAAAAAACTAAAGATATTCACGTTGCCGAGACAAGTAGCAATGTACTTATCAAGAAAACTTACCAGTCTTTCTTTCCCTGAGATTGGCGTCTCTTTTGGAGGAAAAGATCATTCAACTGTAATTTATGCTGTAAATAAAATAGATAAACAGATCGAATCCGATAACTCTATAAAAGAAGCTGTTAATTATATTAAATCTAAATTAGAGTAATTATTCTTCCATAACTTTAAACAATTTTTTTCTATCTACCATTAACAAAAAAAGTAGAGTCATTACTGATTCTTAGCTGTTTTATTAACAAATTCACAGCTATTACTACTACTTTTATTATTATATTAGTAGTAATAAGTATAGGTTGTTAAAAATGGAAATTATAATTGAAAGAGAGGACTTATTAAAGGTTCTTTTAAAAGCACAAGGGATTATTGAAAAAAGAAACGTGATGTCTATATTAGAAAATATTCTAATAGATGCAAAAGCAGATAGAATGGATTATGCTGCGACAAATCTGGAAGTTGGAATATATGGCAGTTGCGAAGTTCAAACAATAAAAGAAGGAAGGGTAGTACTGTTAGCTAAGAAGACCCTTGAAATAGTTAGAGAACTGCCAGAAGAAAGGATATCTTTAAAACTGAAAGAATCTACCCAAGGGGGGGGGAGCACAGAGATTGTTTGTGGAAAAGCTGTGTTTAATCTTATTAGCATGGACCCCAAAGAATTTCCTTCTTTACCGGTATATGAAAATGTTGATTTATTTTCGGTAGATATTGATAAGATTAGGGAGATGATTAAAAAGACAATATTTGCTGCTTCTCTGGATGAAAAAAGACACAACCTGAATGGGGTGTTCTTTGAGAAGGCTGGAAAAACAATCAGGATGGTTGCAACAGATGGACATAGACTTTCTATGATGGAAAAAGAAGATGTAGAAATAGAAGGTTTTAAATTGGATAAAGGAATTATCTTTCCAAGAAAGGGGCTTAATGAGCTCAAGAAGATATTAGAAGATGATAAGGATAACAAAAAGGTATATATTGGAATAAAGGACAACAATTGTGTTTTTAAGGTAGACCGGCTATCAATGGTAATGAGACTGCTGGAGGGAGAATTTCCTGATTATAGGAGTTTAATTCCTAGGGATAATGATAAGAAGTTTGTGATTAATAAAAGCAGATTTATAAATTCCTTAAGAAGAGTTTCTTTGGTTTCCGAAGAAAGATTAAAACCCGTTAAATTTTATATTTCTACAGGGAAAATAGGATTGAGAGCACGCAATGCAGATTATGGGGAGGCATACGATGAAATGGAAATAGATTACAGAGGGCCTGATTTAATGATGGCTTTTAATGCAGGCTATTTTGTTGAAGTCCTGAATATTTTAGATGGAGAAGAAGTGTTAATAGAGTTAAAAGATGCTTTAAGTCCAGCTGTATTGAAATCGAATAATGGTAGTCATATAAGTATAATAATGCCAATGAGGGCATAAAAAAAGACATCGGACATTAGACTGACGGGGAGAAAGTAAACCTTGAACTGTAAGCTGAGAACCGAGAACGGTTACTTTTTTTAAGGTAGATAGAGAGGAGGCGGTTGAATTGATAAACTTAAATTACACACTGTTTATTCAAGTTATAGTTTTTCTTACGGTCTTATGGGTGTTGACTAGATTTCTTTTTAAGCCGGTTATTAATACCTTAGACGAAAGGCTGGAAAAGACAGAGGGCTTAAACAAAAAAGGGAAGGAAATAGAAGAAGAGGCCAAAAAAAAGGCTGCAGAGTATGAGGACAGACTTAAAGAAGAGAGATACAAAGCGCTGGAAATAAGAGATGGTTTAAAAAAAGATGGTTTAGAAGAAGAGAAAAAGATAATAAGGGCTGTTGCAAAAGAGGCGAAAGACGTTATAGAAGAGAAGAAAGGGGGGATATATAAGGATATAGAACGCGTAAAAGGTGAGTTGAGGAAACAAATAGAGGAAGATTCCCGAGATATAGCAGAAAAGGTTTTGGGAAGGAGAATAGAGTAATGGAGAAGGAGATATGGGGCCTAATATGGAAAGCCACAAACTTTACAATTTTAGTTGTACTTCTTTATAAACTTCTGGCTAATCGTATAAAAACCTATTTTAAAAGTAGAAGCTTAAGTATAGAAAATGCTGTGAGAGAAGCAGAGAAAACAAAGAAAGAAGCGGAAAAGAAGTATGAAGAATTAAAGGAAAGACTGCAAAACATAGACAAAGAGGCAGAAAACATTGCAGAGCTTTTTAGAAAAGAAGGTTTGGCCGAAAAAGAGAGGATTATAGAAGGTGCAAAAAAAGAGGCAGAAAAGATAAAAAGACAGGCCGTCCAAACAATAGAGCAGGAAGTAGCAAGAGCGAAAGGGATGATTAGAAAAGAGGTTGCCGAATCAATATTCAAAACAGCAGCAGACCTAATAAGTAAAAAGCAAAACGATAACGACAACAAGAAGATTATAAAAGAATACATAGAAAAGGTGGTAAAGTTAAATTGATAAGCACTAGCATTACAAGACGATATGCGGAAGCACTAATCAGCATTGGAGTAGAGGAAGACAGTTGTGAAAAGTTCGAGACCGAACTCACAAAAATAAAAAATACTCTGGATGAAAACATTGAATTAAGAAATGTTCTATATAGCTCCGTATATCCAATAAAGGACAGAAAAAGGATATTGACGGAAGTTCTTAAACGACTTGACGTTTCAAAAAACGTTGAGAATTTTTTCAATCTTCTAATAGACAAGAAGAGAATAGAGTTTTTCCCTCATATCTTTAAAAGGTATGGGGAGATACTCGACCAGATTGTCGGCAGAGTCAGAGCTAAAGTCATCGTCGCAAAAGATATGCCCGAAGAGCTGGTTTCTAAACTCAAAGAGTCTCTGGAAAGGCACACCAGGAAAGAAGTTCTGTTAGAAATACAAAAGGACCCAACTATTATCGGCGGTGTAATAACGAAGTTAGGGAATGTTGTCTTTGACGGCAGTATCAGGACACAGCTTGAAAAGATAAAGAAATCAATAGTAAGGGGGGAAGAGGGTTAAATGCAGATTAGAGCGGAGGAAATAAGCGAAATAATCAAAAAGCAGATAAAGGAATACGACAGAGAGATCGATGTTAGTGAAACGGGCACTGTTCTCTCGGTAGGGGATGGGATTGCCAGGGTATATGGTTTGGAAAATGCTATGGCAGGGGAACTAATAGAGTTTCCGGGAGAAATCTACGGAATGGTTTTAAACCTGGAAGAAGACAATGTTGGGATAGCCATCCTGGGGGAAGACATACACATTAAAGAGGGAGATACGGTAAAAAGAACAAACAGGATAACAGAGGTGCCCGTAGGTGAAGAACTTATAGGTAGAGTCGTAAACGCTCTCGGCCAGCCTTTGGATGGCAAGGGATCTATTAAAACTAAAGAGTTCCGGCCGATAGAAGCAAAGGCCCCCGGTGTTGTTGCCAGAACACCGGTTAAGGAACCCTTACAAACAGGTCTTAAGGCTATTGATTCTATGATTCCCATTGGCAGGGGGCAAAGAGAACTCATTATTGGTGACAGGCAAACAGGCAAGACAGCCGTGCTGGTTGATACTATTATAAACCAGAGAGAAACAGATGTTTTTTGTATCTATGTTGCGATAGGACAAAAAAAGTCAACTATAGCCAGGGTTGTCGATACATTAGACAAGTTTGGTGCCATGGACTATACAACTGTAATTTCGGCAGCAGCGTCTGACCCGGCACCATTACAGTTTATCGCCCCGTACGCAGGTTGCGCCATGGGAGAGTATTTTAGGGATAACGGAAAACACGCACTGGTTATATATGATGATCTATCGAAACACGCTGTTGCCTATAGACAGATGTCGCTTCTTTTAAGGCGGCCCCCGGGAAGGGAGGCATACCCCGGAGACATATTCTATTTGCACTCAAGATTGCTGGAGAGAGCTGCAAAGATGAATGAAAAATTAGGAAGCGGTTCCCTGACAGCCCTGCCTGTTATTGAAACCCAGGCAGGGGACGTTTCTGCTTACATTCCGACAAATGTTATATCTATTACGGATGGCCAAATATACCTCGAGCCTGATCTCTTCTATGCAGGGATAAGGCCCGCAATTAACGTAGGATTATCCGTCTCAAGGGTTGGTGGTAATGCCCAAAATAAGGCAATGAAGCAGGTTGCAGGAAGTTTAAGGCTGGATTTGGCTCAATATCGCGAACTGGCAGCATTTGCCCAATTTGGAAGCGATTTGGATAAGTCCACACAAGCCCAGTTGGCGAGAGGAAGCAGGTTGACAGAGCTGTTGAAGCAGGGGCAGTATAAACCAATTCCTGTGGAAAAACAGATATTGATTATTTATGCCGGTACAAAAGGATTTGTTGATGGATATCCCGAGCATGTTCTGGGAAAATATGAAGAGCAGCTTTTCAAGTTCTTCGATGAAAAGCACGGAGATATTTTAGCGGACATTAAAGAGAAAAGGGAAATTGATAGTACGCTTGATGACAGGACAACGAAAGCGCTGACCGAATTTAAAGGGATATTTACCCTGTGAGAGGTTGAGTTAATATGGCCACATTAAGAGATATAAGAAGAAGGATAGGCAGTGTTAAGAACACACAGACAATAACTAGAGCTATGCAGATGGTTGCTGCCGCCAAATTGAGACGGGCACAGGAGAATGCGTTAAAAGCCCGGCCTTATGCGGAAAAGATGGGGGAAGTATTAAGCAGCTTAGCGCTGAGGACACAAGGAGACGCCCACCCACTCCTTGAAAGACGGGAGGCAAAGAGAGCTAGAATTATAGTAATTTCGGCAGAACGTGGGCTTTGCGGGGCATTTAACAACAATGTCCTCTCTAAGGCAGAAGGGATTGTAAAAGAGAACAAAAAGAGGTCAATAGAAACATCGCTGGTAGCGGTTGGCATAAAGGGACGGGATTACTTTAAAAGGAGAAAATATGATAGATATAAAGAGTACATAGATGTTCTTGGAGATTTAAAATACAGCCTTGCCTCTGATATTGGAAGGGACATGGTAGAGTCCTACGGGGACAAGGCAGTCGACGAAATCGGCTTGGTCTATACAAAATTTCGCTCCACGATGAGACAAGAGGTAGTCGCGGAGACACTTTTGCCAATTAAGCCTATGGAAACAGAACCAGGGGAATCGGTTATAGATTATATCTACGAGCCTGATGAAGAAAGGATATTGAAAGAGATCCTTCCGCGGTACGTTGAGGTTCAGATATTCAAGGCATTGTTGGAGTCAGTAGCAAGTGAATACGCTGCAAGGATGATGGCTATGGAAGCGGCAACCAAAAATGCCGGCGAATTGATTGAGAGCCTTACCTTATCCTACAATAAAGCAAGGCAGGCAACTATTACAAAAGAGATGCTGGATATTGTAGGTGGATCGGAAGCATTAAAATAAGTTAGAGTCATAAGGAGGAGGAAAAGAGGAAAATGGAAACGAAGGGAAACGTTGTACAGATTATTGGTCCGGTAGTTGATATCAGGTTTAGAGAGGAAAGTCTTCCTCCTATATACGGGGCAATAGAGTTAACAAACCCGGCCATAAGCGATAAATTAGGCAACCTTATTGTCGAGGTAGCGCAACACGTGGGAGACAACACGGTAAGGTGTATCGCCATGGATACAACCGATGGTTTGTCTAGAGGAATGGAGGCTGTGTATAAGGGTAATCAGATTACTATGCCTGTTGGAAAAGAGACCTTAGGCAGAGTAATAAATGTTATCGGAGAACCCGTGGACGAATTGGGGCCTATAGGTGAAAAGAAGAGATATCCTATCCATCGCCCAGCCCCGGATCTGGTCGATCAAGACACCTCTGTTGTACCATTTGAGACAGGGATTAAAGTAATCGACCTGTTGGAACCATACCCCCGAGGAGGAAAGGTAGGATTGTTTGGAGGTGCAGGGGTCGGGAAAACCGTTATAATCATGGAATTAATTCACAACATTGCCAGAGAACATGGTGGTTTTTCTGTGTTTGGTGGGGTTGGAGAGCGGACCAGAGAGGGTAACGATCTATGGTTAGAGATGAAAGAATCAAAAGTTATAGACAAGACCGCTCTTGTTTATGGTCAAATGACAGAGACCCCTGGGGCCAGAGCAAGGGTAGGGCTTTCTGCTCTGACGGCAGCTGAGTACTTCAGAGATGAAGAAGGGCTGGACGTCCTGTTATTCATAGACAATATCTTTAGATTTACACAGGCAGGGGCAGAGGTTTCAGCCTTGCTGGGACGTATGCCATCGGCTGTGGGCTATCAGCCTACTCTGGCAACCGATCTAGGGGAGTTGGAAGAAAGGATTACGTCAACAAAAAATGGCTCAATTACCTCAGTTCAGGCGGTATATGTTCCTGCAGACGACCTGACCGATCCGGCACCGGCAACTACCTTTGCTCACCTGGATGCGACATCTGTTTTGTCTCGACAGATCGCAGAGCTGGGGATATATCCAGCTGTTGACCCGCTTGATTCCACATCTAGGATCCTTGACCCCCAGATACTGGGAGAGGAGCATTATAGGGTAGCCAGGGAGGTTCAGACAATTCTTCAACGGTATAAAAACCTTCAAGACATTATTGCCATCCTTGGGATGGAGGAGCTTTCTGAAGAGGATAAGCTCATAGTGACGAGGGCAAGGAAAATTCAGAGATTCCTGTCTCAGCCATTCTTTGTAGCTGCAGAATTTACCGGTACAAAAGGTGTGTATGTTAAAACAGAGGATACCATAAAGGGCTTTAGAGAGATAGTAGAAGGGAAGCACGATGATCTTCCAGAGCAGGCATTCTATATGGTAGGGACTATAGAGGATGCACTTCAAAAAGCAGAGCGGTTGATGGCTGCATAACGAATTGAGGGAGAAATATCTGTGGAAGGGAAAATTCTTTTGGAAATAGTTACACCGGAAAAGTCTGTAATAAAGGAGGAGGTTGTTGAAGTAACTGCCCCTGGAGAAGAGGGCGAATTCGGGGTTCTTCCCGGGCATACCCCTTTTATTACAACGTTGAAAATTGGAGAAATTAAATACCGGAAAAACGGAAGCCCAAGCTATCTTGCAGTAAACTGGGGTTTTGCAGAGGTGACAGCCAATAGGGTTTATATCTTGGTTGAGACCGCTGAAAAAGCTGAGCAGATAGATTTAAAAAGGGCTGAAGCGGCCAGAGCCAGGGCAGAAGAGAGAATTAAAAAGGCAGGCAAGGAAGAGACAGACCACGCAAGAGCCCAGGCGGCGTTGAGCAGGGCGCTGGTGAGACTCCAGGTTGCTTCAAGGGCGAGATAAGCCCGAGGCAGCATCCCTTAGAGGGGACGGGTTTAAAAACCCTGTCCCTTTTTTATTTTGGCAAGTCTCGTTAGAGATTTATCTCTAAACGGGATAAATAGCGAGGAAAAATTTTTTCAGAGAAGGATTAATGTGAGAGAAATAGTTACTGTAATTCTGGCTGCTGGTAAGGGCACAAGGATGAAGTCCAACCTGGTGAAGGTGCTTCATCCATTGATGGGTGAGCCCATGTTGTCCTTCCCTATAGAGGTAGCCAGAAAGATAAATTCTCAGGATATTATACTGGTAACAGGTTATCAGTCGGAGCTTATAAGGGAGAGGTTTAAGGGGGAAGGGCTAACTTTTGTCGAACAGAAAGAGCAACTGGGTACAGGGCATGCTGTTTTGTGTACAAAAGACACCCTGAAGGATTTTAAAGGAGATATATTAATACTCTGTGGCGATGTGCCCCTAATCAAGGAGGACACCATCAGGGCATTGATAGAGGTTCATCAAGGAGGAAAATCCGGGATTGCCGTTTTAACAACAAAACTCCCGAATCCTGAGGGTTATGGAAGAACAATCAGAGGTGATGACGGCGAGATTTTAAGGATTGTTGAAGAGAAGGATGCTACTGATCTGGAGAGAAAAGTGAAGGAAGTCAACACAGGGATATACTGTGCAAAAGCGAGCTATCTGTTTCATGCCTTACAAATGGTTGGCAGAGAAAATAAGCAGTCAGAGTATTATTTGACCGATGTCATAGCGATAGCCACAGAGGATGATGAGAAGGCGAAGGGCTTTTTAGCAGAAGACCCTTTTGAGGTGATGGGTATAAACAACAGAGCGGAACTGGCAAAGGCGAACGAGGTCATTAGAAAAGATATCCTCTATAAACTGATGATGGAAGGGGTAGGCATTATAGATCCCCGGACAACATTCATAGAAAGGCATGTCAGGATAGGAAGAGACACGGTGATTTATCCCAATTGTTATGTACAAGGCAACTCACAAATAGGGAAAGAATGCATAATTGAACCCGGATCCATGATTACCAATTCTATAATTGGCGATTGTGTGATCATAAAGACTTGTTGTGTTATCAGCGATAGTAAGATAGCCAATAGAGTTGTAATTGGCCCTTTTGCCCATTTGAGACCCGATACAGAGTTAGAGGATGAAGTTAAGATAGGAAATTTTGTGGAGATTAAAAAGTCAAAGATTGGAGAAGGAAGCAAGGCCTCTCACCTGAGCTATTTAGGAGATGCCATATTGGGTAAGAGGGTAAATGTCGGAGCGGGAACCATTACCTGTAACTATGATGGATTGAAAAAACATCAGACAATCATAGAAGACAATGTATTTATAGGGAGCGATACCCAATTTGTAGCGCCCGTTAAGATCGGTGAAGGGGCATACATCGGAGCAGGGTCAACTATCACAGAAGATGTGCCCTCGGGCAGTCTGGCATTGAGCCGGGCAAAACAGGTGACCAAGAAGAGGAAGTAAAATAGAGGCATAATTATGTGCGGCATTATTGGCTACCTGGGCAACAGGAAGAGCGTACCTATTCTGTTAGAGGGCCTTAAGAGGCTTGAGTATAGGGGATATGACTCGGCAGGGATCGCTGTTTTTGATAATGGGGGCATTGAAGTACGCCGTTGTAAGGGAAAGATAAAAAATCTGGAGGATTCTATAAAAAACGAGGTTTTTTGTGGAAGCGTTGGCATAGGGCATACACGGTGGGCAACCCATGGCAGACCCTCTGAGGAAAATGCCCACCCCCATAAAGCCGGCGGGGTGGCAGTTGTACATAATGGTATAATAGAGAATTATGTCGAGTTGAAAGAGTCCTTGATCTCTGAAGGGTGTAAGTTTCAATCCGAGACAGACACTGAGATTATATCCCATCTTATAGATAGGTTTATTGCTGCAGGGGAAGGCCTTGAGTCTGCAGTGAGAAATGCCCTCAAAAAACTGAAGGGGTCCTATGCCATAGCCGTTCTCTATGAGAAAGAGCCAAGAAGGCTTATTGCTGCGAAGAAGGAAAGTCCATTAGTGATAGGCTTAGGGGAGGATGAATTCTTTGTGGCGTCTGACATTCCTGCAATTCTGAATCACACAAGAAGGGTAATCTTCCTGGATGATAATGAGATGGCAGTTCTGTCGGACGAAGGGGCAAGGATAACTTCTCTTGAAGGCAAAAAGATTAGCAGGGAACCCAAAGAGATTCTCTGGGACTCTGTTATGGCGGAAAAAGAAGGCTATAAGCACTTTATGCTAAAGGAGATCTTTGAACAACCCCGGTCTATAACCGATACTATAAGAGGGAGGATTTTCAAAGACAGGGGTGATGTTTCCCTGGAAGAGATGAATCTCTCCCATAGGGAATTGAGCAAGATAAACCGCATACTCCTGGTTGCCTGCGGCACATCTTTCCATGCTGCCCTGGTAGGAGAATTTATGATTGAGGAATTTTGCCGGATTCCTGTTGAAGTAGACTTGGGGTCGGAGTTTCGTTATCGAGATCCAATAATAGATGAGGCTACCCTCTCGATCTTTATTTCCCAATCCGGGGAGACAGCAGATACTCTGGCGGCATTAAAAGAGACAAAGAGAAAAGGGGGAAGAACC
>QZJR01000082.1 GCA_003599365.1 Deltaproteobacteria bacterium | reverse complement strand
CCAGATAAAAACAACTAAAATCAACAACTTTCTTCAGCTTTCAAAGAACACTATCAATGTTTACGCGGGTTTCATGCCGCATTTTTCAGGATGAACTAAGTAGTACAATTGATAGGCAAAAAGAGCTGGCTATGATTGATCCTCTGACTCAGATAGCCAACAGGCGAGCTTTTGTAAAGTTATCCCGTATTGAAATAAAAAGGGCTCGCAGATTTAAACACCCCCTGTCTGTTGCATATATAGATCTTGATAATTTCAAATATATAAATGATCATTTTGGCCACAGCGTAGGAGACAATCTGTTAAGTTTAGTAGCTGAAACTATTAAGGATACCACCCGTGAAATAGATCTAACCGCCAGATTAGGAGGAGATGAATTTGTTATCCTGATGTCAGATACAGAAGCCGAATCAGCATATTTAGTTGCAAATAAAATACAGAAAAAATTTTTACATCTTATGCAGGAGAATGAATGGCCCGTGACATGCAGTATAGGTCTCGTTACTTTCAATTGCTTACCCAACAGCCCTGATGATTTAATTAAAGAGGCAGATAAGGCAATGTATTCTGCCAAGCAAAACGGAAAGAACATGATTAAGCATAAGATAGTAAAAAAGTAGAAAGAATTTATTGCCAAACAGAGTTTGGTATACTAGACTTTTTTATTTGCGGTATATAATGAAAATAAAATCAGTATTGACTTTATATAAAGAAAATAACCTTGAGTTGGAATCAACGAGCAGCCTTATAGTGGATTATTTGAATTCTCTTGCTATCATTGAAGATGATAGTATACAAAAGAAACTTCTAAAAGAGGTAATTCAAAAATATGTTATTTTAGAGAAAAAGGTAGACTCTCTGCTAAAGAATACCCTGCCAGCAAAGGTTGCAGAAGATATAAAATATGAAGGACAGTTTGCTCCCCGATTGTATAATTGTACTATATTATTTTCTGATTTTGTGGGCTTTACCCGTCTGGCTGAAAGAATTTCAGGTGAGGTATTAATAGGAATATTGGACAAACTCTTCTCTGACTTTGATGGTATAATAGCTCGTTTTAAAGGAACAAAAATAAAGACTATCGGTGATTCCTATATGGCTGTTTTTGGCGCTCCAGATGAATTTGAAGAACACGCTGTTATGGCGGTAAGAGCGGGGCTTGCCTTGCTAAAAGTTGTTGAAACATTTAACAGAGAAAGCGATGAAGAGTTTCAGATACGCATAGGCATTCATACAGGTAAAGTAATGGCAGGGGTAGTAGGGAAAGAACGGATGCAGTTTGACGTCTTTGGTGATAATGTAAACGTCGCTTCACGATTTGAGTCCTCAGGAGAAAATGGAAAAATTAACATATCAGAGGAAACATACCTGCAAACTCGTGATTTTTTCAAATTCGAGGAAAGAGGGAAAATAGGCTTAAAGAACAAGGAAAGTATGAAGGCGTATTTTGTTATAAAAGAGCTATGATATAAGTTTATTACACACTTTAAATCTTGATGGACCAGTAAAAAGTCACAATTGGGATGGTAAAGTAAAAAGTTCCAGATGCAAGGCACGCAAATCCTGAGGAGTGAGGCTTATGGGTACCTTGCAACGACGGAGGATGCAGTGCAACGCCGCAGATGAACTTTTTACGAAGCCGTCAAACCTTGAAGGAAAACAAATGAATAGTCATAAAAAATATGACAGACCTATCCAAATAGGAGAAGGCATTTATTGGGTTGGCTTCTATGAAGAGGAATCGAATCTGCATTGCAATCCGTATCTGATTGTTGAAGATGATAAAGCGGTTTTAATAGATAGTGGAAGCCGTCCGGATTTTGCTATAGTCTTGAGGAAGATTTTACAGGCAAGTGTAGACCCGAATCAAATTATTGGACTGATTTATCAACACTTTGATCCCGATTTATGTGGATCAATGCCAAACATGATCGATATCTGTGAAAATAAAAACCTTAAAATCTTTTCGGAAATAGCCAATAATGTCTTTATAACCTATTATATTGACAGAGAAAAACACCATCTACTAGATTCAATCGACAACCATGATTACAAGTTCACCTTTAATAACCGAACATTATTATTCATCAAGACCCCTTATTCTCACAGCCAGGGAAGCTTTGTCACATACGACGTAAAAACTAAAACTCTATTCACCAGTGATCTTTTCGGCAGTTTTTCGACAAAATGGGACCTTTTCCTTAAATTGGATAATGATTGTATAACCTGCGCTGATTATAATAATTGTAAAAACAAAAAGGATTATTGTCCTTTACCGGACATCCTTACATTTCACAGGAAATTGATGCCATGTGAAAAATCACTCAAGCACGCAATGAGTGAAATAAAAAACCTTGATATTAATATGATTGCGCCACAACACGGGAGTATATTGCCGAACAGGAGGGACGTTTACTTTTTAATACAGAAATTAGAATATCTTAAAGGGGTAGGGATCGATTCGATCCTTTAAAAACCTTTAGCCAATCCACAGAAGAAGGTTTACAGAAAGGAGACAAATCAAATGTTATCAAAAGAGTATGATCTGGTTTTAGCAAACTTAGCTAAAATCGAAGTTGGACTTTCAAAAATATATCAATGTTTATCTGAATGCGATAATTTTACGGAACCGGTCAAGAAATTTTGGGAAGAAATAGCAAAAGAAGAACTAACGCATGCCAAAGTATTTAACGATATTCGATCAAAAGCCAGTATTGATAGCTCGTTTCAGGTTGATATTCTTATTGATAACAAGCAACTAAAACATTTTGTTAACAAGGTTAACAGCTTAGTGAAAGAAATAAACAAAAAAGACTCAAATGAGTTAGAAATTTATAAAAAAGAATCAGAAGCCTATAAATTTGGTGCCTCTCTCGAAGGCGACCTCGATGAGTCCAACTTTCTCAGGAGAATCGAAGTCAATGATACCGAATTTGCCAAAAAGTTACAACAGATTGAGCATGCTACCAAAAAACACAGCATTATAATGATTAACTACTCCAGAGGCATAAAATAGAAAAAATCGAAATGGGAGTAGACATTGGGCTATAGCAATTGTTTTTTAAGGAAAAGGGGCGAAGAAAAGCCCCTCGTGGGAAAGGATTCTGATGAATTTGCTCCATGATAAAAAATTTGCCTCTATTGAAAACGTTCAGCAGGGTCTTAAAAATGCAGAGTACATTTGCAGCAAAAAGATTGCTACCACCGTATATCTTGCGTATCACTTAGAGAAACCTATCCTTGTGGAGGGGCCGGCCGGTGTCGGCAAAACCGAGCTGGCTAAAACTGCGGCAGCCTTTCTTGGCGTGTCTTTAATCCGTATGCAATGCTATGAAGGGCTTGATGAATCAAAGGCGCTCTACGAGTGGAAATATGGAAAGCAGTTACTTTACACCCAGATGCTGAAGGACAAACTGAATGATGTTTTAAAGGGGGCAAAGGGGCTTTCAGCATCCATTGATAAGCTCCATCAATACAATGACATCTTCTTTTCCCGCTCCTTCCTGGAACCAAGACCGCTATTGAAGGCGCTCCAACAAAAAGACGGGGCTGTGCTGCTGATAGATGAAATTGACAAATCAGACAACGAGTTCGAGGCCTTTTTGCTGGAAATTCTTTCAGACTTTCAGGTATCCGTTCCGGAGATCGATACCATCCGTGCAGAAACCAAGCCATTTGTGTTCCTGACAAGCAATAATACCAGAGAATTGAGCGAGGCGCTGAAACGCCGCTGTCTACACCTCTTTATCCCCCTTCCTGACCCTGAACTCGAAAGGGAGATCATCCGTATTAGGGTGCCGGGCATTTCAGAAAAGCTTAGGATCCAGCTGGTTTCCTTTATCCAACATCTGAGAGAACTGGATCTAAAGAAAATTCCTTCTATAAGCGAAACCATTGATTGGGCTAGAGTATTGCTGCTTCTTCATGCAGATAAGCTGAGTGCTGACCTGATTAGCGAAACCCTCCATATCATCTTGAAATTTGAAGGGGATATTAAGATAGCTGAAGAACATCTCTATGAGATGACCAGGAAAGCTATAAAAGAGGCTGCAATCTGAGAAAATGGAACAAATTCTCAAGGATTTTATCTCGGCACTTCGCAGTTCCGGGGCGAGGATATCGATACCAGAGACTATTGATGCCATGAATACCGTGAAGCTGACAGGTTATCATGACAGGGAAGTTTTTAAAGACTCTCTATCTGCTGTCCTGGCAAAATCCTTTCACGAAAAGGAAATCTTTGAGGAGTGCTTTTATAAATTCTTTTCCTTTGACACCTTTCCAGAAAACACAGGCGATTGCCCAGAGAGCCTTGCCCCAGAGATCATGGAAGAGATTTCTCCCCTTTCTCAGATGATCCTCTCCGGCAATCTTGGAGGGCTTGCTGCTTCAATAAGAGAGGCGGCACAGGAAGTACATATCACAGGGATACGGTTTTTTACACAGAAAGGCCTCTACATCCATAGAATTCTACGTCATATGGGAATGGACAAACTGAAGCTAGATGTGAAACATCTTTTTCAGCAGGATACTTTTTATTCCAAACAGATGGCTGAGGAACTGGAGAAGGGCAAAGACTACCTCTTTGAAAACGTAAAAGACTTTGTAGAGCAGCAATTTGCCTTGTTTTCCCCTTCGGTAACAGAGAACTTGCTTGAAGATTACCTGAAAAGTATCAAGCTATCCAATTTAGAGCAGCGAGATTTTCACCGTATGCATTCCATTATCCAGAAGATGGTGAAACGTCTTAACGACCTGCATTCAAGAAGAAGGAAAACCTCCAAAAGAGGCCAGCTTGATTTCAGGAAAACCCTAAGGAACAACATCAGTTATCAAGGCCTTCTTTTTGATATTCAGTGGAAAAAGAAGAAGGTCGACCGCCCGGATATTGTCGCGATATGTGATGTCAGTCGTTCTGTTGAAACCGTGGCAAGGTTTTTATTGTTGTTTTTATACAGCCTGAATAAATCACTAGCCAGGATACGGACATTTATTTTCTGCTCTAATCTTATAGAGGTAACCCATATTTTTGATGAATATCCTGTTGAAGAGGCGCTGGTAAAGCTACAAAGCGGCATAGGTCTGGGTATCCTACTCGGTCGGACAGATTATGGGCAGGCATTTCGTGATTTTGAGGAAAGCCGGTTTCACCTAATCACCAAGAAGACAACGATACTCATACTAGGGGATGCACGGAATAATTACGGCGACTCTCAAACCGGCATCCTGAAATCGATGCATGAAAGGGGCAAGAGGCTTATCTGGCTAAACTCCGAGCCACGGTCGTTCTGGGGTATAGGCGATTCAGAGATGAAGAAATACCTCCCCTACTGCCATCTTGCCAGAGAATGCAATACAGTGCATCACCTGGAAAGAGTGGTGGATTCCCTTTTGTCACTGGAATCGTAAACGCAGATTGAAAGGAAGAAGATTAAATCGTAAAAAGTCAAAAATCAGACGGCACAGTAAAAAGCTCCAGATGCAAGGCGCGCAAATCCGAAGGAATGAGGCGTACTTACCTGTACGCTGCAATGACTGAGGATGCAGCGGAACGCCGCAGATGGACTTTTTAAGAAGCCGTCAAAGAAAGGGGCTATTAGATGACCAAAGAGGTAACAGTTGAAACGGATTTAAGAGGTCTCAAACTTTTGGGAAGGGGGAAGGTCAGAGACATATATGATCTTGGTGAGCATCTACTGATAGTGGCAACGGACAGGATTTCTGCCTTTGATGTAATCATGCAGAACGGCATCCCGGATAAAGGGAAAACACTAACCCGGATTTCCAAGTATTGGTTCGAAGTTATGGAGGATATAGTGCCTAACCATCTGGTATCTGTCAATGTTAGAGATTTCCCTCAAGAATGTCACAAGTACAAAGACATCATGGAAGGGAGAAGTATGCTCGTAAAAAAGGCCAGGCCTTTGCCTGTGGAGTGCGTGGTCCGTGGGTATCTGGCAGGTTCTGCATGGGAGGAGTATCGGCAGGGAGGTACAGTATGTGGCATAAAACTTCCTCACGGGCTTCTGGAATCCTCCAAACTGGACGAACCCATATTTACCCCATCCACCAAGGCAGAGAAGGGACACCATGACGAGAATATAACCGTTCAAGAGATGAAGGAAATTATAGGGGATAAGCTTGCAGATGAGGTAACCGGGAGAAGCCTGGAGATATATAAAAAAGGATGTGTGGTAGCGGAAAAGAAGGGAATAATCATTGCGGACACCAAGTTTGAATTTGGAATCTACAATGACGGATTGATGTTAATAGACGAACTCCTCACCCCGGATTCTTCACGTTTCTGGCCTAAAGACGAGTATGAACCAGGCAAGGCTCAGAAGAGTTTCGACAAACAGTTCCTGAGAGACTACCTGCTTTCTATAAATTGGGATAAGACCCCCCCTCCCCCTGAATTGCCGGAAGATATAATAGAAAAGACCAGGGAGAAGTACTTAGAGGCTTTAAAAAGACTGGTTGTATAAATAGCGATTTTGATTTCAGCAGGACAATAAACTAAGCATGAAGAATCCTCCTATTTCTGTATATTCTGTAAAATTGCATGAATGTAGGAAATTAAAAATAAATGGTTAAAAATAAATTGTCGAGATAATATTTATGAACTCCTGGAGCAACAGGGCAAATCAAAAGTTGGATGAAAAGCAGACCTGATTTATGAAAATAACAATTATGACTTTGACTAAAAGGTTCATTCGTATTTTCTACATCCATTCCTTACTATCCAACACATGCCAGTTCGAGTCTGCCCTTCCATCTCTCTTTAAGTATCTCCTTGAGGTATCTATGAGACGGGTCAGTGAGATTTGGATCCCTTTCTACCACGCCAAAGGCCTCCTTTCTTGCCTCCTGAAGTACCTTTATGTCCCTGACAATATTTGCCACCCTGAAGTCTGGCAGTCCAGACTGGCGTGTCCCCATGAAATCACCCGGTCCTCTTATAGCAAGGTCCTCCTCGGATATCTTAAACCCATCGGCAGTGCTTTCCATTATTCTGAGCCTGCGCCTGGCATCGTCTGATTTGCTGTACTGGGCAAGGAGAAGACATAGGGAGGGGAACTCACCCCTACCGATTCTCCCCCGCAATTGATGTAGCTGAGACAATCCAAACCTTTCAGCATGCTCTATCAGCATAACTGATGCATTGGGTATATCAATCCCCACTTCAATCACGGTTGTTGAGACTAAAATATCTATCGTTTTTTCCTTAAACGCCAACATAACATTCTCTTTTTCCTCGTAGCCCATCCTCCCATGGAGCAGACCAATCTTACGCTCTGGGAAAACATCTCTCTGGAAGTGCTCGGCCATCTGGGTTGCATCTTTCAAATCCAGCTTTTCAGATTCTTCCACCAATGGATAGACTATATATGCCTGTCTACCCTTTTCTGTCTCCTTACGCACAATTTCGTATACCTTTACCCGATCTCTTTCATGGTACAACTTTGTAACTACAGGTCTCCTGCCTGGGGGCATCTCATCAAGTATTGAAACATCCAGATCCCCGTATACAGTCAATGCCAGTGTCCTTGGGATTGGCGTTGCAGTCATTACCAATATATCCGGATTGTACCCCTTTCGCTTCAACATCGCCCTTTGTATTACCCCAAATCTGTGCTGCTCATCAATAACTCCAAGCCCCAGCTTGTTAAACTCAACGCTTTCCTGTATAACAGCATGAGTACCTATAGTAATATTGATACTGCCCTCTTTAATGGCATTAAGAATCTTATCTTTCTGTGTTTTTTTTATACTACTGGTAAGCAGAACCGCTTTTACACCGAATTTTTTGGTCAGATGTTGAATATTCGAGAAGTGCTGTTCAGCTAAAATCTCGGTGGGGGCCATAATACTGACCTGATAACCATTCTCCACGGCTATTAAGGATGAGAGCAACGCCACAATAGTCTTACCACTTCCCACATCCCCCTGAATGAGTCTGTTCATTGGATAAGGACGTCTCATATCCTCTGCAATCTCAGTAACCACCCTTTTTTGTGCATTGGTCAGGCTAAACGGTAAAGACTTTATCAGCCTATCTCTATTCTCTACGTTAATATCAAAGGCAATCCCTTTCTCAACTTTAACCCCCTTCTTCTTGAGGGCTAATCCTAATTCGAGAAAGAAAAACTCATCAAAGATGATGGTTCTATAAGCAGGGGACCTGCCAGATACAATATCTGAAAGGTTATGGTCCTGTTCTGGAAAGTGTATCTCCCTTATAGCTTCGGAAAGCTCTGTTAGGTTCTGTCGGAGGCATATATATGAAGGTATAGCACTTTGGATAGAATCCGAATACCTGTCCACGATGTTTTTCATTATCTTCCTTAGCGTTTTTTGGTACAGTCCTTCAGATTCAGAGTAGACAGGTACAATGCGATTGAAATTGAGAGAATCACTCATATCATTAACTGCCTCAATGTCCGGGTGGTGAATCTCTTTTTGAAAACGATAAACCTTTATCTCCCCGGACAGGATCACCTTTTGCCCTTTTTTAAACCTGTTTTTAATATGACTATTATAAACAAACCACTTGGCAGTAATAGTACCACTCTCATCTCCCACAATCATCTCGAAGCCTCCCCTTCGATTCTTTTTGTAAGAGACGGCTCCCAAGGCTATTATCTCCCCCATGACTGTCTCGGCTTTTCCAACCTCAAGTTTTGATATTGACTTTATACTCCTTCTATCTTCATACTTTCTGGGAAGAAAATAAAGGGCATCTTCAACGGTTTCAATTCCCTTCTTTTTCAAGAGACTTGCCAATTTAGGACCAACACCCTTCATAAATTGAATAGGCGTGGACAGCTCTTTCCTCTTCTTTAAGAACTCAGTCACTGGAACTTCTTTTTCTAATGACGGTAGGCACCGGTTATCATCTTTTATTCGTTCAAGTACCTTCAGAGAATCCATAACCCTAATCTTCTTTGAAGAGACATCTAAGGAATCAAAACCTGTAAAGTTTCTTGCCAACCCCTGAATAAAGCTGACCTTCTCTGAGTCTAAAGGCAGGGACAGAGCCTGCCTGGCTAGATTCATAACGTGGATTTCCAAACCCTTAACAATCTCAAGATTGGCAAAGGAGTTCTTTGAAACATAGTCCAGTGGTTTATGTAAGGCTGCAATAATATCCCCAAGTTCTCTCATAGGAAGCCTTTGTTTTAATTTGGGTTACTACTCAGCAAATGACCCCAACGCTTCGCATTAGGGTTATAAATGAAAGAAATTTGCGCTTCAAGTTTCTTAGGAGGTTTTTAGACTGTAGGCTGAAGGCTGTTAGTCACCTCCTACAGGCTAACTGCCTACAGCCTATCTACCTGAGCAGTTACATATGCTTCTATCAAAATATTTTGGTCTTGACAAGAAAAAAGGTTTGACATCTTAAGAGGTAAAGGCTAATATTTAAAGGCTATAAATTATACATATATTACCATGATAACTATGGAGACAATGGGCGGTCGGGTAATCTTACCCGGCTTTTGTTCTTTTAATCATCGGACAAGAAGTCTTCCTGTGTTAACGGATTCCCATGGAATCTGAAAAGGAGCGGAAATTGGGTGAGAAAAACACATACAAAAACGCGGGTGTGGATATTGACGCAGGCAATGAATTTGTAAAAAAGATAACCCCCTTGCTCAAATCCACATTTAGACCTGAAGTTATGACAGAAATCGGTGGGTTTGGCGGTCTATTTTCATTAAATACAAGAAAGTACAAAAAGCCAATTCTCGTATCCTCTACCGATGGAGTCGGAACGAAGTTAAAAATTGCATTTATGATGGATAAGCACGATACTGTTGGGATCGATTTGGTGGCCATGTGTGTGAATGACATAATAACCTTAGGCGCCGAGCCACTTTTCTTCCTGGATTATATATCTACAAGCAAATTAGTGCTACATAGGGCTGAGGAGATCATTAAGGGAGTTACCGATGGATGCAAAGAGGCTAACTGTTCCTTAATAGGTGGAGAAACTGCCGAGATGCCGTCTTTTTACAAGGATGAAGAATATGATTTAGTAGGTTTTGCATTAGGGGTTGTTGATAATGATAAGATTATCGATGGCTCTGCTATAACCGTAGGGGATAAACTGATAGGAATTGCCTCTAACGGTTTACACAGTAATGGATACTCTATGGTCAGGAAGATACTATTTGATGATCTTAACCTGGATATAAATGCTAAAGTAGAAGGTATCCAAAGCCCACTCGGTGAAGAACTGCTTAAACCTACAAAGATATATGCAAAGGCTATTCTGAACCTGATTAGGGATTTCAACATCCAGGGGATGTCCCATATTACCGGGGGAGGATTGTCAGAAAACGTGCCGCGGATACTGCCCCAAAGCTGCCAAGCGCTGATATATAAAGATTCATGGGAGATTCCTCACATATTCAGGTTTATCAAAGAGAAGGGAAATGTTGACGAATATGAGATGTTTAGAACCTTCAATAATGGTATAGGAATGGTGGTAGTCGTATCCCCCCCTGATGTCGATGAAGTTCTTATAAGACTAAAAGGTTTGAAAGAAGAAGCATATATTATCGGCGAGATCACCAGGAGAGAACAAGAAGAGCAATCCATTAAATTTCTTTGATGGAAGAAGCCCTTGGTAGAGATATGATTGTTGTCAGCGCCTGCCTGGTAGGAATCAACTGCAGGTATGATAGTTCTAGTAAGACCAAACCTGAGCTTCTTGATCTTTTGGAGAAAAAAAGGGCTGTGCCTGTCTGCCCCGAACAGCTGGGTGGGCTTCCCACGCCTAGAACCCCTGCTAAAATCCAAAGTGGGGACGGTTACGATGTCTTGAAGTCCGGAGCCAGGGTTATAGATATAAAGGGCAGAGATGTAACCCGACAGTTTATAAAAGGCGCTATTGAAGCTTTCAATATTGCCATGTTGGTAGGGGCTGATAAAGCAATCTTAAAGGATAAGAGCCCTTCATGTGGTGTTAATTACATCTGGGATGATGATGGTTTAAAAGAAGGAAAAGGGGTACTAACAGCACTTTTAATTGACAATGGAATCAAGGTAAGTTCTGGGGATCTGTAGAAATTCCCGGATGTTTAATTAGTTCAATAGAGTTGTGAGGTCTAGAATGGCAAGAGTATGTGAGATATGCGGAAAGGGTCCGTCAGTTGGTAATAATGTCAGCCATGCCAATAATAAAACCAAAAGGAGATGGTACCCAAATATTCAAAAGGTAAAGGCAGTTAGAAACGGGGCGGTAAAAAGGATTAATGTCTGTACCCGTTGCATAAGGTCTGGATTTGTAACCAATGTCTAATTAGTTCATGTTCTCAGTCTTTCAACATTGATAACGCCTTTGATGTTTTGCATGGAATTAATTATATTTTGAAGGTGCTTTAGATCACTTACCTCAACCTCAAATATACTCACTGCCTTTTTCTCCTGAGTGGTATGTATCTGTGCATTTATAATATTGGCCTCAGATAAAGCAATAGAGGAGCTCATGGCAGCAAGCAGCCCCTTTTTATCTACACAGACAACCCTAATTCTAACCAGATGCATTGATTTATCTTCTATATCCCATTCCACATCTATCGTTCTTTCAGATACATTATGAAGAATAGTGGGACAGTTAGAGAGGTGAACGGTAACCCCTCTGCCACGAGTAATATATCCGATTATATCATCACCGGGGAGCGGGTTGCAGCACTTTCCAAAGCGCACCATTATATCCTCAACGCCTCGTATCTTAACACCACCGCCATCTCTCTTGCCTGCCTTCTTGGTAACCTTTTGTAATATTGCCTCCTCTGTAAACTCCGTATCTAATCTCTCTTGCGGTATTATTCTATGTATTATTTGCTTAACAGAAAGCTTTCCATACCCCACCTCAGCCAGCAGGTCGTCCACATCATGGAAGCCAAACTCCTCTGCTATTACCTTCAGATCACCCGTCTTTGTAAGCTTTGAAAAGTTGAGTTTGTATTTTTTAAACTCCTTTTCACAGATTTCCAACCCCAGTGAAATACTCTGCTCGCGTTGATTGGTTTTCACCCAATGCCGAATCTTTGCCTTAGCCCTGGATGTCTTAACAACTTTTAACCAGTCAATACTGGGATGTTGGTTGGAGGAGGTTATTATCTCCACAGTATCGCCGTTTTTTAACTCGTATTTTAAGGGAACAATCTTACCATTTACTTTGGCTCCGTTACACTTATGCCCTACATCGGTATGAATGCTATAAGCAAAATCCAAAGGAGTAGCACCTCGGGGGAACTCCTTTACCTCCCCTTTCGGGGTAAATACATATACCTCTTCTGGAAAAAGATCAACCCTAACCGATTCTAAAAACTCTCCAGGATCTTTCATGTCCTGTTGCCATTCCAGAAGTCGTCTCAGCCAGGCAAACTCTCTGTCTGTCTTTTCCCCAATGTCCTTCCCCTCTTTATACTTCCAATGGGAGGCTATTCCTTCTTCTGCAATCCTATGCATCTCTCCTGTTCGTATTTGGATTTCGACCCTCTCCCCGTGAGGCCCTATAACTGTAGTATGGAGGGATTGATACATATTGGCTTTCGGCATAGCTACATGGTCTTTGAACCGACCGGGAACAGGTTTCCAAAGGGAATGAATAATTCCCAAGGCTTCATAGCATTCCTGAACACTGTCAAGAATGATTCTGAAGGCAATAAGGTCATAAACCCGATCAAACTCTATGTTTTGCTTCTTCATCTTCTGATATATACTATAGATATGCTTTAATCTCCCCTCCACATGGTCTTTAAGGTTGTGCTCTGCCAATCTATTGGAGATAATAGTTTTTACCTCATGTATATAGGCATTCCCCTCTTTCTTCCTTTTTACAATCTTACTCATCAGGTCATAATATACTTCTGGTTCCAGAAACTGTAGGGAAAGATCCTCAAGCTCAGCCCTAACCCAGCCTATACCCAACCTATTTGCCAATGGGGCATAAATATCCAGGGTTTCTTGAGCAATCTCTTTCTGCTTTTTTGGAGAATGGTACTCCAGTGTTCGCATATTATGGAGCCTATCGGCTAATTTTATAAGTATAACCCTTATATCCTTAGCCATCGCTATCAGCATCTTTCGAAAATTTTCAGCCTGCTGTTCTTCATGAGTTCCAAAGGTAATCTTACTGATCTTTGTAACCCCATCAACCAGGGGACTAATCTCTTTACCAAATAACTCTTCAATTTCCTCTAAGGTTGCAAAAGTATCTTCCACAGCATCATGTAACAGCCCGGTAGCAATAGTTGCAACGTCTAACTTGAGATCAGCAAGAATACCTGCTACTTCCAACGGATGGATGAGATAAGGTTCACCTGAGAGCCGAACCTGTCCCTGATGAATCTTGGCAGAGAATACGTACGCCTTTTCAATCAAATCCACATCTGTATCAGGATTATGAGCATGTATTTTGTCTATAATGTCATTTAATCTTATCATATTCTTCTAAAATAATGTTCTCCTACCATTTGGTAGGGGCAGGGTTATCCCTGCCCCTACAGGGCAACCACAGGGGATTGCCCCTACCCCCCTGCCTCTGAATGTTACTCTCAGGGACTTGATTCCTTTATCTACAAATTGCAAATAATCTGGAGATGATTCAACAATAAAAAAAGCCGGGCATATTAAAAATACCCAGCTTTTTTATCAGTTTCAAATGCTATATATCTTCATATTTCATCTTCTATCGTTTCCTCAGTTACATCTGCAACAGAGGCACATGTGTCCCCAAAGAGTATAGACAGGAATAGATATACATAAAACAGAGCTATCGGCAAGATAAGATATTTTACAATGGGAACAAAAATAAACAGAGCAACAAGTATTATCGCTCCTATGCCGACGAGATAAGAAACAAGATAGCTATCCAATCTTTCTTTCACTTTGTCCAAAATGAATCCAATTTTAAAGGCATCTCCAATCTGTTCTCCCCCTAATACATAGCTGGCAATGGACATAGGTAAAAAGAACGTAATCACCAATCCAACTGCAAAACCAATAATGAGTAAAAGAGCGCCCAGAAAACTGGCAAGCCACCCTTTGGTTATTAAGATTACACCTAAAACGGTGATAAAGCCTGGAATAAAACTATAACACAAGCAAATTACGGCAATGACCAATCCTTTAATAAACAGATCACCCCAGTTTCTCCATTCCGGCATAACAGCATCTTCCTTCTTCAAGGTGCTCTTAAATACCTGGTAGGCATAACCAACCGAAAGAAAATTTATAATAGGGATTAAATTAAGCACTCCTCCTACAATAAGCTTTTGCAACCACTGCTCATCATTAAATGGAAACTTGATAGCCTTTTCTATATTAGCCATACACAGAACCTCCTTTTGGAAACACACCACCTATAAAAATAAAAGTTTTGGGAAATCGTCCTTTTTTCGTTTGGGTATCTCAAAATCCTGCTCACCTATAGATAATTAAGGGAAAAGGGAATTTTTCAGTGTGAACTAATTAATATATATCTGCAGTTGTTCATAAGACCATAATTGTTACCGTCTGTCAAGGGAAAAGGGGCTAATCTTTGGAAGTGGGTAGAGTTGCCTATTACGAAAGCCAAAGCACATCCCCACAAAGATTGGATTTACGGGGGCGTGAAGAAAATGCCTCGAATTGCTGTTTCTCTCTCTCTAGCAGTGTGGAATCACCATGCCCAGGGAATATCTGTGTATCCCCTGGCAGCACAAAAATCTTGTTGGTTATGGATTCGACTATTTGCTCAAAGGCAGATGGCGACGAGGTCTTGCCCGGACCACCAGGGAATATAGTATCGCCAGACAGCAGATAATTACCAGTCAGGAAGCATATACTGCCAGGTGTGTGTCCAGGGGTATGCAACACCCCGAGCTTTACGTTCCCAAAAGTTACCACATCACCATCATTGAGAAGTATCTCCGGGACTGAAGGCAAATTTGCACTGTCTGCAGGGTGGGCAGCGATTGGAACTTTAAGTTCCGACTTTAACTGGGAAAGAGCACCGAGATGGTCCCAGTGGTCGTGAGTGATCAGTATGTACCTGGGATTTGTCCCCCTCAATCGCTCCATAACTTTAGGAGCTTCCCCGGGAGCATCCACCAAGGCGCTATCTTTGGTCAATTGGCACACTACGATATAAGCGTTTGTACCAAAGGTCCCTAATTCCAGCCTCTCAATTTGTACAATACCATCCTTTGCCACGATTGTCATTTTTGCACCTCCAATTCAAGATTTAACTCTTCCAAACTAAAAAGTAGCTTTTCCCTCCCCTGGTGGGAGGGAATAAAAGGGAGGAGGATTCTAACAGATAGAAATCACTATGTATATCCACCCTCCCGTCGAGGGAAAGGGAGTTTTGACTTTTTACGAAGCCATCAAACTTGTAACGTGCTGCAATCTCCTTATGTAAAAGTCAAACGCCTGCCTGTTAGGCAGACAGGGTTTGACCTTGTATTATTGCAGTGATAGTGTCATAAATCAACCGTCTAATAAAGTAATTATTGGAGAAATCCAGACTTTTCTACAGGTTCAACGTGGGGGCTGAGAGGTGCGAGCAGAACATGCATCCTACTCCAAGTTGATGTTAGGGACTACGGATTGTTCACGCAAATCAGTGTAATGAGACCGCCCCAGTCGCCGTGATTCCAGGTAATCCCCCCAAGTACACTCTCATTATCAGAAATGACCAGATGGTATCTGTCCAGTCCGATTACCTTATGCGGGTCGTTTTTTTGATAGCCCTCGAGTCTTAAGACGCGAGCCTCTGGAAAGAACTTTCCGCGAACATACTCAATCGCGCCAAATCCAAGTTTGGTCTGATCCTCTGCACGAGGCGATCGCTCAAGAACCCACGCAATCTGGCCAATTACGGAAAAATCCTGGTCAACACGTAAACTTACATTCGCAGAATATGAGTAGCCCTTATCCGATAACCACTTTCCTCGCCAAGGTGATTCGATCAGCTGCCGATCACGCACTGAATCGTTCGTTCTTTGCGCAACAGCAGGGAACGATATTGCCACAGCCACAATGCATGCTATAACGAATTGGCAGATTAACTTACGTTGAGCATACATCAATTGTAACCTCCTTTTTTTAGTTGTATTGATTCAATTCTATTTGTTAATGGTTATAGGCATATCAGATATGCCAGCGTAGAAAACTATAATCTCTGCCGGTTTATCGCCTTCGTTCTTTCCGTAATGCCAGGTATTCACAACTTCGACGATCGAATCCCCGGATTTGAGATGTAATGTCTTACCGCTTTCTGTCACTACAGTCAGTTCTCCACTTAATAATACGCCTGCATTTATCACAGGGTGTTTATGCATTGACAACTGTACCTCCGGCGGAATTTTAATTCTTAAAATTGTAACCTCCGGCTTGCCTTTTGGGTAGTTCGGCAAAACTTGCCCGTCCCAGCTTATACTTGTTTTCGCTAATACTTTAACTTCGACTGCATTTACATCTTCAGCTACAACATTACTTGATAGTAACAATGTCAAACATATTGCGTAAAAAAGTTTTTTCATTCTATGTTTCCTCTCTCTTTCTTCATAACGTTGCGCATCAACCGCCGCTAGTCATATTATGGTCATAAGAAAAAATAAGATATCCTGCTTGCAATCTGCTGTTTCGGAACTGCCCCAATGATTGTATCTTTCAGTTCTCCGTTATCAAATATCAGCATTGTCGGAATGTTCCTTGTTTTAAATCTTGAGGCAGTTGCAGGGTTTTCATCGACATTTAGTTTGCATACCCTTACTTTACCGTAATATTCTTCAGCAAGCTCTTCCATAATCGGACCAATAATTTTGCATGGCCCGCACCAGGGAGCCCAGCAGTCGAGCAAGACGGGAATCGGGGATTTCAAGACTTTCGATGCAAAATTATCATCAGTCACAATTATAGTACTTCTGTTCAGAAGATCGCTTGTATCAAGAGGGGAAGAGCATTTGCCGCATTTTGCATAAGCTCCGGCCTTATCCATAGGAATCCTGTTTTTAGTGCCGCATTCAGTACATCTTATCGTTCGTGTATCTTTTTGGTTCATTCAAACCTTCCTAGTTTAATCTGAAAGACATTTTCACCATTAACATATCTCATTATAGATGCCTGGTTGTGGGATTATGCTTTATCCTTCGCTAAACGCTAGAAATCTTTTACAGCTTTTTTTCTTTTTTGCTCATCTTTAGAAGCCCAATAATCCGTAACTTCTTTAGCTATTGGTTTGTAATATATTTCCATATAGGAACTGTATATAGAGCCCCAATTTCTTATACCTATTCTTATCTCCTTTTTACCTAAAGTCCATATGTGGGTCGTAGTAAAGCCTATGCGATTAACTATTTTTAAGAATTCAGGGTATCTATTTCCATTTGTAACTATTCAGCACCCTGCTCTTTGACATTCATAAATTCAGGCCACTGTCCCTGAAACAGGAGGCGCAAAGCTTCGGACGCAGTAACGCCTTGTT
>QZJR01000041.1 GCA_003599365.1 Deltaproteobacteria bacterium | reverse complement strand
CCTTTAATTCTTTATAATTTCTCAGCATTTCACTTGAATCCTTGAATCCTGGAACCCTTGAATCCTCATAGGATCACCAACTAATTTGGAGATGATCCATATATTTAATCTTTAGACATAAGATACAATCGCAAAAAAAGGACATTGGAAAGGAATAATGTCTTGATTAGGAGGTTAAAATGGGAGAAAAAGGACAAATGGCACTGGTTACAGGAGCAAGCAGTGGGATAGGCCGGGAGACAGCTATAAGGCTTGCGGGGAAGGGTTTTAAGGTTATTGCAGCAGCCAGGCGTAGAGATCGTCTTGCTGAACTCGCAGATCAGGTTCAAGGCATTACTCCACGACAGGTAGACCTGTCAGATCCCGAGGACGTTGAAAGATTCTGCCGTGATATTTCAAATCTGCAGGAGCCTGTCTCGGTTCTCATTAACAATGCCGGATACAGTGTACGAGGAGCGCTGGAGGATGTCTCCATTGAGGACGTCAGGCGTGTTTTTGAGGTAAATCTCTTTGCTATGATACAAGTTACCCAGGCATGTTTGCCGGGAATGCGCCGGCTCAGAGGAGGTACGATTATCAATATAAGTTCCATAGCCGGGAAATTCACCTTTCCCTTGGGTGGGGTTTATGCCTCTACAAAGCATGCTGTAGAGGCTGTTACTGATGCGCTGCGTATGGAGGTACGACCTTTTGGAATAAGAGTAGTTGCGATTCGCCCTGGTGCGATAGCGACGGAATTTAACGAGGTGGCCAATCAAATGACAGGTGACCTTCTTGCCAGGACCGCCCCAGATTATAAGCCGGTTTACCAGGCTTCCGGTGCCAGTTTAGGGAAGGTATTTACCGGCATTTATATTCCAGGGCCGGATTTGATTGCAGACATAATTTTGAAAGCTGTTCTCTCTGACGCTCCGAAAGCGGTATATTCCGGAGGCCCCATGGTAGAGGAGTTTCTGGGACAACGTACCAAACTTGACGATGACGGATTCGACCGCTTTATGACTGAAAAGACCGGGCTGATGGGCATGAAAGTATAAATTACAATTGCAAAGTAATAGTCTATAAAACCTCTTATGCAAAAATTATATAGCTTTTTTAGTAGTATATTAGGTTTCTTGAATAAGATATTTCTCACCGTCAGGAGAGAGCACCTGTTTAGGGTAATGGGTTTAACCCTTTTGGTTTTGTCTCTCTGCTCTCTCAGTATGTATTTCTTTGAACGTGATGCGATGAAGGCTTCTATCAGAACCATGGGGGATGCATTTTGGTGGGCAGTAGTTACGGTTACAACAGTAGGATATGGAGACAAAGTGCCCAGCACATTGGCTGGAAAACTGGTTGGTCTGGTACTGATGTTTTCAGGGATTGGATTGCTTTCCATTGTAACCGCCACCATAGCCTCGTTATTTGTTCAGCAAAAGATCAAGGAGGGAAGAGGGTTGGAAACAATTAAAGATAAGGATCACATCGTCATCTGCGGCTGGAATTCAAATGCTGAAAAGGCAATTAAAGTGTTTACACTGGATGACCATACAAAGAAGAACACCATTGTAATCGTAAACGAACTCTCTGTGGATGAGATAGATTCCCTGAGATCCAAGTATGAAAAATACGATTTTAAGTTTATTAGAGGCAATTTTATTCATGAAGACGTATTGAATCGGGCCAACATAAAAAAGGCTAAGTATGCCATAGTCCTTGCCGATACGTCCGGAGATCACGCTTTACAGAAGGCTGATGAACGGACAGCTCTGGGAACCCTCGCCATAAAGACGATAGCGCCAAATGTCAGAACCTGTGCAGAGCTATTGAGCATAGAGAACAAACAGCATTTAAAGAGGGCAAATGTAGATGAAATCATTGTAAGGGACGAACATGTAGGAGAACTATTGGCCAGCGCTACAGTACACCCCGGGTTATCTAAAGTGGTTTCCAGCCTGTTATCATATGATGAGGAACATAGACTGGAGAAAATTGAAATACCAGATAGGTTTGTTGGAAAGAAATACGTAGAGTTGGTGCAATTTTTGAGGGAGAAGCACAATTCAGTTCTTATTGGTATGTTAACCGAAAGGAAGGGGTTACAGTTAGAGGATATTTTGTCTGACGATGTCTCGGCTATCGACATGTTTATAAAGAAAAAATTTGAAGAGTCTGATAAGAACTATTTCTCTGATAAAGAAGAGATTGGGGTTAATATAAACCCGGAGGATGATTACATTATAACAAAAAACGACTTTGCTGTCATTATTAGTGGCAAAAGATTTAAAAAAGGGAAACGTTCAGCGGTCAACCTCTGATGACTGAAAGCTTACAGGAGAAGCTATGGACGAAGTTGCTTTTTTGAGAGAGATTTCTGTCTTTGCTGACTTAACCACAGAAGAGATTGGAAAAATTATAACAATAATGAAGGAAATTAATGTCCCTGACGGGTCAACAATCATCCAGGAGGGGGATGTGGGCGATAGTATGTACATCATAATGGATGGGTCAGTTGAGGTGTCCAAGACATTGACTATGAAAATCGACGGACAGGGTTTTGAAGAAAAAGAAAAGATACTGACACGATTGAATGCCAGTGACCACATAATATTTGGTGAAGTGGGGCTGCTGGAAGATAACGTCCGAACTGCCTCTGTTATTGCAATTAGTACTTGTACCCTTCGCGAAATAAAAAAGGAAGATTTTCAAAAATTGGCAGATAAAGACCCAAGAATGGGTTTTAAGATCGTGAAAAATATTGCCCGATTGGTTTGCACCCGACTGAGAAAGGCGGATGAAGATACCATCAAGTTAACTACAGCTTTGAGTATAGCGTTAAGCAGATGAATAATTATATTTTGTTGTCAGTTTTCCCCTTGACAAATCATCAAAAATTATTTAGATTAGCAAGCTTACATTAAACTGCGAATTAAATTTTCTCTTTAAAAGGAGAGCTTGTGCTTGAGAGTTTAACAGAAAAGTTAAATGCAGTATTCAAAAAACTCAGGGGCCATGGTAAGCTCACTGAGCAGAACATCAAGGATGTTCTGAGAGAGATTCGCCTGGTCCTCTTAGAGGCAGATGTTAATTTTAAGGTTGTCAAGGACTTCATTGAAGCCATTAGGGTTAAAGCCTTAGGGCAAGAAGTTCTGACTAGCTTCACTCCTGCTCAGCAGGTAATAAAGATCGTTAACGAAGAGCTTACCAATCTTTTAGGCGGGGAGAATTCTCAACTGAACCTGTCGGGAAAGTCTCCAGTATCTGTAATGTTTGTCGGGTTGCAGGGGTCTGGTAAGACAACAACAGTTGGTAAGGTAGCCAGATTCTTGAAAGAGAAGAAACGTGACACTTATCTTGTTCCGGCTGATGTTTACCGTCCGGCAGCAATAGACCAGTTGCAGAAACTGGGAAAGGATCTAGAGATTGATGTGTATAATCCCGGACCGGGGGAAGATCCATTAACCATCTGCACTAATGCCTTAAGGTCTGCAAGTATTAATGGGCATGATGTTGTCCTTATCGATACTGCCGGAAGGTTACACATAGATGAAGAATTGATGCAAGAACTCCAGAGGGTAAAGGAACGGGTTTTACCCAAAGAGATTCTACTGGTGGCCGATGCAATGACTGGTCAAGATGCGGTTAACGTAGCCGGTAAATTCAATGAAGTACTCGGTATTGACGGAGTTATCCTTACCAAGATGGACGGTGATGCAAGAGGTGGAGCAGCCTTGTCTATCAAGGCAGTTACCAACAAACCTATCAAGTTTGTTGGTACTGGAGAGCGGCTCGATGCCTTAGAGGTCTTTTATCCCGACAGGATGGCTTCTCGTATTTTGGGGATGGGAGATGTTTTGTCCCTTATTGAAAAAGCCCAAGCTGCTTTTGATGATAAGAAGGCAAGGGAACTCGAAAAGAAGATAAGAAAAAATGCCTTTACTTTAGGGGACTTTAAGGAGCAGATTCAACAGATAAAAAGGATGGGTTCATTGGATCAAATCCTGGGGATGATCCCGGGAGTTAATAAGATTAAGGGTATTAAAGGATTACAGCCTGATGAAGGGGAATTGGTGAAGATAGAAGCTATTATAAATTCGATGACCAAAAAGGAAAGATTAAATCATACCATATTAAATGGAAGTCGTCGCAAGAGAATAGCTAAGGGCAGTGGCACCAGTGTTCAGGATGTAAATAAATTGATTAAGAATTATGTTCAAGCACGTAATATGATTAAGAAACTTAACACAAACGGAATGAAGGGGTTTAAAAGTGGGATGTTACCCTTTTAAATGCCAGAAGGACTAAGCTTTTAGGAGGTAAAAATATGCCTGTGAAGATAAGACTGGCAAGGATGGGCGCTAAGAAATGGCCTTTTTATCGGATAGTAATTGCTGACTCAGCTTCGCCAAGGGACAGCAATTATGTTGAAGTTGTTGGTACGTACAATCCTCATCCGGATCCTGCTGAAATCAAACTTAAGGAAGAAAGGATAAAGGAATGGATTCAAAGAGGTGCTCAACCGACACAGACGGTCAAAAGCATTTTAAAGAAAAGGGGTATACTTACTGATTGATTTAAATCTCTATTTGCTCAATGGTTAGGCTGCCGGCAAGAAGGCTCCCTTTAAAAATTTGAAAGGTGGAGGTTACTAAAGATGAAAGGTTTGATTGAATACATTGCTAAATCGTTGGTGGACAGCCCTGATGAAGTAGTGGTTTCAGAGGTCCATGGAGAAAGAACCTCAGTTATAGAGTTGAGGGTAGCAAAAGAGGATCTGGGGAAAGTAATTGGAAAACAGGGAAGAACTGCCAGAGCAATGAGAACCATCTTGTCTGCTGCTTCAACAAAGATCAGGAAGAGATCTGTGTTGGAGATCATTGAGTGACTTTTTCTTTGCTATGGAAGATGGGCTGTTAGTTATAGGAAAGATCGTCAGTACCCATGGAATTAAAGGCAAGCTACGGGTGAATTCCTATGCCGAATCCCCAGCGATCTTCACCTCACAGAAGTTTTTTTATGCAAAAGATGAAAAAGGGGACTTTAAAAGGTACGAAATTACTAATGTTGAACCTCATAAAAACATTATCCTTGTAGAACTTGATGGTGTATCTTCAATTGATGAAGCGGAAAAACTCATAGGAACCTCTATCTTTATTAAGAAAAGCAAGCTCCTCCCCCTTTCTGAAGATGAGTATTATTGGTTTGAAATCATTGGTTTAAAGGTATTTACTGACGAAGGCACCTTTCTGGGAAAGGTGGAAAGAATCCTTCAGACCGGAAGCAATGACGTCTATGTTATTCGCAATAAGGACAAGGAATATCTGATCCCGGCAATCGCTGAGGTGGTCATTAAGATAGATGTTATAGAAAAGACAATGATTATCCATCCGTTAGAAGGGCTCTTTGAAGATGATGAGATTTGACGTCCTTACCTTATTCCCAAATATGTTTTCTTCGCCACTAAATGAAAGCATATTAAAACGGGCACAAGAAGAAAATTTGATTGCGATAAAGGTTCATGATATCCGTGATTTTACATCAGACAAACACCATACTGCCGATGACTATCCTTATGGTGGCGGCCGGGGAATGGTGATGAAACCGGAGCCCATCATTATGGCTATTGGAAAGGTGAGACCTCGCATTGGAGAATCAAGAGTTATCTTACTTACCCCTCAGGGAAAGAGGTTTGATCAAAAATACGCTGTAGGGTTGTCAAAGCTTTCATGCCTGATAATTATTTGTGGCAAATATGAGGGGATAGACGAGAGAGTGAGAGAGTATGTTGACGAGGAGATCTCAATCGGTGACTATATTCTTTCCGGTGGAGAGCTGGCAGCCATGGTATTGCTCGATGCCGTTGCAAGATTAATTCCCGGAGTTCTGGGAAATCCAGAATCAGCAGAGGATGAGTCCTTTTTCAACCGGTTATTGGAATATCCCCAATATACTCGCCCAAGGAAATACAATGGGTTAGATGTCCCAGAGGTACTCCTTTCCGGTAATCATCAGGCAATCAACAAATGGAGGCACGCTCAGTCCCTTAGAAGGACACTTGAAAGAAGGCCGGATCTATTGGAAGAGGCCGAGCTGTCTGATGAAGATTTAAGAATACTATCGGAGATAAAACAAGAATTGGATCCAGGTAAGAGGTGGTAAATACAATAAAAAGGGCAAATCTCTATTTAGCCTTGCTGCACTATCCTGTTTATGACAAAAACAGAAGGGTTGTCTCTACTGCGTTGACCAATCTGGATGTTCATGATATTGCAAGAGCAGCTACTACTTTTGGGATAGCCAAATACTATTTGGTAATCCCATTCATAAAACAACAGATACTGGCAAAAAGGATTATTTCTCATTGGCTGACAGGTCCCGGTGCCGATTATAATCCTAAGAGAAAGGAAGCCCTGGAGCTGGTTGCAATAGCTGATTCATTGGATGATGTCTGTGAAGATATCTACAGTCATCAAGGGGTTAAGCCAAAAACGATAATTGCTGACGCCAAACCTTTAGAAAGAAGTATCGATTATTTAAATCTAAAGAAACTGATTGAGGAAGATTCTCAGCCATATCTTTTATTATTGGGAACCGGGTGGGGAGTAACTGAAGATGTTATCAGGGATTCAGACTATGTCCTGGCTCCTATTCGAGGCAATACCGGCTACTATCATTTATCGGTCAGATCAGCAGCGGCTATAATTCTGGATAGACTTTTAGGAATGAGATAGAGAAAACCGTGAGTCGTGAATCGTAAGTCGTGAATTGTGAATCGTGAGTAGGAAGTCGGAAATCGAATAAAAGGGAGAGTAATTATGAATGGTACTGTAGACCTTATTGAGAAAGAACACATAAACCTTGACATACCGGACTTTCAACCTGGAGACACTGTTAAAGTCCATTCTAAGATTATAGAAGGAGACAAGCAAAGGATACAGGTCTTTGAAGGTGTTGTGATCAGTAGAAAGGGAGGAGGAAGCAGAGAAACTTTCACTGTAAGAAAGATCTCTTACGGTGTTGGGGTAGAAAGAATTTTCCCCCTCCATTCGCCTAGAATTGCCAAGATAGAGGTTGTTCGCAAAGGACTTGTCAGAAGGGCTAAGCTCTACTATCTTAGAGAACTGAAGGGCAAGGCTGCTCGTATCAAGGAGCGGAGAGTCTGATAATTATATCTTCCTCCCATGTTCATCCAGAGAGAGATATATACGCAAGGGGATACCGATTCGTAGCCGGAGTCGATGAGGCAGGAAGAGGGCCTCTGGCAGGCCCTGTAGTTGCTGCTGCCGTTATCCTTCCTGAGAACCATACTATCCAGGGTATTTCAGATTCTAAGAAGCTATCTGCCAATAGAAGGGAGATATTATTCAGTGAAATCTACAGACAAGCTGAAGCAGTAGGTGTTGGTATTGTAGATCAAAGAGAGATTGAAAGAATCAATATCCTTCAGGCCAGCCTTAAAGCAATGCAATCAGCCGTAGCTGCCTTAAATTCTCAAGTCGACTATATCCTGGTCGATGGTATACATTCTATCCCAACCCAAATCCCTCAATCAGCCATAAAAAAAGGTGATACCATTAGTCCTTCCATTGCTGCTGCGTCCATCATTGCCAAGGTTACTCGAGACAAAATCATGGTTGAATACCACAGCATATATCCCCAGTACAATTTTGCCAGGAACAAAGGATACGGGACAGAGGAGCATATGCAGGCGATTAAAAGATCCGGGTGCTGTGAAATCCACAGAAAAACCTTTAGAGGTGTAAGAGAGTATTTGAGTCGCGAGTCGTAAGTCGTAATTCGTGAATGGATGGACGATGACTGAAAAAAGGATCTCCCTGGGTAAAAGAGGGGAGGGAATCGCGGTTTCATATTTGAAGAGGTTGAAATATAAGATTATCGAGAGAAACTATACATGTAAGTTTGGAGAGGTGGATATTATAGCAAAAGACAAAAAGACTCTCACGTTTATCGAAGTGAAGACCAGATCGTCCCTGGAGTATGGTCATCCCTACCAGGTAGTAAATAAAAGGAAACAGCACCAAATCTCCAAGGTGGCTTTGAATTATATAAACAAAAACAACCTGCAAGATATGGATGCCCGATTCGATGTGGTGGCGGTTCACATCTCAGAGGCAGGAGAAAGGGTAGAATTGATAAAGAATGCCTTTGAGCTTAGCTCCCGTTACTCGTAAGTACGACTCACGATTTTATCTATAATACTACTGGTAGACGCCCCTTTTATTTCAGGTATGCGGACGACCTTTCCTCCGATAGATTCAACGACCTCTCTGCCGATTATGGCATCTTCTCCCCAGTCTCCGCCTTTGACCAAGACATCAGGTTTTAGAGAAGAGATTATATTTAACGGATCAGGCTCATGAAATATTACAACGAAATCCACACATTGCAAGGCAGCCAGGACCTCTGCCCGTTCTTCTTCAGGGATAATGGGTCTTTTATCCCCCTTTATAGTTCTCACAGACCGATCACTGTTTACAGCCACTATCAGAATATCTCCTAGTTTTTTAGCCTCTTCAAGGTATCTGGTGTGGCCTACATGAATCAAATCAAAACATCCATTGGTAAAGACGACCCTTCTCCCCTCTTTTTTCAACCTCTCTACAACTGATTTCAGTTCTTTACTGTCTTTAATCTTGTTTTTCAAATGAACGACCTGCCTGTACAAATATTTGCTAATCCCTGGTTATCTCCCGCCATGTCTTTTCAGTAAAAACCCATACCGGGGTAGCCCCAGGCATTCCAGGGGGAAGATTCGTTGCCAATGAAGGGACTTGCCATATCCTGGGGACCTGGGCAGTTATATTAAAATTTTGACAGACGATCGTGCCAGCCAGTTCGTTCTGTTTACTGCTGGTAACTGTACCAGAACTGTAGTAAGCTCCTGTTAACAGCTTCTGAGCACTTGAGGGCAGAGCCATATTCCCGGTACTCACAACACCCAGAACATTTGTGGTTGGATAGGATGCTGCTGTTGCGGGCAGGACATTACCATCAATATTGGTTGTCCCTGTCACGTATATAGTCCCTTTTCCAGCGTATGTTATATCGTCACTTATATTTAGGGATGTTACCTTGACTATCCCCTTTATCTCAAGCACATTTGTGACCGAATTATAACGGATGCCGTTAGTGGAGGACGCCCAATCAACCCCATCATATTGTTCGATGTTGGGATAATAATCGGTCCCTGTCACTTTATAGTCTCCTGTCAATTCCAGCGCACCGGCTATCAGGCCCTTTTGATTTCCAGCCGGACCCACATATTGGTTTGTTCCTGTTAAGTTTTTTGAGTTGGCATCCATCCAGGTCGTATCAATGCTCGGCAATGTTATATTGTAATCTCCCAGGTCATATGCCTCTGCGGAATTGGCACCTTTGTCGGCATAGAGGTTCTGCCCTGTCCCTGAATTGTCTCCGCCTATTATATCATCATTTACACCATCAGTGTTAGAGTCTATTCCGTTTGTTACGTATATACCTTTAAACGGGTTTGACGATTGTGCTATGTATCCGCTTCCTATGGTCAGGTCAACCCGCCCGTTCTTGACCCTGAATTTTGCATCCAAATCAGAGGTAGTACCACCGGCAATCTTGCCGGCAAGTGTTGCATCCATGCCTGTATTGCTGTTTAGCACATCACCTGTCTGGTTACTGAAGACTGTAGCCGTAGGAGCCAGACCGTTGCCCAGCAAGTGAATAGAGCCGGCTATTACAGTACTCCCCGTGATAGGAATACCTCCTCCGCCTCCACCAGCAAATATTGCATTGTTCCAGGGTGAGATGTTTTCAGCCGAAAGGTATCTTTCCAGTGTTACTGTAGATGAGTTTGGGCCTGTTCCTGTGGATCTGACAAGGACAATTGCCGACTCATAATTGGGTGCAGTCCCGTAGTTCTTAAACTGGATAGTATAGGAGCCTGCGCCGAATGAAATGTTGCTGAATACATTATAAAAGGCAGTGGAACTGGGTGTTATGGTTATGGTGCCTGATGTTGCTGCAAAACTGGAGTTGGCGATATTCTGATCGTTATTCAGATCATTGATCAGCTCTGCCTCAGCCCTTGATAACCCGGCCTCAGCAATATAAAGCGCCTTTGTGCCGGAAAGGGTGTTGCCTGCTATCTTTGTGTCCGTAGTAGATGTGATAATCCCTGCAATCCCGAGGAGTGATAAGAGCGTCAAAAACAAAAGGGCTACAACCAGCGCTATACCCTTTTCGTCTTTCAATATCAAAGGGATTATCTTCATGGTTATGACCTCCTCTTACTCTTACTACAAATTTCTTGCTATTATATCCGAGGTTAGTGTCATTCGGTGGTAGCCATCACCGGTATAATTAGGGTCTTTGTTTCTTGTCCTGGCGGTTATGGAAAGATTTACTGTTGGTGTTGTAAAAGTCACCTGTAAATCCTCGACATTTACCGCAATCTCTTCATTGCCGCTTCCCGTGTTTTCATTTCTTTTGAGAGAGGTGCTGCCAATAGTGTATGTGACCCTCTTAACAAGATAGACATTGGTGCCTGCCGAATATGCATTTACAAGCCCCTGATTTCCAGTCTGAATCGGGTTTGTATCAATGGTTAAAACGGCTCCTGCAATACCGGTTACCTTGGCATTTTCAAGTTCTCCTATGAAGATGTCGCTCTTGGTTGGATCATTAAACTTGTTTGCTTCGGCAGATGACTGGAGGGTGATGGTGGTACTGCTTGCAGCAGCGGCTGATCCTAGTTTGCCAGGCGGAGGATCAATGCATCCAACGATAGTAAGGGTATCCGGGTTTCCTGTGCCCCCGTCTGCAACACTTATGCCTTTGTAAGTAATGCCCGAAGTACCGTTGATCGTTGTCCAGCCTGGCTGTCCAAACCCTGCCATACGGATGTGCCTTGATACAATATCCATAGCGACCCTGGCATTCTGCTGCATATCCGAAACCTGTTCCTGTACCGTGTACGTCGTGCTTTGAGATATGTACAGATTATATATTGAGACCAGAAGAATGCCTGCTATTGCAAGGGCAATCATAAGCTCTATCAAAGTGAAACCTAGCTCTTTCCTGTATACAGACAACATTATATTACTCTCTTATTATAGTGGACAAAGCAACAAAATGGTTAATGGAATCCTTCCAGCCGACAATGACCGTCACGGTCTTCATCCCGGATGCAGGGGTGTCATCTGCCACATTCCAGACCCTTTGTGGGGTCTGACTAATAGTCACAGAACAACTGCTATTACAGGTATCGGTGTGGTCAGGGCCGGTAAACAGGGGGAATGAGGGGGTGCCTGAATGGATATCTGTGCTAACATCGTTGTTATCCCCCCCGTTACTCAACTGAGTATCCGAATACCCGAGGGTTCTCAACTCTTCCAGCTTGTCCTGAGCCAGAACCGTCGCGTCGGTAACTTTATTCCCGACGGCATTGCTCCTTATTACATATACTGTCATCTCTGCCAGGGCGAGCAGACCTACAGATAGGATTGTCATTGCAATCAATATCTCAAGCAGGGTAAAGCCTTTTTCGTTTGAAAAAAGTCTTTTCATCATTGGTGAATGCCTCGGTTTAACATCTATGATTGAGTCAGTTCCAATGCCTTTAGGGGTTTGGACTTCTACTGTGAATGACCAATAACGCCGAACTCACCGGGACCGAGGGTATCCATGCCCTTGGTGTCAGGTGAAGTGATTGGTTCGCTATTCAATGTTTAGTTCCTTCTTTGCTTCTTTTAGGCTTATCGTAGGAGCGTTGCCTTCTTTCTCTTTGGCTTCACGAAGCATACGAAGATCATTATAGCTTTCGAGTTCTTCCTGAATTTTTAAAAAATCCTCATAGGGAAGAATTACGAATTCCTTCTTGCCGTGCTTTTCGATTACCTGAGGATGTAATTCTATCATGTTAACCCTCCATTATCTATATACATCTTTACGGTGACGTATCCGGTAGATGGTTATTTTGTTCTTATCAGTCTCGAAAAGGACTCTGTAATCACCCACTCTTAATCTGTATTCCGGCGTAAAGTTGGTCAAGCGTTTAACGTCCCCCTTTAGATCATCTGACATTTCTTCAATTCCATTAAAAATTTGCTGTAACTGGGGCTTTGTGATCTTTTTGCAATCTTTCATTGCCCTCGGTTTAAATTCTATCTCGTATTTCATTTGTTTTCCATAGGTTTCTGAAATTTAGCGCACCTCCGGGGAATGGGAGAAAAACCCTCGCCTTTAGGCGGTAGTGGTTTAGTTTGATAGCGAGTTGTTATCCCAGTTTATACTTTTCTTATTCTTTTTCAATGATCAAATTCTTACCGTTATTCAATCTTCTGGTGGGCTGCAAACTTTACACGCCCTATAACCTTTAGATTTTGCCTCTTTATGACTGCTGAATTTAATCACAACTCGTAACCCGCAACGCCTGATCTGCTTTACTTCCATGACGGGCTGCTGCCTGAATCATACTTCCATAGTTTTATTCTGCCTGTCTGTATCACAGTAATTGCCCTCTGCCTGTCTCTTCTGCTGTTGGCAATGTCTTCGGTCGGTATGAGGTAAATGCTTCCATTCTTGTTTGCTGTGCCGTTCGGTTCAAAGGTCACGTTTAAACTGCTGAACGTTACTGAGGTTGATATTGCAGTGCCGCTGGTTCCAGTTTCACCAGCTACATACCCAAACTGGATGCCTGAATAATTTGCGTCTATATCCACAGTCTTTACCAGTTCAGAAGCCTCAACCCCTGCAGTACTGAAATCATTATCACCGTCATCATAAATACTGTATTGATTAGTGGTCGTATCAAATGTAATCACATAATCGTTTTTCTCTGAGACTGCCTTCATTCGAACCAGCTGCATCTCAGAGACCATATCCCTGGCGGCTGAGTTTACTCTTATAACAGGGATCCAGCTTATTATATTAGGTATGGCAATAGCGGCCATTACCGCAATGATTGCAGCGACTGCTATTAGCTCTATGATCGTAAAACCGGAGTTGCCTCTCAAATTCAATCTCTCAGACATTATGAATCCTTAATGGCATTTTGTGTAACGGAAAACTGTAAATATGTATGGAACGCAAATATCATACCAAATCCAAAGGCAATCGGCAATTAAAAAGGATTCAAGGATTCTAGAGTCCTCAACAGCATGCTTTAGCTTGCTGCAGCGGGCTAAAGCCCGCTGTTGTATGTCTGCTGTTGATTCCCTTGATCACTTGATCCCTTGATTCCTTGAACCCTTTATCCAAGATACAGGTAACGCCTTACTATAATCTCCCCCCAAAAAATATAGATTATCGCACCAATCGCCAAAAATGGGCCGAAAGGCACGGCGTATCTGCGGTCTCTCTTTTCTTTAATCATTACCATTAACCCCACCGATGAGCCGAACAGTGAGCCTAAAAAAATAGTCAATATCACCCCTTTTATGCCCAGGAATGCTCCAATCATTGAGACAAGTTTTATATCACCTGCGCCCATACCCTCTCTTTTAGCCAAAAGATGATAACCCGTTGCTACCAGGAAGAGTCCTCCACCCCCGGCAGCAATACCTATTATAGAATCCATGAAGGTCATCCCGGGCAGGAAAAGAGAAGCTGTAAACCCCAGGAGTATGCCCGGAAGGGTAATAACATCGGGTATGATTTGGTGGTCCAGGTCTATAAAGGTTATGACGAGCAATGAGGCGCTGAAAACCAGAAATACGAAGTAGCTGAGGGAAAGGCCAAACTTCAGGAAAAGCGCCAGAGAAAGTAAACCGGCAAGCAGTTCAACAACAAGGTACCTGAGAGATATAGGTTTTCCACAATTGCTACATTTCCCCCTTAGAAAAAGAAAGCTCAGAATTGGAATATTATAGTAGAACTTGATGGGCTGATGGCAGTTTGGACAATGGGAAGAAGGAGATACTATTGATTGCTTTTCAGGGAGACGGAATATACATACATTAAGGAAACTGCCAATGATAGTTCCAAAGATAAAAGGGATAAGGTATCCGATAATAAATGCCATATTCCCTCTAAGGGGTTTTTTGGGTTAACCTTAAGACGAGAAGAAGCCCGGAACACATATTAAAAGCACCCCTAACAGGGCAACTATTAATCCTATAGGGGTAAAAACAGCTCCAATCATATTAAATGGCTTTCTGGCGTAGTAAGCAGCCCAAAAACCCCATCCAATCATTAAAATACCAACAATCACCATTGAAATATAAATGACTAACATTTCGCTTCTGACTCCTGACTTCTGACTTCTGAATCCTGTTCTATGCCCTCATCATCCCTACTATCCATAAGGCATAGAAGATTATTATAAGCCCACCCCATAATAATGCCCGTCTTCCATCGAACCCCTTTTCTCCGGTGAATACGCGAAAGATGAAACCGATAGTGCAACCGATCCACCCTATAAAACCAATCTCCAGAAATATTGACCAGAAAACATTGGGTGCATAATCCTTCTTCAATATCTTGAGGGATTCGGCTTTCCTCTGTCCGAAGGTTTTTCCCCTGTCCTCTTTTGAATAAGGCTCCTTTTTGGCTACCAGAGAGGATATCTTATCATTACATCTCTCTATCCATTCGGGATAAGGAGTATAAAAGCTTCTCACGGAATATAGGCTGCTTCGAAGTTCCTGATATGCCTTTAAGGCAAGAGCGTCCTCCCCCTTTTTTTCGGCTTTATTGCCAATTTCCCAGAGACGTTCAACTGATCCGGAGACATATTTGTTGAAAGGGGTATACCATTGGATCGATCTCTGATAATAGACAATGGATGCTTCCATGTCCCCTTTTCCAAATGATTTTTCTCCCTTTTCATATTCCTTTATAGATCCTGAATATACCTTTATAAATACCATAACAATCATTAAAAATACAACGACTGATATACCGATAAACCTTTTTTTGAGGGTGCTATTGATCATTTCTATTCACCGTTATTTAAAATATTATCAATAAAACTGACCACTGACAACCGACACTACCTGAAATCTCTTTTTTGAAAGATTACCATGGACAAAAGTAAGATTATCGATATATACAAAACCCCGTAGAGCATCGCAAAGGATAGATACTCCCAGCTTACAAGCACTTCATGAACTACTCTCCCCTTAATATTAAAATTATCCAGATTCGGTAAAGAATAGTATATAAATGCTGTAGAATATTTAATCATGGCGCTTTCGGATTCGACTCCGAAGGCAAGCAGGTCGCGAGATAGGTGTCCTGCTATATATACAGCCAAAGTGAATAATCCGCTTAAAATGGGGGTAGAGAAAGATGAAAATAAAATTGCAACGGCGGTTATAGTCATCAATTCAAACAAGATCAACAAGATCGCTTTAAGGATTGAAAGTTCTACATGACCCTCATAGGATAAGACCAAGAGCAGAAGGCCGAAAGACATAATAGCAACCTCTACCAGCAGGGTTAAGATCAAACCCAGGTATTTACCCAACAGGAATTGGTAACGATGGACGGGTTTTGCAATAACAGTATAAATTGTCTTTTTATCTATCTCTTTATAAACCAGGCCAATTCCTACAAATATAGCAATCAATAAGCCGAAGATTGAGATACTTGCCAATCCCATATCTTTTATAATCTTAATATTTTCGCCGATAGTCAATCTGCCCAATAGGATTGATCCCCCAATCATTAACAGCGCAAAGAACAAAAGGCTATACAGCACCTTATCCCTGATAGCTTCTCTAAAGGTGTTGATCATAATAGCCCTTATTTTCATAAGGCAGCCCCTCTATTTACCTTCTCAACAAGATACTCTTCCAGCGTTTTTCTTCCAGGTGTTAAAGAAATCAATCTCCCATTATTTCTGTTGATAATTCCCAATACCCTATCCTTATCTTCTTCCCCATTAACAACAATGACCAACTTCTCATCCCTTAAAGTTACCTTCTCTGCAACAGTCTCAATCTCTCTTAAAGTATCTTTTTCTATATGGGACGTCACAATCTCTATGGATTTTATCCCGGAACCAAGAAGAGTATCTAAGCTTCCCACATCTATTAATCTCCCCTGAGTTAATATCCCCACTCTGTCGCATAACATCTCTACATCCGATAGTATGTGTGATGAAAACAGAATGGTCTTTCCATCTTCTTTGAGTCGAAGGATAATTTCCTTAATCTTCGCCCTTCCAATAGGGTCTAATCCTGACATAGGTTCATCAAGCAGTAAAAGCTTTGGGTCATTGATCAATGCCTGAGCAATGCCTATTCTCTGGAGCATCCCCTTGGAAAATCTTCTAAGCTGAATATCCTTTACATGCCTAAGCTCTACCAGGTCAAGGAGTTCGTCCACCTTTTTTTCTATCTCTCTCTTCCTCATGCCAAAAAGTTGTCCATAGAAATACAGAAACTCTTTTGCTGTAAGATAATCATAGAAATAAGGTCCTTCGGGAAGAAAACCGATGTCCTTCTTGATGGCTACGTCTCTGATATCTCTTCCGAGAATCCATGCATTTCCAGAAGCAGGATATATAAGCCCTGTAAGTATCTTTAGGGTTGTGGTTTTCCCAGCACCATTAGGTCCTACATATCCAAAGATATCTCCCCCTTCAACCTCCAGGTTCAGGTTATGAAGTGCGCTTACCTTCTTCATTGTAAATCCTGTCCTGAATTCCTTGGACAGCCCTTGAGTCTTAACGGCGATCAATTAAAATTCCCCTTCTTCTCATTTGCAACTTTTCTTCTTCTACTTTGAACCGGTTGTAATCTCTTTTATCTTTTTTTCAATGTTTCTTCTTGCCCGTTCATCATTGGTACTGTTGTATACCCTGGTTAAAAACTCTATGGCTATTTGAGGTTTATTGACCTTAGTATAAAACCTTGCTGCCAAAGCAGGTAAAAAATCAGGTCGACCTGGCAACAATGACGCCTTTGAGATATAGTGGCCTGCAGTTTCGAAATCATTGAGATAGTAGAAATGAATAAAGCCTAAAAGAAATGGGAGTTTCCACTCCCCCGGATGGTTTTCAATACCCTTTTTAAGTAAGGCTATACTCTCCTTTATCTGGTTTGCTTCGATTGAGAGTACTATCCCTCCAAATTCATAAACATATTCAAACCTTGGGTCAAGAGTTGTAACGATATCCAGGATGTGATAGAGCCAATCGTATTGTTTGTCTGTAAGATAATGTCCCCCAAAATAGGTTACTGCCTTGACCCAGAGTAGATCGGCTAACAGTTCATCGAAACCAAGTGCGGCCGGTTTAAGAAATTTTCCTGACGGGAGGTACTTTAAGTCTTCAATTGCTCTCGTTTCCAGTTTAATATGATCTATCCTTTGCTGGAGTGAGTACATTGAGATGATTATCCCTATAAGGGAAAAAATAAGAATGGGTACCCTAATGCCTTTCCTTATTTTCACTTGAAAATGCACCTATTCCTGTCATTGCGAACTCCTCGCAAAGACATCTTACTTAGTTCATCCTGAAAAATAGGACTTTTAATAGTATTTTGTCGTTCTGTTCTTTGACAACTGAAGATAATTGTGGATGATAAAGGATTTCCGTGGCTAT
>QZJR01000043.1 GCA_003599365.1 Deltaproteobacteria bacterium | reverse complement strand
GTTCACAATTCGGCTATAATTTTTAAGCATTTCACTCGAATCCTTGAATCCTGGACTCCTCGAATCCTTATCATCTATCAACTAATTTGGAGATGATCCTAATTTAAATACTTAGAGATATCTTCTGCTGCTAAATCAGCAAATTTAACACGGCCAATATCCTCTGCTAAAACAAACTTGACCTTATTGCTTCTCATTTTTTTATCCAGTTCTATAGCACTAACGTATTCATCTTTGGGGAATTCAGGTAAATCTGTCGGCAGGCCGGCTCTTTGAATCAATGTCTTAACCCTATGAAAAACACTTTCATTACAGACCCCCATTTCAACTGATAACTGGGTTGCGGTTACCATACCGATAGCCACTGCCTCACCGTGTTTATAGCTCTTATAATCCGTCAATGCCTCTATCGCGTGACCTATTGTATGCCCAAAATTCAAGACCGATCTTACTCCACTCTCTTTCTCGTCCTCCTCAACAATCTTTGCCTTAATAGAGCAGCACCTCTTTACGATCCTTAAGATGTATTTTCGATCCAGTCCTATGATCCTTTCCAGATTATCCTCTAAGTCCTTGAAAAGATCGGAATCCCATATAATTCCATACTTTATTACCTCAGCCAAACCAGAAATAAACTCTGATTCAGGAAGGGTCTTAAGTGTATCCACATCTATAAAAACAAGACGCGGTTGATAAAAGGCGCCGATCAGGTTTTTACCCTTTGGATGGTTTACCCCTGTCTTTCCACCGACACTGCTATCCACCTGGGCAAGGAGGGTTGTAGGGACCTGGATATAGGGAATTCCTCGAAGGAAGGTCGCTGCAGCAAAACCGGTAATATCTCCAATAACCCCTCCCCCCAGAGCAACCAAAGCAGATTTGCGATCCATCTTGAGAGAGACAAGTTTGTCATAAAGTATGCTTGTCCATTCCAGTGATTTGTATCCTTCTCCATCCGGGATTTCAATTGTAAAGACATTGAAGCCTGCATCCCGCAAGCTCCTCTCTACAGTATTAAAAAAAAGCCTCGCCACTTCAGGATTTGTGACAACGCCGATTCTATCACTGAAATCAAATTCCCTTATGACTTTACCTAATTCGACAAGGTTGCTATAACCAAAGCATATTGGGTAGCTTCTGCTGCCAAGATTTACCGTTATCTTATCCATCAAAATCCTTCGCTAATAATTGTTTCCCCTTGAATGGATGGGCTAGGTAGGAGACGGTCTATTAGAAGCAAAATTAAGAAATGTGATTAACCGGCTATAGGAAGCAACTCTGGATCGAAAGAAAGGTTACCGCCTTTTACCTTTCTTGCTTGGGAAAAATTTCTCCCATAAGATCACTATGGGGCTGGCTATAAAAACAGTTGAATAGGTGCCGGCAATAACCCCTACTATTAAGGCAAAGGCAAAGTCGTGTATTACACTGCCGCCCAGAATGAATAATGCAACAACTACAAAGAGGACGGTGCCGGAAGTAAGGATAGTCCTGCTAAGCGTCTCATTAATACTCGAATTTATAATCAGTTCCAGCTTTTTTCCGGCCATTTTTCTAAGGTTCTCTCTGATCCTGTCGTATATGACTATAGTATCGTTTATTGAGAAGCCCACAATGGTCAGGACGGCAGCCAGAACCGGCAGGGTAAACTCTCTATCTGTTATAGAAAAGGCGCCTATAGTAATAATTGTATCATGAACCAGCGCCAGCACGCCCCCCAGGGCAAACCTGAATTCAAATCTAAATGTGATATATGCCAGAATACCGATCATCCCATAGATAAGAGCCATAAGCGCTTTATAACGCAGCTCCTTTTCTACCTGAGGGCCAACCATCTCTACCCGCCTTATCTCGAATCCATACTGCCCATACCTTTTTTGAAACGTCTCTTGAACCCTATCTGATAATCCCTCATTGTTAGATGTATTTTTAAACCTGATTATGTATTCATCGCCTTCCTTTTCGCTGTATTGCTGAATAATGCTGTCCCCCAAACCAATCTCCCTTAAACCCTTCCTTATTTCACTTAAACTGGTCTCTTCTTTGAATTTTACCTGAACTAAAGTCCCCCCGGCAAAGTCTATACCAAAATTCAGGCCTCCTTTAAGTACTATCGACAGGATACTGACTAAAATCAACGCTGAAGAAAACAGCAAGGCGATCCATCTTTTCCCGACAAAATCTATGTTTATTTCAGGCTTAATAATCCTTATCATATGCTCAGTGTCCTCACTCTCCTCTTTGTCAGGACCAGATCATATATGAACCTGGTCACGAAGATTGCAGTGAAGAAACTTGCAACAATACCGATGGTTAAAGTAACTGCAAACCCTTTGACAGGCCCTGTTCCAAATTGAAATAAGAGGGCAGCAGTAATCAATGTAGTAAGATTGGAATCGAGTATCGTCAGGAATGCCCTGTCGTAACCAGCATCAATGGCGGACCTGGGTGTTTTACCAAGCAAAAGCTCCTCTCTTGTGCGCTCGAGTATCAGAATATTGGCATCCACAGCCATACCTATAGTCAAAACAATCCCTGCTATTCCAGGCAGAGTGAGGGTTGCCTGAAAGGCTGCCATTGCTGCCATTATCAATATTATATTAAGGACCAATGCCATATTTGCAACTATACCGGAGAGCTTATAGTAGAAGGTCATAAAGAAGATAACAACCATCCCGCCAATAATTACAGATACAATGCCGCTATGGATAGAATCTCTGCCCAGAGATGGGCCAACGGTCCTCTCTTCAATATACCTCACAGGGGCTGGAAGAGAGCCTGCCCGAAGAACAATGGCAAGATCATGAGCCTCTTCAGTGGTAAACGATCCTGTAATTTGAGCGCTGCCGCCTGATATCCTCTCCTGGATAACCGGTGCAGAATAGACATTTTTGTCCAGGACTATGGCAAGTCTCTTATTTACATTTGCAGCGGTAATCCTGTCAAACAATCGTTTCCCTCTGTTATCAAACTCCATAGTCACATACGGTGTTTGATACTGGCTGTCAATCTGCACTTTTGCATCGGTTATAACATCACCGGTCATCAAGGTCTTCTCTTTTAATAGGTACGGTTTCTTTACACTCCCCCCAGTCTCCCTATTCACAATCTTTTGGTATAGAACCTCGTCTCCCGAAGGTATATTTCCGCTTAATGCATCGTCAATACTATGCTCTTCATCAACTAACTTGAACTCCAGAAGGGCAGTCTTTCCTATAAGGTCTTTGGCTCGATTTATATCTTTAATACCGGGAAGCTGCACAAGAATATTTTTTTCACCCTGCCTCTGAATAATCGGTTCGCTGACACCGAATTGATCAATCCTGTTTCTGATGGTCTCCAGACTCTGATCAACTGCAAGCTTCTCTATATGTTCGACCTCCTTACCGGAAAACCCTAATCTAACTGAGAGTCTTCCATCATAATCTTTTGCAGTCAGCTCCTTTAAATTAAAGAATTCAGAATCAAGAACCCCTTTAAGTTTATCCATATACACGGAGTTTTGAAACTCAATCAGTATCTCATTACCATTGATCCTTTCCAGTTTACTATATCTTATCCCTTTCTTCAAAAGGCTATCTTTTAAATCCCCTGAAACTCTCTCAACCGCATTTTCCACTGCCTTAGAAGTCTCTACCTCTAAAAGCAGATGAGTGCCCCCTTGAAGATCTAACCCTAACTTTATCTTCTTCTTTGGCCACCATCCAGGCAATTGATCAGAAATTGAAGCAGATAGATAAATCAAAGCAACTATAGTAATTATGACAATTACCAAGGCTTTCCATCTTAAATTACCGGGCATACCCATTCTCCAATTGTCTTTATGGTATTGACTTCGTAAAAAGTCCACCTGCGGCGTTGCGCTGCACCCCTCGTCGTTGCAGCGTATATTTGTCAGGGGCGAACCTGTGTGTTCGCCCAATAATTGGGCAGACACATGGGTCTGCCCCTACTTTGCCATCCTAATTTTGACTTTTTACGAGTCCATCTATCTTAGTGCCTTGAATCACTTTGTACAATTTAAAAGGTCTTACAGGGACTACCTGATCAACATTAATCCCGCTTGACTCTAATGGTTCCAAAACATTAAGATCGGTAGCAAACCCTACTTTCCAGCATAAAGGAGAAATTATATCTTCAAGTTTGCCCAGAAATCCATTTCCGCTCCTTGAGTGATTCACAACAATTATCTGTCCCCCATCTTTACATACCCTTTTCATTTCGTTACATACTCTCAGGGGATCACTAACTGTTGTAACCACATAGGAAGCAACAACCGCATCAAAGGTGTTGTCCTCGAAGTCCAGATTAAGGGCATCCATCACCTTAAAGGTGATATGGTTGTTATTCCGAACCTTAGAAGCCCTCTTCCTGGCCTTTGTAAGCATCTTTTCAGATATATCTATCCCGACTATGCTGCAATTTGACGGGTATAAACCAATGGTTAACCCTGTCCCCACACCAATCTCCAGTATCTTTGAGCCTCCATTCGCATTCAGCATGCCAATTGCCTTTTTCCTCCCCTGTTCCATAATCTTGCCGAATATTAAGTCGTAAACCGGAGAATACAAAGAGTACACTTTCCCAATATAATTCGAGTTTATCTTAACCACCCCCCTTTACCTGTTTATTCTTTATCATTTCCCCCACCCAATCCTGCAATTTGGCCTCTGGAAACCTTTATCCGAACCTTATCCGCTATCTCCAGGGTAACTATTGTATCAGTCAATCCTGTAATTCTTCCGTGAATACCACCAGAGGTTACAACCGTGTCACCCTTTCTGAGATTTTTCAGAACCTCCCTGTGCTGTTTTGCCCTTTTCTGTTGTGGTCTTATCAATAAGAAGTAAAAAATCACAAACATCAAGATCAATGGAATAAAGGCACCCATCCCCTTTGCTCCACCAGCAATAGCATCACCACCCATGGCATAAGCAATATCAATCAAAAAAATCACCTCCCTGATAATAGTTTATTTACGAGTTTTTATCTTTACCCGACCCACAACTTACGAACAATTCATACCAATTTAATTGAACCCTTATACCCTAATCCTCAGCTATAGTCAAATATTATGTCTCAGAATTTCTTCAGCTTATTGAAATTATTTTCATTCTGACTTCTGATTTCTCAAATTATAGAATTTATTGCTAAACTCCGTGAACCTGCCCTCTTCTATGGCATTCCTGATCTCATTTATAAGCTTAAAATAGTAAGCTAAGTTGTGGATAGTATTAAGTCTGGGGGACAGTATCTCATTGGCGATTAACAGGTGTCTAAGATATCCTCTGGAAAAATTTTCGCAGGTATAACAATGGCAATTGTCATCTAAAGGAGAATTATCATCAATATACCTGGCATTCTTTATCAATATCCTTCCTTTAGAAGTGAAGAGCATCCCGTTTCGGGCATTGCGCGTTGGCATTACACAATCAAACATATCGAACCCCAGCCCTATGCTCTCAACCAAATCTTCGGGGGTACCAACACCCATCAGGTACCTGGGGCTGTCCTCCGGCAGAAAGGGTAAAGTTTTCATTATCATCTCATACATCATCGGCCTGGGTTCACCGACACTCAGACCGCCTATAGCATAACCATCGAAGCCAACCTTTAAAATAGACTCTGCACTTTTCTCTCTGAGGTCCCCGAACATACCACCCTGGATAATGCCGAAAAGAGCTGAATCTCCCGACCTCTTTGTAATCTTGCACCTTTCAGCCCATTTGCCGGTCATCTCAACCGAATTAGAGGTATAGTCATAGGATGAAGGATACGGGATGCACTCATCGAAACACATCATTATGTCAGATCCCAGAGTCTCCTGTACCTCAATGGATTTTTCAGGCGATATAAAGTGCCTGGAACCGTCAATATGTGACTGAAAATACACCCCCTCTTCGGTAATCTTTCTAAGGGCTGCAAGACTGAAGACCTGAAATCCCCCGCTATCAGTAAGAATAGGAAAATCCCATCCCATAAATTTATGTAACCCGCCCAATTTTTTAATGACTTCGTGGCCAGGCCGTAGATATAAGTGGTAGGTGTTGCTGGATATAATCCCTGCCCCAACCTCCTTCAAGTCCGCCGGGGATAGAGACTTTATAGTTGCCTGGGTGCCTACCGGCATAAAAGCAGGGGTTATAAACCCTCCATGCCTGGTTGTTACTCTACCCAATCTGGCATTAGAACCTGAATCCTTTTTTAGCAGGTCAAACTTAAATTCCATATCAATTACAGTATCATCATTCCATCCCCATAACTAAGAAAACGGTATCTTGCTTCAATGGCTGTTTGGTAAGCATCTGAGATAATTGCCCTTTCTGCAAAAGCAGATACCAGTAATAATGGAGTAGATTTAGGTAAATGAAAGTTAGTGATTAAGGTATCTACAATCTTAAACTGATAACCGGGATAGATGAATAAAGAAGTGTACCTCGCTGCCGGTTTTATTATCCTGTTTTCAACCACGGCGGATTCAAGGGCACGTGTAACACTAGTCCCTACTGCTATAATCCTTTTATCATTGGTCACCGCGGTATTTATTAAACTCGCTGCATCTTGCCTGATTTCAAAATACTCAGCTTCCAATACATGATCTTCAACTTTTTCTACCCTTACAGGCATAAAAGTACCCAGACCGATATGAACTGTTATATAAACAATCTTTACCCCCTTTTTTTGGATCTTTGAAAGTAACCCTTGGGTAAAGTGTAACCCTGCTGTTGGAGCTGCAATGGCACCCTTATTCCGGGCAAAGACTGTCTGGTATCGTTCTACATCTATTTGTCCATCTTGCAGTTCTCCATCCCTCTTGATGTAAGGAGGCAACGGCATCCTTCCAACTCTATCTAGTATCTCGTGAAAATCTCCTTTTGAATGAAACTTAACAACACACTTTCCATTGGAGCCTTTTTCTATCACCTCTCCTTCCAGACATTCATCGAAAGATATCCTGGAACCCTCCTTCGGCCTTTTTGACGATTTAATTAAACATTCCCATATATTTAATTTCCCATTACCCTCCTCAGGTTCGGCCGGTTTCAGTTGTCTCAGAAGCAGTATTTCAACCCCTCCCCCTGTTTCCTTTTTTCCAAAAAGTCTCGCAGGAATTACTTTGGTGTCATTTATCACCAGAACATCCCCTGCTTCCATAAAATGGAATATATCACTGAATGCCCAGTGTTCGATCCTGCCATCCTGTCTATTTACGACCAGAAGACGAGAGTCGTCCCTCTCTTCTATGGGATACTGAGAAATTAATTCTTCTGGAAGCATGTAATCGAATTCCTCAAGCCTCATTGTAACCTCGACTGATAAACCGTGAATCGTAAGTCGGGAGTCGGGAATGGAAATGGGGCTTTTATTTTTATTCGACTTACGACTTACGATTCACGACTTACGATTATTCCCCAGCCCTTGAAATGTAGATGAAGAGAAGGCCTATACCCATAGCAATAAATCCAAAGAACCGCAGTACGTTGTCTGGAACCTCCGGAAGCCTACTTATCATCTTCTTAAACTTATCAGGAAAGGCAAAATACGGCAATCCCTCAATTATTAATACCAAACCCAAAACAGATAAAAAATACCTCAAAATATTTCCCCATTCAGCGGCTGTCGCCCAAAGGGAAGTTCCTTTGGCAGCAGCCCCTTTGAGACTTTGCACAACCTGCTGAGAGCTTTGAAGAAGTTCCCTGAGAGCGAATTCATAGATTTTTTGGGGAACCCACCTTGGCGAGCGTAATGTAGAAAATTCACATGGTTGAGCCCGAAGTGCGAGTTTGTGAATTTTCAATGAAGCGAGCTTAGATGGGTCAAAAAATGTATGCTGAAGCGAAAAGGGGTACTTCTTCAAAGCTCTCTTTACAAAACTGTCGGAAAAATATCTTAATTTTTTCTTTGATCATTGTCAAGAAATTACAGAGAAGCTGTCATTGGAAAGATTTTCCGTTGAATTATTCCTTACCTTCTGATAGGATATTAATCTCTTGATAAGTTGTTACTTATAGGTCGCAAGAAATCAAAGAAATTAAGCAAATCAGAGTCAAGTTCTCTATGCCTGCAAACTCCCTTTACGCACGTATTAAAAATGCCCTTCTGGGAGAGACCCGTAACCCTTTAGACCCTAATATCTTTCATACCCTGGCTTTGACTGCCTTCCTTGCATGGGTTGGGCTTGGCGCCGATGGGCTGTCATCCTCCTGCTATGGCCCTGAAGAGGCATTCCATGCCCTGGGTGCTCACCGCTACCTGGCATTATATCTAAGCGCAGCCACAGCAATAACCATCTTTGTTATCTCGGCCAGCTATTCCCAGTTAATCGAACTCTTCCCTTCCGGAGGCGGGGGGTATTTAGTAGCCTCCAAGTTGTTGGGGAACAAAATCGGCCTGGTTTCCGGTACCGCCCTGGTAGTGGATTACGTTCTTACCATCGCCGTTTCTATGGCCAGTGGAACAGATGCCATCTTCAGTTTCCTTCCCCTCGACTTTCAACCCTATAAATTGATTGTCACCATATTCTTTGTCTTGTTTTTAATTACAATCAACCTGAAAGGGCTTAAGGAATCAATCAAGTTCTTGCTCCCCATCTTTCTGGTATTTCTCCTGACCCATATGGTGGTGGTCTTTTACGGCATCTTTCGGCATGTGGGAGACTTGCCCAGCTTGATAGTTACAACAAAGGACAGCACCCTCACAGACATCCAAACCCTCGGGTTTTTCCCTGTCCTCTATATCTTCATGAGGGCATTTTCTCTTGGCGGCGGCACCTTCACCGGGATAGAGGCGGTCAGTAACGGGATGCAGGCATTGAAAGAACCTCGCGTTTATACAGGGCGTCGTACCATGCTTTACATGTCCATCTCCCTGGCTTTCATGGCAGGCGGGATTATCCTCTCCTATCTCTTAAATCAGACCTATCCTAAAGCCGGACAGACCCTCAATGCCACTCTGGTGCGGGACCTGATCAATTCATGGAACCTGGGTTCCAACCATCTAGGATATGGCTTTTGGCTCATAACCCTGCTTTCTGAAGGGGCATTGCTTTTTGTGGCTGCCCAGAGTGGGTTTGTTGCTGGCCCGCGTGTATTGGCCAATATGGCTGTGGATAACTGGGTACCCCGACAGTTCTCTCATCTTTCTGAAAGACTGGTCATTAAGAATGGCATTTACATTATGGGGCTTTCTTCTATCGCCATTCTTCTGATTGCCAAAGGTAAGGTCGGTTTTCTGATCGTCCTCTATAGCATTAACGTCTTTATTACTTTTTCGCTGGCTCAGTTGGGGATGTGTATCCACTGGTGGCGAGCCCGCCGGCAGGATCAGCGCTGGTCAAAAAAAATAGGTATTAACTTCATAGGCCTCATAGTAACTGCATCTATCCTAATAGTAACCCTCTCCATAAAATTCTTTGAAGGAGGCTGGCTGACCGTTCTGATTACCGGCTCCTTTGTCATAGGTTGTTTGATGACCCGCAAACACTATGAGGGGGTGGAATGCTGTTTAAGAAGCCTGGATGACATCTTATTGAGCCTGCCCGCCCCGGAAATGCCTGCGGAAAGGCCATTCCGTAACCCTCAGGCACCCACAGCGGTCTTGCTTGTTTCAGCTTACAGTGGGTTGGGGGTTCATTCCTTTCTCTCTATCCAGAAACTATTCCCTGATTATTATAAGAATTTTATCTTTATATCAGCCGGGGTAGTAGATTCCAGCCGCTTTAAAGGGGTGGAAGAGTTGGCTCAATTGCAAAAATCCGTGGAGATGATGCTGCTGCAATACGTAGACCTGGCCACCCGCTTCGGATTCCATGCCGAATTCCGGTGCCGTTTCGGGACTGACCGGCTGGATGAACTCGAGGCATTATGTCAGGATGTGATCAAAGAATTCCCCAGGTCCGTCTTTTTTGCAGGCAAATTGATCTTCCATCAAGAAAACTCGCTAAACCGATTTCTGCATAACCAGGCTGCCCTCGCAACACAACGAAGATTACAGTATCAGGGTTTGCAGATGGTCGTCTTACCCATTCGAGCCACACCCAGAGAAACCTCTTCGTGACAAACCAAACCCCAGAATTTTTATTTAGAGCTGAATCAGCAACCGCAGGATTCTTCTTGACATACTATATGTTGTAGTATAGTGTAACAGTTACACAACATAGCGGCAACTAATTTGTTGTTGTCAAAAACACATTAAAATCAGGGGAGACACCAAAATCAACTTAAACCTCTGTACCCTCGCCAGTGGAAGTAAAGGAAATGCAATTTATATTGAAGCCGGTAAAACAAAGGTTCTTATTGATGCCGGTTTAAGTGGGAGGGAAACCCGCAGGAGACTCCAGGGTATAGATGTTCATGTAGAAGACCTGGATGCTATCATCGTTTCTCATGAGCATACCGACCATATTCAGGGGCTCAAAGTATTATCCAATCAACTGAACCTGCCTGTATACATAAACTATTCTACTCTTTCCAATATAAAAGGGCAGGAGATCAAAGGAGATGTGAGGGAATTTAGTACAGGAGGGGCATTCTTACTTCAAGACCTGTTCTTCCAGTCATTTTCAGTTCCCCATGATGCTGCTGATCCCGTTGGGTTTACAATAGAATACAAAGGATTAAAGATAGGCATCGCTACAGACCTGGGGTTTCCAACAAGGCTTGTAACAGAGAGGTTAAAAAAATGCGACATCCTTATCCTGGAGTCTAATCACGATGAAGAGATGCTAAAGTTTGGACCGTATCCATGGGAAGTAAAGCAGAGGATTAAAAGCCGCCTCGGACATCTCTCCAATCATCAGGCAGAAACACTTATCAAAGAGGTATATCATACAGGTCTCAGGCATGTCATTTTATTCCATCTTAGTGAGATAAACAACAGTCCCCAAAAGGCCGGCGAAGGGATCGGTCTTCTCCTGAAAAACCCCAGGTATCATCCAATCAGCCTCTCTCTTGCAGTCCAGCACACGGTTGGTAAAATGGTCTCCCTCGCCCCTGAAAATAAGTGGATATGAAAAAAACCTCTGAGAATAAATTCATAACTTCACCAGCTTATATTTTCTTGTCCCCAGCCCAATCTCCTCTCCATACTCCAATTGGGTTCTCCAATCCAGGTGCGGATAGACGCCTTTGAACTTATCCTCTCCCGGATTGAAGTTGTCCTTCAAGGCTGAATTTTGATTGCCTGTCTGTTGATTAACCAGGTCTACGGATGCCTGGTCAATGGCCACAGGATCAGTGGAGATAACGATACCCACATCAGGAACAATAGGCACATCAGAACATGGATAACAGTCACATGCAGGGCTGACATGGGTAATGAAATTTACAAATACCGACCTCTTTTCCTTGCCCTTAAGCACACCAAGGGTATACTCCACCATCTTCTTCTGGAAAACGCTGCTCGTTTCATTCCACTTGACCTGAATGGCCCCTTCTTTACAGATCAGAAAACACTCGCCACATCCTATACATCTTTCAGGATCAATCCTTGACTTTTTATCCACGATTGACAGAGCCTCCTGAGCGCACCAGTTAAGGCACTCGCCGCAGCCAATACAGAGTTCCGTATTAACCGCCGGATTGACATTTGAATGCTGCTGGAGCTTCCCTGCCCGGGAGGCACAGCCCATCCCCACGTTCTTTATGGTTCCCCCAAAGCCGGAAAGCTCATGTGCCTTAAAATGTGCTACACTAATTATGCTGTCACTATTAAATATATCATGTCCGATACTGACCTCTTTAAATATCCCTTTGTCAATTCTGACCTTAACACCACTGCCTCCCTTGAGCCCGTCACCGATTATCAAAGGTGCACCGACTACAGAATAGTCAAAACCGTTCTCAATAGCCGTTATTAAATGGGAGACGGCATCACCCCTGCCCAGGCTGTAAAGGGTACTGCAGTCGGTGAGAAACGGTTTTCCCCCATGTTTCTTCACAGTGTCCACGATCTGCCTGATCAAAACAGGACTTATATAACCCGTATTACCCCGTTCACCAAAATGCACCTTTATAGCAACCAAACTCCCTTTCTTGATTTTAGAATTTAAACCTATACTATCAAAGAGAGAAGCCAATTTAACAAAGATATTTTTCTTGGGAGTAACTCGTAAGTCCGAGTAAAATACCTGACTAGCCATAAACAATCCCTCCTATATTTTTGGTAAATTATTTCTCAGTCTCGCTAAGACCCGTAAGGGAAAAGAAAATCATGAACCTCTGTTCTCTTCTGTCCTCGTTCTCGATTACCCTGTCTGAATACTCTCCCCTTACCCCCCAACATTGGGCTTTATAGTTAAGCCCAAAAATCGTTTCTAAAGATACTTTTTCCAGCGTTGAGTACCTGTTTTCTATCTTCAAGTCTACGGAATCCGAAAGCTTAACCTTTAGCTTCGCATTAAGATTCCCAATCTGGGGAATCGTATCAAGATTCCCAGTCTGGCCCTTCGTATTCCTGTATTCGAAATCAAGGGAATCTCCCCGTTCATCCTTTAGGCCGAGCAAGACATTATATGCTGTAAATTCGCTATCGTAGGTATTGTACTCTCCATCCAGTCTTAAGGAGGTATTTTTAGTTGGATATATGTCCAGTTCACCCGATACCGGAGAGAAGACACGGCGATACTCATCGGTAGATGTTCCTGCTTCAGAGAAATTGTAGCTCTGGCTGAGTTTTATCCTGACAAGATTGTGGTAATACGGGTCATCTGTTCCTTCATATATTTTCCCTGTAAGATTGCTGATAAGGGAATAGGTAAGGGAGTTTTTTTTATCAATCCTATCAACAGAATCAAAGTTTGGAAGGCTTCCCTGGTCCACATCCGGGATAAACGTATACTTTAACTCCGGTTTAACGGAGTGCTCTAATTTTTTAAGTCTTTCTCCATCAACATCAAATATCCTTTGAAATGCCGTAGTTAATCCCAGATTAAGATCATAGATTCCTCTGGTATAAATCTTATCCTCTCCTTCACCGAGCCTGTATATTGTCTCTCTACCCCCAATCTCCGGCTTTAATTCAAAATAGTCCGTATGAAAAGTATACAGTAACTTTGGATAAATATCTACCCTCTGTCCTCTTTCTCCTTCCTCCCGCCAAAAATTATCTAAAGCAGATGTAAGACTATAAAACATAGGGGACCCCAGAATACTCTGTTTCGAAGCGTTAAACTCCACCCTCGGGAGGCTCTGGAGGGTAGTCTTATCCTCTTTTTCCAGGTCTTCAGTATACCTAAGCTCGGAATTCAGACTAAATTTCTGCCAGAGTTTAGTTGCAAAAACAGTGGATTCCAGTTTTTCTTTGGACCTGTCATCAACAACTTTGCCAAAATCTTTGAAAAAGTCCCTATCGCCTACATGGGTAACATCAGCCTTCGCATAGAAGGAAGAATCGAAATACTGTTCATGCCGGAACCTGAGCATCGTTCTATCATTGCCACTGATGAGCTCTTCTCCCTTCCTTTCTTCCTTCCAATCTCTGTAACTGTTTATCTCTCTCATATTATAGAGATAAAGGTTGCCAAAACTATTCCTGCTGAATATATAACGGTACTCCAGCGCCTCTCCTACCCCTCTTTTGCTTCGGTAATCCAGGGAAAAAGTGGCATCCATGTTCTCTGAGATTGCCCAAAAGAAAGGAAGGGTTATCTCCTCCCCCCCTTCATTGGAATATCCGATAGAAGGGATCAAAAGACCTGTCTGTCTCTTGATCTTCGCAGGGTAAATTATGTAGGGAAGGTATAGAACAGGTATATCTTTTATATAGAAAGCGGCATGTTTAACAGTGGCATAACCCTCTATGGTTACGTTTACCTCTTTAGCGGTAAACTTCCACGGAGGAGAAGGGCTGTCGCATGTGGTAAACTCTCCGTCAATTATCCGATACCTATCTTTATCCCATTTCTCAATCTTTTTACCGGTCAGGTGCAAATTCTCTCTCTTAAAGAACAGCCTTCCATCATAGACAGTACCCTTTTGGGTGTCCAGATTGATCTCCATCCTATCGCTCTTCAACGTATCCTCTTCAGTGGTCAAGGTAATATTGCCAGTTGCCTCCGCCTCTTTAGTCTCTTGATTTACCTTTATCATATCTGCCTTTAATACCCTGTTGTCCTGGACAATTTCCACATTTCCCTCGGTTGTATAGGTATTCTTTTTGCTGTCAAACTCCAACTTATCCGCCTGTATACTTATATGCCCTTTATCTACCTTTTGATCCTCTAATGTCATGTCTTCAGAGAACGAATATCCGGCATCACAGAGGAGAATAATTATGATTAAAATGGGGGAAATGACAATAGAAAGCCTTCTCATCAATTCTCCAGTATCTTATCCAATGTAACTACTCAGGCACAAAGTGGCAAAAAATAAAGAACTATAGACTAATAGGCTATAGCCTATACATTGTGCCTTTGGTGCTCTGTGCCTTTGTGCTTACCTGAAATAAAAAGAGTATTAGAAGTAGGCAAGGTTGTCAAGGTAAAAAAGGTTTAAAAAAAACTCTTGACAAGGCTATATTAAAGGTGTTAGTTTACTCTCCAAAAAAGGGATATACAGAAAATTATATTTATAATAACGCGTGTTAGGGGGGTACATCATTTACTACTTCTAAGAAAAAGCAGCTTAAATATTTCAGTAAAGAAAGGTGGGTGATGCGATGGAATGAATAAAAGAGGCAATTACGCTTGATAAGAGAGAGATCGTGAGATAGTGAAGCAAAAAAAAGGAGTTAGAAAAGGTTTGCTACTATAAACAGGAGGTATAAATAATGAAAAAGTTTGTAATGCTAACCATGGCAGTGGCGCTGATTGCATTTTTTGCAATGCCGAAAGGAGCCTCTGCCGCTGCCCCGCAGATGATATTCAAGGGTGACTATCAGGTTGTGGGTATAGCATCCGATAATATCAGTGACCGCAATAAAGATTCGAACGACCATGCAGCCTATGTTGAACAGAGGTTCCGCCTGACCCATATCGCTGCTATGGAGAACGTAAAAGGCGTGATCGGCATCGAGATAGGCTGGGATGAATGGGGCAAGAGCTATACCGATAATGGTGTTGGAACGACCCCTAACCAGGGTGGCGATAATGGTGTGATTGCGGACACACCCAGCACCAACATAGAGGTAAGGATGGCATACATTGAGTTTGATGTGCCGGGTATGCCCCTTAAAGTGACAGCCGGTAAATTCTTCACTTGGGACCATGCCATGGCCATATTTGCCGGTGCTATAGCAGCTCCCCCGGCGCTCAGGTTTGACTACAAAATCGCCGATGGGGCCAACTTAGCCTTATGGTGGGCAAAGATGGCTGAGGGTGATCTGAGCAACAATACACTTAGAGGCAACAGCGACGCTGATCATGATGTGTACTGCCTTGAGTTCAGTCAAAAAACAAAGGCTTACGACTTTGGCGTTTACGGTATTTACAACAGAGACCACAGGGAGTACGATGTCTCTGCCGCCTCTACAGGGACTACTACATCAGCCATGACGTACAAGGATGATATCTACTGGACAGGTGTGTGGGCCGGTTTCATGGCAGGGCCGGCAAAACTCGGCGTTGACGCTATCTATTCATTTGGAAAAAGGGATTACTATAGCGCCGGCACCGACGACCTGGATTACAGCGGGTATTACCTCAAGGTAGATGGCTCTATGAATCTGGGTGGGCCTACGCTTAATTTCATGAGTGTCTACGCCTCCGGTGATAATGATTCCAGTGACAAGAAGATTAAGAATTTTGCGTATGCAGATTCGAATGCCAGGTATCCGTCTCTTGGGGCGCTCATCCCTGGTTCTGGTCCAAACCTCTTATACTGGGGTAACGGTATAGCGGTAGAGGAATATGCACAGATATTGTTACCGACGTCCGGTTATAGCGCCTATGACAGCGGCTATTCTCTGGGCAGGTGGTTTACAATGGTGGGTGCCACTATACCGGTGGACAAATTGAAACTCGTAGCCAAATACTGGTACCTCCAGACTGCCGAGAAATTCCCCACTGCCTACAATTACAGAAACAAGAATATGGGACATGAGATTGATCTTGAGGCGCATTATCAGTTGACTCCGAATCTTACAGTTTCAGTTGAAGGGGATTATCTTCTTGCCGGAGACTATTTCAAGACTTCATCATCAATGGAGCCTGATAATGCATGGAAAGCGGCTTGGGCTATTAAACTAGTATTCTAATTGAGGGGTAAAATATTCTCTCTTGCAAAGAGCCTCAGAGGGGTTACCCTCTGAGGCTCTTTTTTTGTCAGATTATTACGAAGCCGTCAAGGTTAATCTCGAAATATCTTCCCTGGATTAAGGACATTATTGGGATCGAAAACCCTCTTTATCCTCTTCATTACCTCAACTCCAAGATCGCTCAGTTCCATCCTGAGATAAGGGGCTTTTGTAACACCAATGCCATGCTCCCCGGATATAGTTCCCCCCATGGCTAAAACGGCTTGAAATATCTCTTTTACAGCCTCGTATGCCCTGCTTACCTCTTCTTCTCTCCTCTTGTCTATCATTATATTGACGTGGATATTCCCATCCCCTGCATGTCCGAAGTTAACAATATCTAACCTTGATCTTTTCGCAATCTCATTGATCTTCCTTAAGATATCCGGTATTTTGCTGCGGGGAACCGTAATATCCTCGTTGATCTTTGTAGGGCTTATCTTAAGTAAAGAAGGGGATATAGCCCTTCTTGCCCTCCACAGGTTTTCTTCACTCTCTTCATCTTCAGCAATCTCCACTCTGCTTGCCCCATATCTGATACATATATCCTTGATTCCGGCAGCATCCCTGTCCACTATATAGGGATCACCATCTACCTCTATAAGCAGAATGGCTTCAGCCTCTACAGGCAAGCCAATCCTGAGAAAGTCTTCCACACAAACAATAGCCGAATGATCCATGAATTCAAGGGCAGAAGGGGTAATCTTCGAAGCGGTTATCCCGGTAACCGTACGGGCTGCATCCTCAAGTTCGGGGTAAACCGCTAAGATGGTCTTCTTGGATACAGGCTGGGGGATCAACTTAACTATAATCCTGGTAATAACCCCCAGGGTGCCTTCCGAGCCAACCATTAGCTTTGTAAGATCATAGCCGACTACCCCCTTTACTGTCTGAACCCCTGTGGATATGATCTCCCCTGTAGGCAAGACCACCTCCAGACCTATAACGTAGTCTTTGGTTACACCATACTTTACTGCCCTCGGGCCCCCGGCACACTCGGCTACATTCCCACCCAGAGTGGAAAATTTTAAACTGGCCGGATCCGGAGGATAAAAAAGCCCCAGCTTTTCCACCTCTTTTTGAAAATTTCCAGTTACCACTCCGGGCTCTACAAAGGCTATGAGGTTTTCCGTATCAATCTCTATAATCCTGTTAAACCTGGCCATTACCAGTACCAACCCACCCTCCACCGGCAGGGTTCCTCCGGTAAATCCAGACCCGGCTCCCCTTGGTATGACAGGGAAATTTTCTTCATTGGCAAGCTTAAGAATCTCCGAGATCTCTTGAGCATTGCCAGGAAAAACAACCAGATCAGGAAGGCAACTCTGATTTGTAGCATCGTAGCTATAACAGACCCTCTCTTCCGGTTCAGAATGAACATGTTCTTTACCTGCAATCCTCTTTATCTTATCAACAACCCTCTTTTCTATCATCTTCGCTACGCTGCTCCCCTGACCCTTGGGAAGACACTGCCCCCATCAGGTATAATATATGTGGAGGGGGTTTCCCCCAGTATTTCATAGGACATGGAGACCCCTTGATCT
>QZJR01000006.1 GCA_003599365.1 Deltaproteobacteria bacterium | reverse complement strand
AAATGGATGGGGATGAATTTACCTTGTTCGTATGAATAGGGTTTGTAACGTGCCATGCAACACCTCGGTAAACGGTTAAGCGGTCACCAACTTCAATGTCACAGCAATATTACAATAAAATGCTCATGATTACAATCATTTTACCTCTATATTACCCTTTTCCTACAGATTCAACGACTGAACTCACCTGCCGCCAACAGTATGGGGCACAGAACTTTGAAAAACAACTAAACCTTGATAGGGCACATAACTTTGTAAAACCGCCACGCTGTTGGCGGTCAGGTGCAGCGACTGGTTATGTGCTGCCCTTTGCAGCCATATCTCGTTTTGCCTCAACAAAAGCAACTTCTTCTATTTCAATACGCTCTCGAATAATGCGCATAAGCCACCCTTCAATGCCTGCTTCTCTATGCAACCTAGCCAAGAAAGCCGCCCTCGCAGCAAGCTCTGAAGGAACAGACAACGAAGTCGGCTTTGTTTTACGAACATGAATGGGTTCTTCCCATACCGAATCGTCGTCAGCTTGTTCCGCTACAATTTTGTCAATTTCCTCTTCAGAAAGTTTCTTTTTCATTGTCCCCCCTTTCGCAATTATACGTATTGTCAAAATATTTTTATCTTTTAAGCAAAAAACCCCTTATTCCCAACATGTTACTTGAAATAGGCTTGCCTCCCCCTATAAGATAGGGTTAAAAGTAGTTTGGAGACCACCCGGAGGCAAGCCAATATGTCCAAAATATCACGTTTCATCATCTGGATATGTTCTAAGTTTACAAGGAATGAGATAGAGCAAATTATCAATGGTCTCGTAGATGTTCTCCAAGACCGCAATCCAGAAGTGAAACCCAAAGACGACTTCAAAGAGAAGCACCCCAACTATAGAAACTTTTCTGTCGATCCTCTCGCACCACTCCCCGAACCTCCCCAACCAAAAGAACCCCTTCCATCGAAGTACTACAAACTCCTCCTTGCAGAATACCAATTAAAATGTGGCAAACGGTTGTCCCCTGTTAAATACCGTCCAAGCTCTCAGCAGGTGCCTGAACATACCAGTTGTGCCTGCTGGACCGGGATTTGGGGACGACCTTAAATTCGTAAATAACTTTATTGAGCAGTGTAGATATTTAATTATTTAAGGTCGTCCCTCTCCTGTCCTCTCCTGTCCTCATACAGGACAGTTTACTTGCTTCTAACAATATTGCAATTTTTAGTTGCATTATACAATCTTTAGATATATAATGATAGCATATTGCAACAAAGATAACCGGAGGAACAATTATGGTTACAGCAGTAAGAATATCCGAAGAACTTGCAGATGAGGCAAAAAAATATGGACGGATTGACCATAGGTCTTTGGCCGGTCAGATTGAACATTGGGCACGCATGGGCAAATGTGCCGAAGAGAATCCGGATTTACCATATTCCCTCATTAAGGAAATCTTGATTGGGCTGGACGAGTCAGATCAGGGCGAAAAGACCGAATACACTTTTGGATAGAGCCTTATGAGAATTTACCAGTCAAGATCGTTTGAGAAAAAAGTAAAGAAAATGTCAAAGCAGGAGAAGGACTCCCTGGATCGGGAAATAAAAAGCATTGCCGATGATCCGAGCGTTGGGGAGGAAAAGAAAGGCGACCTGCGAGGAGTATTTGTTCACAAGTTTAAGCTTAAAACAACGCAGTACCTGCTTGCATATCGAAAAGTTGGTGAGGATTTGGAACTTCTTATGATCGGCCCCCATGAAAATTACTACCGGGACTTGAAAGAGTATTTGAGAAAGCGATAGGGCGGGTAACCATTCCATACAGCGGATCACTCAAACGGCGCGCTCCTCCTGATGGCCATGTTACCATTTTATACGATAGGGTGGTGAAGTAAACATGACGAAAGGCCTTTTTATTACTTCGATTCTGACGGTGGCTCTCTTGGCGGGAGTGACGGCTTGGACGGGATGTATGGGGTCAAATCTTTCCTCTTGACAATCGGGTTATCTGATCATTTATCAGGCACCCCACCGACAACAGGCTGCAAAGTTAGTATATAAGGATCATCTCCAAATTAGTTGATCGATGATAAGGATTCGAGGTGTCCAGGATTTAAGGATTCGAGTGAAATGCTGAAATTTAAAGGATTCAAGGGGTCAAGGAGTCAAGGAGTCAAGTGGTTAAGATAATGCTATCCGGAGATTTGGATTACGTTGACAGTGATACAATGAAAGCTATCATGGATGATATTAATGAAGTCGAAAGGATGCTTAAGGCGTTGATAAAATCATTAGAAAACAAACACTTGAATCCTTGAACCCTCGAATCCTGGACCACTTTCTCCCAACTAATTGGGAGAAGAACCGTATATAACTCACAACCTGTATATCCTTCAACCTCGATTGAATACTTCTTGCCCCATTCCAGTCGTTGCAGTTGTTGATGGAAGGATAGTATTTAAGGAACAATACACATATCTGGAGACAATTATGGGAAAATGTTTTTTTAAGAGATGTTCATATGCCATTCTCTGCCTGGGTATTATTATATCGGCGTGTTCTCATCTTCCAGCGCCACCAAAATGGCTTGCCAAGATAGAGTTAAACGGCCCATACGATAACCAGCTGCCGGAAAAATATGTAGCTCAGTTAAGGGGAGCCAGCATAACCTCTGACTGGGGCATCCCTTACATATTTATGAGTGTTGGACTGCACTACGAGTCAATTGGCGATGAAGTAAGGTCTATCCATTATTTTGATAGGGCAATAGAGGAGTTTCGAAAAAGAAATAATCTTTATGGTGAAGGGACAGCAACCTCCAGAAAGATATTCACGTTATATGAATTTGGCAGGATACAGGATGCCTTTAATCTTATTAAGGAGAAAGAGAAAGACTGGAAGACTCAGCCGATGAACATCTTTGTAAATCACAACTACGGACATTACTTCCTAATGAATGGTGATTATACCACGGCATTAGGTTACTTTAAACAGGCTATAGATGAAAACCGTAATTACAAAGATGAGTTTAATCTACAGGTTATAAGGAGAGACTCAGAACTCGAATATGGCATATCGCTTATACTGGTAGATTATGTAAGCAATATGGCTAAGAAATACAAATTGATGGAATTCGATCAGGCTTTCTATGATGCCATTAGAACAAAAAACATAGATGCAGGGATAGCTCATTTAAACCAGGTCTTGGTGATGAATAAAGAGATAAGAGACACTAAAATAGGAAGTTATACCCCTGAGAATGTGTTTCAGATGATGGAAGCAAATGCTTTTAACTTTCTTGGGTTGGCCAATGGTATCAAAGGAAACTGGAAGGATTCTCATAATTATTTAGAAAAGGCATCAGAACTTGCAGGAAAGGCAAGCTTCCGCATTGGAGAAATGGACACCCTGCTCTTTCTTAATCAGGTATATATTCTGGAGAAGAACATCAATGATGGAAAAAAGGCCGCCGAGAAATTGAATGAGATGGGGGATAAATACCACCTTCCCTTTTATCAAATATGGGCAAAGTACATCCTTTCCAGATATTTTCTGGGATTTGGCGATTCACAGAAAGCCATTGGGGTGCTGAAAGAAGCAGCGGCAATCATCGAACAACAGCGTTCAACCTTAATTGTTGACAAATTGAAGGAGACCTATCTGTTTAATCGACAGGTAATATATGAGTCTTTGATTTATATACTATCCAGAGAAGGGGATTTCAAAGGGGCCATGGAGATGGCGGAAAGGGCTAAATCAAGGGTCATGGTAGACCTTCTGGCCGGAAAGGATATCAGCAGAAACAAGGCTGAGGAAGAACTTTTAAAAAAGGAAGAAGAATCCAGCAAAGATATCCTGAAGATTAAGAGACAACTGGTCAAGACATACAACGAAGAAGAGATAAATGAGATATCATCGAGGCTCATAAAGGCAGAAGGTGGCTATAGGGATCTGGTTATCAAGGTAAAAAATAAAAACGAAGAGCTCTTTTCTATGATCTCTGTTCAATCTTTGGGTTCATCAGATATACAGAATATGCTGGATGAAGACACTACGCTTATCGATTATTTTGTAACAGACGATCTACTCTACATCTGGTCAATAGATAAAGACAGGGTTCATTTAGAGCGGGTAAAGATCCCCGTTAATGAACTTAAAAACCTTTTATCTTCCTTCCTTTCTTCCATCTCTTCAAGAGACAGAGAGAAAACAGAAAAACTTTCTCAGAGGATATACGATATAATTTTAAAACCCATTATACCTTTTGTATCCAGAGGAAGGATAGGATTTATACCACATGACTTTCTGTACTATCTGCCGATTGCAGCGCTGAGTAATAAGGGGAAGTACCTTATAGAGGACTACTCCATATTCTATATCCCCAGTGCAACGGTTTTTAAGTATACAATGGAGAAGAAAGGGGAAGATGGGCTAAAGCCCCTCCTTGCCTTTGGAAACCCCTTTCTGGGAGATGAGAACTTAAGCCTGCCTTATGCTGAAGCAGAAGTGGAAAGAATAAAAAAACGGGTAGACAATGCCACTGTATTTCTAAAACTGGACGCCACAGAGACAAAGGCCAAGGAATTGTTGAATTCCTATGATATTGTCCACTTTGCAACCCATGGCCATTTCGCAGAAGAAGACCCTGTTAATTCCAGTCTTTTGTTAGCATCAGGCAATGGAGATGATGGTAGGCTTTCAGCTTTAGAGATATTTAAACTCCATTTTAAAGGGAGGGCAGTTATTTTAAGTGCATGCAAGACTGCTTTGGGCAAATCCTCTACCGGAAGTGAGATAATAGGGTTAAACAGGTCATTCTTATACGCAGGCAGTCCCTCGGTTGTTTCTACTTTGTGGAGTATCGATGATAAGGTAACGGCCGATTTAATGGATGATTTCTATACTCAGGTTGAAGGTGGTAAAGGGATAGCCCGTTCTCTGCAACAGGCTCAGGTGGATATGATTAAAAGGAAGTACGAGCCGTATTATTGGGCTCCTTTTATTTTGACCGGACGGTATTAACAAAAATTTCCGGGAAAGCAAAATCTATCCAAAGCGGCATGGTTTTAGGGATATGTTCCATCATTTTGTTCGTCTAATGCTTTCCTGACTTTCATTGCTTTCCTGCTTATCTCTTCAACGCTTTGATCATCCCATAAATCTCTTTGCCACTTTGTGCAGTCAAATAGTTCACGCTGAATTAAAGAAATGAATCTTTCATCTCCAATATGTCCCAAAGAGGTAGCAAGAGCTTTAGACCCCTTTAATTTGATTTCTGTATCTGTTGTCATTATGTCACCTCCCTTATAAAACCGATTGGGTCTATTATATTTACATGATTCTATCTTTGTAATGTTCAGGTTCTCTGTGAAGATGGGCCACCGCCGTTATTAGAATTTCCTCTTTTTCTATCACGTAAAGAAGAGCATAGGGGAAACCTTTTAATATGCAACGTCGTGTCCGATGGCCTACTTTTGTCCATGCTTCTGGCATAAGCGTAATACGCTCGATGGCTGCTGGTATGTTTCTTGGAAAAAGCGAAAACCCAACCCAGGTAATTGGTGGTCGTAGTACCGCACAGCCTCATCCAATTCAAGATTAGCGGGCGATATAAGCCGAACCTTCAACGTTCATACCTCTTTCTGATTTCTTCCCAATCAATTGCCTCAAGCTCTCCACGTTTATAAGCCTTATATCGAGCCTCCGATTCAGCTACCCAACTCTTTTCGATTTCCGGATCTGGCTTGTCAAGGCTGTATAAAATGGCCTCAACTAACCGAATTCGTTCTGTCGGCCTAAGCCCTATTGCTTTCTTTGCTAGTTGATCTACTGACTTCATCGTATTCCTCCTTTTCAGTGGTAACGCCCGAATTGAGCCGCCGCCAGAGTTTATGCCGGACAACCCTTCTTTCCAAAACAGCCCTCGGAAGCAAGACTGCCCCTAAAAAGTGACGCTCTGGCGGTCGGGTTCTCAAATGAGTTGTTGGGCTGCAAAATCCGACCAATCCATGTCAAATATAAGACGCGAGCACAGCCGGTTTGGGCACATCGGTGGCGTTCTTGCCATAATGGGCAAAGCAAATGGTCTTACTTCGGTCTATGACAAAGGCCGCAGGAAGTTGAGTCTCCTTACCCTCAAATTTTCCATGCTTGAAACCTCTAAATCTAGCCTTGATGCCTGTCGCCAGAACCGCTGGATGTATCAATCTGATGGGGTTACCCGTACTGACATGATATAGTTGGTAAATACTTCCTTCCGGATCACATATGATAAGAAAGGGCCAATCCTCCTTATTTGTCCAAGAGTCTACAGTATATGGAGAGCTTTGCAGAATTACAAAGACCTGTGCGCCTCTCGACTTCAAGATGTCAATGTCTCGCCTCAGATCAACCATTTGTAATTGACATACTGGGCATCCCTTATATCTCAAGAAAATTATGACTGATGGCATTCCATCCGCCACTTGATAAAACTTTAATCCACCTTCCCAAGGTGTATCAAAAGTAAAGTCCGGGGCATTATCTCCTGTTTTCAATTTCGATTGCATTTGTTTAGTTCCCACAGGCTGATGACCCCCTTTCATTGCATGCAGCCTAATGCGACAGTTAAGCCGTACCCCGAAGGGGCATCGGTCTTGAACTCCTTGTTCTCCCCGAGCGGAGCGAGGGGAGAATAAGTTATCCTACAGTTCTGTATATCCCCACATCCGTAGTGATATACAGAGAGATTACAAGTTACTGTTCAAATTTACAGTTCCCCCTCAGAGAATATATCCGCTGAGAAGATATATATGCGTGTATCCTTATCCTTCCATGCACCCTTTGGCAGTCCTGCCTTATTACAGGTTTGTTCCAGAAAGGTGGTTCTGTCCCATCGATACCCAGTAGCCACCTGAGGAAGAAGCAACCCTGAGTAGTAGCCTTTTTCTATATATATTCCATGCTTCCCGACTTGAATATCTTCAACGTTGTCTATCTTTCTCAAAGGTGTGAGTACAGAGATTTCGATATCCAGGTCCTTGAACTCCCCCTCTGTAACAGGCTTAAACCTGGGGTCATTGAAGGCGGAGGCTATTGCCATCTCTTCAATGGTTAAATAGAGAGGCTTATTGCCATGGATGTTTCCAATGCACCCTCTTAAGCTGCCATGTTTATGAAGGGTTACAAAAGCCCCCCTCTTCTCTCTCAGGGTATCTGAACTTATATCGAATTTAGGCAAGTTTTGATTTTTTATCCTGGATTCAATAGTAGTCTTGGCAATGTTCAGGAGAGTCCTCTTCTCCTCTTGGGTAAGCCCAAGGTCTACACCTGTTTTTTCTATCTGTTTGTTTTTAATATCTTTCTCGTTTTCATACAGAACAGCAGATGCGTATCCTACCACCCCACTTTTATCACCGGTTACGTCACCGGAATTGGCATAATTCAAAACCTTTGCTTTATTGGCTCCCAGCTTCTCCGAAATCAAAATAGAAGTAACTATTGGCCCCCCTCCACAAGCCTCACACCTTCCATTTTTCAGGTCCTGTTCAAGTCCATTAGCATCCAATTTATCAATGTGAGACAGGACTATTTTGTCAAGACTGACTGCCCTATCATAACGATGGAAATGAGAAAGGTCTGAACTGGCAATAATAAGTGTCCTTTCGTCCTTTGTTGCATTCACAATGGCCTCGCTCAAAACCCTGCACGTATCTATATCCTGACTGCCCATTACTATGGGTACTAATTTAAACTCTTTCAAAACCACCTGCAAAAAGGGCACCTGTACTTCTAATGAATGCTCCTGAGTATGAGCCTGGGGGTAGTAACTTATCATCCCATTCTGGGCAATAGTCCTGTTGCAAAGATCGCGATCAACGGGAACTGTTCCAAGGGGGGTCTTGTAACCAGTCTTATTGTACACCGAAGCCCCATGAAAATGGGCTCTGTGACTGGGGGCAATTACTATAACCCTGTTGAAATCTGATCCTTCAAGCAATTTATACCCAAAGGCTGCCACCTGTCCTGAGTACATATACCCGGCATGGGGAGATATGAGAGCTATTATCTTTCCCTCAATTTTCTCCGCCGGGACATTGTTTAAAAAATTCCTTATCTGTTTCTTCAAAACTACCGGATCATTCGGATAAAAGGACCCGGCTACAGCAGGTTCCCTTATCTCCTCTCTCTCACTATATGATTCAGTCAATTGTTTCACCCCCTTCCCAGCTTCGGTCTTAAGAGTTTTGGGAAATCAACACTCACTTCAAAAAAGCGCCTCTACAAACTCTTTAGCATTAAACACCTTCAGATCATCCATGCCTTCGCCAATACCTACGTATCTTAAGGGAATCTTTAGCTCACCGGAAATACCTACAATAATCCCGCCTTTAGCTGTCCCATCGAGTTTTGTCAGGGCTATGCCTGTAATATTTGTTGCCTCTTTGAATAACTTGGCCTGGGAAATAGCATTCTGACCGGTAGTAGCATCCAGTACCAGGAGGACTTCATGGGGAGCGCCTGGCAGCTCCCTTCCAATAATCCTTTGAATCTTCTTTAACTCTTCCATTAAATTTACTTTGGTGTGCAGTCTGCCCGCAGTATCAATGATGAGGATATCAATATCTCTTGCCTGTGCCGCCTTTATGGAATCAAAAACAACTGCCGAAGGATCAGCCCCGTTCTGATGTTTAATGACCTTACACCCTGCCCTTTCACTCCATATTTCCAGTTGTTCTATAGCAGCAGCCCGGAATGTATCCGCTGCAGCAAGAAGAACACTCTTTCCTTCCTCCTTAAACCTGTTTGCCATCTTTGCAATAGTAGTTGTCTTCCCAACCCCATTGACTCCAACAACCATTATGACAAATGGACAGGAATTTGAAATCTCAAGTGGTTTTTCCTCGGCCTTTAATATATCTAAAATTTCTCTCTGAATATACTCTTTCAGAAGGTTCGGATCGTCTAGCTCCTTTCTTTTAACCTTTTCCTTCATATTTTCGATTAGTCTATAGGTGACCTGAACCCCCAGGTCAGAAGTAATCAGTATCTCTTCAAGCTCTTCCAATAGGTCATCATCTATCTTCTTTTTACCAAATACAACCCGATCCACCCTGCTAGCAAAGCCTTCTCTGGTCTTTGACAATCGCTCCTTTAACCTATTAAGGACGCCTTTTGCCTCCTTGTCCTTATCTGCCGTATCTTTCTTAAACCACAACAAAACCTAAAACCCTCCTTATATCAATTGAAACCAATTGGTGCTTTAAATGTCTGAGAAAAAATTTATTGAAAGATTTCAGTTCAAGGTAAGTGAGGTGGAAGTCTGTTAAAGTGTAAACTAAAAATCTTTTGTAAATGGAGCTAGGTTTTCGAAGGTAGCAAATTTGTCTATAAATGCTAATTTTGTCATACCAATGGGCCCATTTCTCTGCTTACCGATGATGATTTCTGCATTCCCTTTATTCTCATTGTCTTCTGATTTGTTGTATATCTCATCACGATAGATAAAAATGATTACATCTGCATCCTGTTCTATTGCCCCTGATTCCCGTAAATCAGCAAGCTGAGGTCTTTTGTCATGCCTCTCTTCAACCCTGCGGTTGAGTTGGGAAAGGGCAACTACCGGGAGGTTTAGCTCTTTAGCAAGTGCCTTTAAAGATCGGGAAATCTCGGATATCTCCTGTTCCCTTCTCTCAACATTAACCCTCCCCCGCATCAATTGAAGATAGTCAACTATAATCAATCCCAATCCTTTTTCGCTTTTTAACCTTCTTGCTTTTGCTCTCATTTCCAAAATAGACAATGCCGGGGTGTCATCCACAAAGATGGGGGCTTCGGAGAGGCTTCCCACTGCTCTGGTAAGCTTAGGCCAATCGCTTTCACTCAGGAATCCGGTTCGTAACCTCTGGGCATCGACTTTTGCTTCTGAACATAGCATTCGTAAGGAGAGCTGCTCTTTGGACATCTCCAGTGAAAATATTCCAACCGGCACACTGGCCTCAATAGCAGCATATTGGGCAATATTCAGGGCAAAGCTGGTTTTCCCCATACTGGGACGGCCAGCAATAATAACAAGATCAGAAAGTTGAAAACCGGAAGTAAACCTGTCTATCCCTTCAAACCCAGTAGGCACTCCAGTTATAAGCTCCTTTTTCTCATAGAGTCTCTCAATAGTCTTGAAGCTGTGTTTGATCATTTCTTTTATCGAGTAGAATGAGGGTTTAATTTTATTTTCTGAGATTTCAAAAATCGCCCTTTCTGCCTGATCCAATACCTCATCCACATCACCGGTACTATCATAACTCATGGAGGCAATCTCAGCAGTTTTATTGATTAATCTTCTAAGGATCGACTTTTCTTTTACGATCTTTGCATAGTAGGATATATTGGCAGTGGTGGGAATGCTATCAACTAAGGATGTTAAATATGAGACCCCTCGGATTTCATCTAGTTGGTTCTTATTCTTCAAGGCATTAGTGAGAGTTATAAGATCTACCGGCTCATTGTTCTCATAAAGTTCAATCATAGAAAGAAAGACTTTGCGATGAGCAGCATGGTAAAAATCTTCTTCATTCAACACTTCTAATACGCGATGGAAGACTTCATTGTCCAGTAATATGCCGCCTAGTATGGACTGTTCAGCTTCTATATTCTGAGGGGGAAGTTTAAATTGTGATAATTCTTTATTGACCATTTTTAAACCCTAATGTGTAATCACGCCTTAACAACCCATAACTTCAGATTGGCTATGACTTCTGGATGAAGTTTTATGGGAATCGTATATACGCCCAGCTTCTTAATCGGTTCATCCAGGAGAATCTTCTTCCTGTCAATCTCAACACCTTCCTCTTTTAAGCTCTCTTCAATATCCATGGATGTTACTGAACCAAAGAGTTTATCTTCTTCCCCTGTTTGTTTAGAAATGGTACAAGAGAGCCCCTCTATTTTTTCAGCAAGTTTTTCAGTCTCTTTTTTGGCTTTACCGATTTTATCTTTTAGCAAGTTTTTTTGATGTTCCCACACTTTTATGTTCTTAGAAGTTGCCTCTATAGCCTTCTTCTGGGGAATTAAGTAGTTTCTTCCATATCCCTCAGCAACCTTAACCGCATCCCCTGCTTTACCAAGGGATGGCATTTCTTCTAACAATATAACCTTCACAGTTCGCCTCCATTTATCATGATAGTTTCTGTTTCTTCAATCTTCTGAAATCTGCCCAAACATCAAACAGCCCCAACCCGATTACAATGAACAAAAAAATCTGTTGAAAAACTATCAACATATAACCCAAACCCCTTAAAATAACAGGTACGCTCTTCTTGTGAAAAAAGTAAGAGACGATAGCCATACCTTGAAAAAAGAAAACGCAGAGAAACACTATCAAAATGTTCAAACCAATATTTTTCAGTATCAACACCCTGGAAAGCAAAAGTAGCCCGCTAACAATTATTCCCCATACTAAAACATCCGGAGCTTTCCACCTGGACAGGTCACCAAAGTCAGGAAATTCGAGTTTTAGAATCTTATAGACCATCTTTGCCATCATAAGATTTATCCATATGATAAAAACCATTCCAACAACTGCAAAGGAAGGAAAAGACCTAACCAAAAAGTTCGCTAAGTTTTGTGAGTAAGCTTCTAATAACTTCAACTGCTCAGCAGACATCCCCAATTCATTGGATAAGTTAACAGTTTGATTCACTTTTTCATTTATTTGCTGTACAATAAACGTCCAGGGGCTAACAAAATTAATAGCACTATATAGATAGAAAAGTACAGTCCCTGTCCCCAAAATGATAAAAACAGAATACAAAACCGTCTTTTCAATGGACAGGTTTTTCCGCAACATCTCAGAAAGGGTAAGACCTATAATCCCAAATTCCACGATAAAAAATACCCCAAGTTGAGTTTTAAAAAGCCTCAAAAGAGATATTGCTACTATTGATGCTGCAAAAGAAATAAAGATACCTGGTAATCTTCCCAGCTTTTGGTAATAAAATAAAATTGGCAGCGGTGTAATAAGACTTATAAAGATGCCCAGGAATGGAATAAATATATGTGCAAGAAGAAAGAGGGTTGTTAAAAAAACACCAGAGATAAAACTTCTATTAAAATCTCCTTTAACATCTTTAAACAACAGAGATGGTCCTCATAATAGAAATGCTATATAAAACCCCATATCGTACACTCCCAAAAACGTAGGTTTTAACGGGCACCGGTTGTAGTAAAAGGCAACAGGGCAATATTCCTTGCAATCTTGATTGCCGCTGTAACCTTTCTTTGGTGCTTAGCGCAAGCTCCTGAAATCCTGCGGGGGATTATTTTGCCTCTCTCTGTGGTAAAAATACGCAGAGTTTGATAGTCCTTATAATCTATTTTTAAATTTTTATCAGCGCAAAACCGGCAAATTTTTCGCCTAATAAAAGTCCGTTTTCTTACGCTTTGCTGTTGTCGTGCCATCGACCCCTCCATATAAAACAGAAATATAGTTGGTTACTATTCCCCTTTAATATCTTCGTCCTGAGTATCCATATTTTCAGTTTTCTCTTCTTGCTCCGGCCCTTTTTCTTCTCCTGAATCGAGTTCAGAATTTTCATCAACCTTAAGTGTTAAATACTTTAGAATCCTGTCATCCAGTTTAAGTACCCTTTCCAATTCAGTAGTTAAATCACGATTACCTAAAAAATTTAAGACTAAATAGTACCCTTTAGTCCTCTTTTTAATTCTATAGGCAAGTTTTTTCCTGCCCCACTTCGTTACCCCGATAATTTTCCCATTAAAGTTATCCACTATCCCCGTAAGCCTCTCTGTAATCTTATCCAGGTCCTCTTCGGGGATGTCAGGATCCGTTATAAAAACGGTTTCATAAGCCTTCATATATACTCTCCTTCCGGTCTTAATGGCTCTAAACGAGTTTAGAGCAAGGAGTCTCCTCCTATATTTGATGGCTTCGCAAAAAGTCCATCTGCGGCGTTGCACTGCATCCTTCGTCGTTGCGGCGTACCCCTAAGTACACCGCACTCCTCAGGACTTGCGTGCCTTGCATCTGGAGCTTTTTACTTTGCCATCCCAATTTTGACTTTTTACAGGTACGTCATATTTAAAAACCAAAGATATTTTTTACTACATTGATAAATATAAATCAAGTTATTTTAGGTTATTTCTTTTCCTTGATTTCACTTCTTCAATTATCTTCTCTATCTCAACCTCCTCTTGTTTTTGACTTTCCATATCTCTAAAGATTACCCTGCCGGAGGCTAGCTCCTTATCGCCAATGATCATAACAAATTTAGCATTTAATTTATTGGCCCATCTCATCTGACTTTTTAAGCTTTTCCCTTCATAGCCTATCTCGGTTTTAATCTCCATGATTCGGAATTTATTGGCTAATTGTAAAGCTCTATCTTTAGCTGCGTTCCCAATGGGAGCAATGAATAAATAAAGAGGGGCAGAAAAACACTTCTCTTTGGGAATGAGGGGAATTAACCTCTCCATTCCAATAGCAAACCCCAAACCAGGTATATCGGGACCACCAAGCTCTTGAATTAGGCCATCATATCTGCCTCCTGCAGCCACAGCATTTTGGGCTCCCAATTTATCCGTTACGACTTCAAATGTAGTTCTGGTATAGTAGTCAAGTCCTCTCACCAATTGGGGGTTGATTCTATAAGATACTCCTAGTTGTTCTAAATTCCTTTTAACATCTTCAAAGTTCTCAGCACAATTGGAGCATATGTATTCCAGAACCTTTGGGGCTAAGGAAGTAATCTCTTGGCAGGCTTTATTTTTACAATCGAAGGTTCTCAAAGGGTTGGTACAAATCCTTCGACGGCAATCAATACACAAATCTGACGACTTGTCCTCTAGAAATTTCTTCAATTTCTCTCTGTAACTAGCCCTGCAGTCCTTACAGCCCAGAGAGTTAATCTGAAGTTCAAGCCCATTTATATTTGTCTCAATCAAAAAATGGTTCAACATAGCAATTATTTCAGCATCAATAATTGGATCAACCGTCCCTAATGCTTCTACATCTATTTGGTGAAATTGTCGGTATCGGCCCTTTTGAGGTCTTTCATACCTAAACATAGGGCCAATACAATACAGTTTTGCTACTCGGTTGTTCTCGTAAAGCCTGTGTTCAATATATGCTCTGCCAACAGAAGCAGTAGCTTCGGGGCGAAGAGTAATCAATTCTCCTTTTCGATCCGGAAAAGTGTACATTTCCTTTTCGATTATATCGGTAGCTTCTCCAATGCTTCGGGTAAACAATTCTGTCTTTTCTGCAATAGGTATCTTTATCTCTGAAAACCCAAAATCCTCAAAGATTTTTCTGGCTTTAGCTTCAATAAATTGCCATTTCTCAACCTCTCCTGGCAATATATCGTGGAATCCTTTGATAGCACTAAACATTAAATTAAGATCTCCCTGGGTTGTTGTATTCTATATCCTATTTTGGCAAGATTTCGGGGCATTCCCTCAAATCCTTAACTACTAAGGTTCACAGTTGGCTACTTTGCGCTCTGTAACCTTGAACCCTGGCTCAGACCGCAGCGCTCGCGCCAGGGCAGGCCGTGAACCTTGGAACTTTGAATCTGAGTAGTTACACCGAAAGATATTATTATACCGTAAGAACATTAAAAGTCAATTCCCAAACAAAATAACTTTGTAACATCTCCTGAAGGTAGGCTTCCGTTCTCGTTATTACTTTGGTATTAAAACCCAAAAATGATGGGCTTGCAAAAAGTCAAAATTGGGATGGCAAAGTAAAAAGCTCCAGACCTGTCTGCAGCAGGCAGGTGCAAGGCGCGCAAATCCTGAGGAGTGAGGCATGCTTAGGGGTACGCCGCAACGACGAAGGATGCAGTGCAACGCCGCAGATGGACTTTTTACGAGCCATCAAAAATGGATTGACCTTAACAACTCACTCTGATATCATGCCTTTATATATACAGAAAAAGGAGCATCTGATGGCTAAGGATATCAAGAGACAGGAGTCTTATTTAGAGCTTCTAGTTAGCAGCTCAATAGACGCATTTATAGCCACCGATATGAAGGGGACAATAAACCTCTTCAGTAAGGGTGCTGAAAACATCTTCGGTTGCAAGGCGGAAGACGTATTAGGAACTCCAATATCCAATTATTATGTAATGGGGAGAGATGAAGCAAAAAAGATAATGAAGATACTGTATCAAGAGGGGGGACTGCAGAACTATGAAACTGTGATGATTATAAGAAACGGCAAAAAGGTCAATATGAACCTCTCAGTATCTTTGCTGAAGAATAGTAATGGAGAGCTAATTGGAACATTGGGAATAGGTAAAGACTTTACAGAGTTTAAACGAATAGAAAGACAACTCCAACAATCGGAGAAGTTGGCTACTGTTGGAGAGTTGGCTGCTGGAATAGCCCATGAAGTAGGAACTCCTCTGAATGTGATATTGGGTACCGCAGAGTACCTAATGATGGAAATGGAAGGAGATGATCCCAAGATTGAGGAGCTAAAGATCATAATTTCCCAGGCAGAGCATATAACCAAATTAATACATCAATTGTTGAATTTTTCTCGATACAATAAACCCGAATTCAAATCTATAGATATAAACAGTCTTGTTAGAGATGTATTAAAGTTAACAGACCTTCAGATAGCAAAAGAGAAGATTAAAGTATTTACCGATCTTCAGTCGGATGTACCATCAATAATAGGGGATGATAACCAACTTCAACAGGTCTTTATAAATATAATAGTAAATGCAGTACACGCTATGCCCCAAGGAGGGACATTAACCATAGCTAGCAGGTTGGATATATCTGAATCTTCAGATCCCCATAGCAATGGATTCGTAGAGATCAGTATCTCTGATACAGGCTTTGGAATCCCTTCCAAAGACATTCCAAAAATATTCGACCCCTTCTTTACAACCAAGGACATAGATAAGGGAACCGGTTTAGGGTTGACTGTAAGTCATCGAATAGTTGAAGATCATGGTGGTACTATTGATGTAGAGAGTAAGGTTAATGAAGGAACACGATTCACAGTTAAGTTACCTATTCAAATTCGTGAGGATACCAATGTCCAATAATGCAGATGCCCAAATCCTGGTAGTCGACGATGAAGAGAGGATGCGGAACCTCTTGAAGAAGGTGTTAACGAAACAGGGGCTTTCTGTTCAAACATCCCCTAATGGGATAGATGCCCTAATGAAAGTTGAAGAAACTCCCTTTGACGTTATTGTAGCCGACATACGCATGCCGGAGATGAATGGAATAGAAGTCTTGAAAACCGTTAAAGAAACCAGACCGGAGATCTATGTAATCTTGATGACTGCCTTTGGTTCTATAGACTCTGCTGTTGAGGCTATGAAAAAAGGAGCCTACGACTATATAACCAAGCCTTTTAAGATGGATGAAATAACAATAGTTATAAAAAAGGCTTTAGAAGAAAAGGGGCTTCGTAGGGAAGTTGCATCCCTTCGTAACGAGGTTAGGAGTAAATATAGGTTTGATAATATTATTGGGAAAAGCAAGGTAATGCAGGATGTCTTCGATTTGATAAGACGTGTTTCTAATAGCAAGAGTACCGTCTTAATATATGGCAAGAGTGGAACAGGAAAAGAGCTTGTAGCCAAAGCACTGCACTATAATAGCCCAAGGAGAGATAACCCCTTTGTGGCTGTTAATTGTAGTGCTATACCTGAAACCCTCCTGGAGAGCGAACTGTTTGGTCATGTAAGAGGATCATTTACAGGGGCAATAGCAACAAGAAAGGGGCTGTTTGAGGAGGCCAATGGAGGAACTATATTTTTGGATGAGATTGGGAATGTCAGCCCTGCCATGCAGATAAAACTCTTAAGAGTTTTACAGGAAAGGGAAATAAGGCGAGTAGGTGGAGCAGAGAATATTAAGGTTGATATCAGGCTTATAGCAGCCAGCAATCAAAATCTGGAAGAGGCTGTTAGTAGAGGTGAATTTAGAGACGACCTTTATTACCGTTTAAACGTTATTACTATAAATTTGCCTGAGCTGAAAGACCGCCAAGATGACGTACCTCTGTTAGCGAATTATTTCCTAAAGAAATATACTAAAGGGGAGAATGAAAAGATCAAGTCTATCTCCAAAGAGGCAATGAATCTGCTTTTGAACTATAACTGGCCAGGAAATGTGAGAGAATTGGAGAATGTAATTGAGCGAGCCATAGCCCTTGGTCGTTATGAGGAGATATTACCGGAGGATATCCCAGTAAATATTATAAATAGTCGAATGATGTCTGCATTGAAAGAAACCTTGCCTGAAAATGCTACCATTGAGGAGCTTGAAAGGGATTACATCGCCAAAATATTAAAGAAGACAAAAGGACATAAGATAAATACAGCCAGGATACTAGGGATCGATCGAAGAACACTATATAGAAAATTAAAGAAGTACAGTATGGAGTATTAAAGACTGAAATTATGCCCCTGTTTTTTCAATCCAGGTGTGGACAAAATGCCCCAATTATACTAACCTGCCTCATATAAGCCTGTCCCTTTACCTGCAATGGCTAATCTAAATACAGTACCTATCTATGACAAAATTGTCTCAATTGTAAGTACTGTAAGGTGATGTATTATCCCATATTTATATATTACTAAAACCTCTAAAAGACCAACTGAAAAGGTCATCCTAGGACTTCACCATAAGTGGAAAATGCTGGCACGGTAGTTGCTTCTCCATATTCTATTCATTTGTTCTATAATAATCAGGTGCCCCTCTCGGTATTCGAATTGGGTTCGATTTCGCATGTTATAGTTGATCATTCCCCCTTGGAGCTGAGAGAGATAAAGTTATTAATTAGTTCATCCTGAAAAATGCGGCATGAAACCCGCGTAAACATTGATAGTGTTCTTTGAAAGCTGAAGAAAGTTGTTGATTTTAGTTGTTTTTAT
>QZJR01000046.1 GCA_003599365.1 Deltaproteobacteria bacterium | reverse complement strand
GTGCTATCTTGATGTTGAAGATACTCCCTTTGTCGTGAAGGAAGTGGGCTTTCAGGATGTTTTCAAAATAGTCCTGAATGATGAAAGTGAAGAAACCTTACTCCTTGGCACTCTTTGGATCGGCAGAGATAACGTTTTATACTGTAAAGTGAAGGATAAAAGGTTCGATGCCAGGTTTAACAGACCATCCTACTACGAGTTAACGAAATACATAGCCTACGATGAGGCAAAGGATGAGTACTTTATTCCTGTTGATGGCATTAGGTATTATTTGGAACAGAGATAGTTGAAGTCAACTACCATCCCGATTTGTCGGGATGGCTTGAGGGTTCAAGGATTTAAGGGGTCAAGTGATCAAGGGAATCAACAGCAGACGTACAACAGCGGGCTTTAGCCCGCTGCAGCAAGCTAAAGCATGCTGTTAAGAACTCTCGAATCCTGGAATCCTCGAAAGGGGCAAGAATGAATAAGGAGACAGAATTTCTATGGCGATCTTAGCACCATTCAGGGGAATTTTATATAATCAAGAGAAGATGGAAGATATATCACTGGTTGTTACCCCTCCCTATGATGTTATTGCAAAAGAAGAACAGGAAAAATACTATCAGAGGCATCCTAATAATATAATCCGTTTGGATTTAGGGAAAGACCTTCCCGGAGATAATGATCTGGCAGACAAATATACCAGGGCGGCTGATTACTTAAAAATATGGCAGGAAGATGACATTTTGATAAGAGATGATCTCCCATCCATATATTATTACCAACAGGAATTTACCTTAAAGAAGGAACAAAGAAAGACAAGGAAGGGTTTTATCGCACTTGTAAAGCTGGAGGATTTTAGCAGTGGGATAGTGCTGCCTCATGAAAAGACTATGACAGGCCCCAAAGCCGACAGATTAAAATTGATGGAGTCCTGCAATGCAAACCTAAGCCCTATATTTTCTCTGTATTCCGATCCTGGAAAAAAGATAGATAGAATTGTTGAAAAAAGACAGCCTGTTTCTCCATTTATTGATTTCTTTGATGACAAAAAAACAAGACATCAGTTATGGAAAATACATGATAAAGATATTATACATAAGATGACCGATGCAATAAAAGAGTTGACCTTATTTATCGCTGATGGCCACCATAGATATGAAACTGCCCTCAATTATTCCATAAAAATGAGGGAAAGAAACAAGAGTTTTAACGGTAACGAGGCTTACAATTATGTAATGATGTACCTATCAAATATGGATGACGAAGGGTTGGTAATTCTACCCACTCACCGTCTTGTGTATAACTTAAATGATTTTAATCCGGACCTTTTTTACAAAAAGGCTGAAGAGTATTTTCACGTGGAGAAATTTGTATTTAACGGCAGCAATGAGTTGGCTATTAGAGGAGAGTTATTTACAGAGCTGGAAAAACGGGGACAAAGACAGCATACCTTCGGTATGTATGTGAAAGACGCAAATTATTACAGTCTTTTGACCATGAAGAATGAAGACCTTTTGAATTCACGGGTGATGGATAAGATTACCCCTGTTCTTAGAGGGCTGGATGTCAATATACTGCAGGCATTTATTCTAAATGGTATTTTGGGTATCAGCGATCAAAGCATGAAAAGTCAAAAAAATGTTAATTTCATTGAAGACGGTGATGAAGGTATAGAGTTAGTTAAAAAGGACAAATATCAGTTAATCTTCTTGATGAACCCAACTAGGGTTAAGCAGGTTAATGAAGCTGCCTGCGCACGAGTAAGGATGCCTCAAAAGTCTACTTTTTTTTACCCGAAACCCCCTTCTGGATTAGTAATCAACAGCATCCTGGGGGTAATCCCTGATTAAGTTTGCAGGGATCAGTTCTCAGGGATCAGAAAAAAGGAAGGCCGATTGCTGACAACCGACAACTGACCAAGAACTGGCCGCTGACCCCTGACCCCTATGAACTAATACGAGTCTGTCATGCAAAAACCTTATCAGGTTGTCAAAGATGACGAAACCCTTGATAACTTGTTAGTTGGGGATTTAAAGATCCTTCAAAAAAGAGGCGGATACCGATTTTCTATCGATGCTATACTCCTTGCAAATTTTGTTGGTGTCCCCAAAGTTGAATCTATCATAGAGTTAGGTACCGGATGTGGCATAATACCCATTTTATTAGCTCACAGAACCAAAATTGACAGGATAGTAGGGGTTGAAATTCAGAAGGACATGGCTGAAATGGCAAGCAGAAGTGTTGGGTTAAACGATCTTTCCAAAAGGATTACAATCATCCATGAAAATATAAACAATCTAAAGGAATTGTTTAAAGCAGAGACTTTCGATATAGTGTTTAGCAATCCACCTTATCGAAAGGTAAATTCCGGAAGGATTAACCCGGACTATCAAAAAGCCATAGCCCGGCATGAGATCGAATGCTCTTTACAAGATACATTAAAAGTTGCAAGATACTTAGTAAAACCAAAAGGTAAAGTGTACCTTATATTTCCTGTTGTCAGACTTGGAGACCTGATTTACAATCTCAGAGAAACCATGCTTGAGCCTAAAAAACTACAGATTGTCTATCCTGACATAAAGTCTCAAGGAAAGCTTGTTCTCGTAGAGGCATCCAAGGGTAGGGGGGTAGGGTTAAAGATACTGGAACCCATTTTTACTCATGATCTGAATGGGGATTCCAATTCCTGATCCTCTCTAAAACTTCGAAGTTTAGCATCCTTTATTATTGTGCGCAAAAGAATATCCCGGGTTCCAGGGTCTCTTATATGAATTAAATCCTTGTTTATGCTTTCCAGATAGCTTTTATCTAGCTCTATATCCAACCATTTTCTATGGCTAACCATAACCTTTATACATTTAGGGCCAGGAATTTCACCGAGGCTGAACTGTACCTCTTTTAGTACTCTTTTTCCTACTCTCCTATTCAAGCGTTCTATTATCATTTGCTTCAGAGATTCTAGCTGGCGTATCCAGGGAAGGGTTGAAACCCTTACGAAAAGTTTGTTATCCCTGATGCTCTCTGGTTGAGTCTGTTTTGCAATATATTCTCCGACTACTTCGTCCCAAACTTCCAGGACAAGGTGTTCTTTTAATTTGGTGTTGTATTTCAGCTCTCTCAGAGCGTCTTCTAAAACGGAGCCAATATTCTTCATCTATTCAGTCCAGATAGACTATCGTTACGCCCGGTGGAACATCCAGATCGAAACTATTCCGGTTTATGCCGGTATTTATTTCCAGCTCACTGTAATCGATTCCTATTTCAGTAGGGGCACTGTGTGCTGTATCCCTGCTTGAAGGCAATGAAATAGTTGTGGACATAGGAAACAGGAGATCATTTATCGTCTTATAGTTGCCGAACTTAACTTTTAGAAGAGGATTTCCTGACGAATCGTAGATCTCGCTTTTTATTATAGAAAAATTTAGAGGGTCAATCCATATAAATTGCCTTGTAATTCCTCCCCGCTGGGAAACCCTCACAAGGTAGAGATTCTCTTCTGGAACAATTCCAATGTCCATATCGACATGATCAATCAACGGGGTACTACCCAGCAGTATAGAAAACAGGTCTTTTGATTTTAAATACAGAGGAAATATAATAGACAAATTCTTTGGGGTAAATTCACCCTTATAAAATTTATTCTCTGAGAGAGATAAGATGGAAAGCCGGTTGTGTTTTGCTGTTAAAAAAAACAATGGCTGGCCAAAGAAACCCAATGTCTCCATTCGCAATGATGATGGCATTTGAACAATAATAACCTCTTTAAGAGAGTGATTCTTGTCTGCACTCGTTATCCTTACCTTTGCTATTCCTTTTAAATCTTTAATCTTCCCTTCTCTGATTACTATCTTTTTTAGGATATCATCTGGAGAGCTTAATGGTTTAATTGGGGATGTAGAATGTATCAGACTGGTACACCCAGTCAAGATAGAGACAGAAAATATGAGAAGAACACTAAACTCGAAGATATTTTTGAGGTAACTACTCGGCCACCGATCTACGCTGATCATCACTGATATTTTTTCTTTGTAACTATTCAGGTTGTCTGGTTCACGGTTCACAGTTGGTTGCCCTAACCCTGAACCCTGGAACTTTGAACCTGAGCTGTTAAGGACAGCCGTCCCGGCTGTCATTCTCCTTCACCCATGAGGACAGGCGAAACGCCTGTCCTACCGTGGTTTACTTGCTTTCCTTTATCATCTTAATCTTTTCTTTCAGTAATTTCTTATCTGGATCTAACTTCAGGGCTTTTTCATACATAGCCAATGCCCTGTCTTTTTTACTGTTTTTAAGATACGCATCACCGAGATGTTCAGCGATTATCGGGTCTTTAGGCACTAACTTAATAGCTTTCTCCAACTCTTTAATGGCTTCATCAATTTTCCCTTTTTTATAATAAACCCAACCAAGGCTATCTGTAATATAACCGTCTTCAGATTTTATCTCCAATGCCTTCTTTATTAATCTTTCTGCCTCGTCCAGATCTATATCTTTATCAGCATAGTTATATCCAATATAGTTTAAAGCATTGGCATTTTTAGGATCCAATTTCAAGACTTCTCTCATCTCCTCTATGCCTTTTTCAATATTTCCAGCTTTGTCATATAGAATGCCAAGATTATAATGGAGATTTATATCATCTGGTTTTAATTCCAATGCCTTCTTTAACGTTTCAATGCTGTTTTCATAGTCCCGATTCTTTTCAAACAGGGAGGCCAGGAACTCATATAATTTAACATCCCCCCCCTTTTTTTCAATAGCCTCTTTAATAACTTCAATAGCTTTTTTGGAATTCTTTTGTTTTCCTTCGAGGATATACCCTATGTTGATTTGTGAATCAGGGAAAAAATCTGAATCCGAAGGTACCTTTTTAAACTCCTCGATTGCTCTTTCCAGTTCTCCTTTTTCTTCGTAAACAACAGCTAAGTAATGTCTAGCCTTATGAAAATCAGGATCAACACCCAGAATAAGATTAAATTCTTTTATAGCTTCTTCATATTTCTTTTGCTCAAGGTAGATTAGTCCTATTTTTATACCAACGTCCTTATTATTAATATCTAGCTTCTTTAACATTTCAAACTTTTCAATGGCTTTATCTGGTTTCTCCTGTTTAATGTATAAATGGCCGAGGCGTGTTAAGACAGAAGCATCAGAAGGGTCAATCTTTAATATCTTTTCATATGTTTCAATCGCTTCTTTATTTTCTCCTTGAAACTCATAAATTGTGCCTAGCTCAATTAAGGCAGCGCCAAAATCCGGTTTAAGTATTAAAGCTTTGTGGTAGTATTTTTCAGCTTCTTTAAAGAATTTTATCTCAGCGTAGACTCTTCCCAGATAGTAATTACCCATTGCAGAATCCGGGTCAATCTCAAGTAGCCTCTTCAGGGAAGAAATGGATTTCTCGTGTTCTTTAACCTTGAGATACAAAGCACTCAAGAAAAAGTAAGCTTCTTTGCTTTTGGGATCAATCTTGACTACGGTTTCATACTCATTGATGGCCGCATGTTCATTACCCGTAGTAGAATATAACCCCCCTAAAAGTAAATGAGCGGGTGAATATTCTGGGTGACTGCTAATTACACTCTGGCACTGGTGAATCGCATCCTGTATAAGTCCCTTTTTTATATAAATAATCGCCAGGTATATTCTTAAGACAGGGGAATCCGTATCATAATTTAAAGCCAATTTGTATTCTTCTATGGCTGAATCTGTCTTTTCTTCATTTTCGAAAAGTTGAGCTCGGGAAAAGTGATAATATGCCAATGAGGTGGCCTTTTCTGCTTCTGTTATCGGAGATTCTTTGAGAGGAGGGGTCTTTGAAAGATCAACGGTAGCACAAGAGGAGACAAATATTATTATAAATAGGGTTGAAAAGTATTTTATACTATTTCTAAGCACTGTCTTGCTTAAACTCCAATATTAGGCAAAGCGGATTAGAGGGTTCATGGAGTCTCGCATTTCACTTGAATCCTTGAACCCTCGATTCTCTGAATCCAGATTAGTTAATGAATTATCACATCAAAGATAGATAGTCAATGATAAATCCTCGAATCTTCAAGATATTGACTTTCCCTTTAACTTACTATATAAAGTCAACACCCCGATAGGATCGGGGCTTAAGGGTTCAAGGATTCAAGGAGTTAAGTGATCAAGAGAGGATTTTTTTACTACTCTCGGACACTGGAATCCTTGACCCCTCGAACCCTTGCGGCGCAAAAGGCGAGGGTTTTTCTCCTATTCCCGGAAGGAGACAATAACTTTATGGTCTTTAAAATTGGATGGTTCTCTACTGGCCGTGATAAGGCTGCAAGAGACCTATTAAGGACAATCTATAATAGCATAAAGATAGGTGAAATAAATGCCGGTCTATCTTTTGTATTTTGCAATAGGGTATTAGGAGAAAGTGAAGAGAGCGATCGATTTTTGAAGATGGTGAAAGATTACGATATTGATTTAATTTGTTACTCTTCGAAGGACTTTAACCCCGATATGAGAAGGATGGGAATGACTAATCCAGTTGTTCTGGAGAAGTGGAGGAGAAAGTATGATAATGAGATTATAAAAAGGCTGGCTAAATATACAGCCGACTTAAATATTCTGGCGGGTTATATGTTGGTGGTCAGTAGTAAGATGTGTGAGAAATTGGATATGATAAACCTTCATCCGGCAGCACCCGGCGGTCCGTCCGGTACATGGCAGGAAGTAATATGGAAGCTGATGGATTTAAGGGCAGACAGAACGGGGGTTATGATACACCTGGTAACAAGCAAACTGGATGAAGGCCCTCCAGTCACATACTGCACCTTTCCTGTCAGAGGCCCTGTATTCAATAAGCTTTGGAACAACTTAAACAGAAGGTTAAAGGACAAAAGCCTTGCCCAGATTATGGAAGAGGATGGTGAAAGAAATGAGCTTTTTATAGAAATCAGAAGGCACGGATTTATAAGGGAACAGCCCCTTTTAATCAAAACAATCAAGGCGTTTGCAGAGGGTAGGATAAGGTTTGAGAATAAAAGATTGTTTATGGGTAACGAGGCAATAAAAGATGGGTTATGTTTGAATGAGGAGATAGAGGCTTGCATATGCGATCAAAACAATTCAACACAGACTGCGAAGGCCCCATATCGTTAAATGATAATGCTTATGAATTGACGAAACACTTTATACCCAATGGAGATCGTTTCTTTGCCAAGATAAGCAAATACGATGATATTCTTGCCGATATAGTGAAACCACCAGGGTATAAAGCTGGAGACACCCTTAAGTTGATTTTGCCCTTTCTGAAGGCATATGGGGCCTCCAATGAGACCATTACGGAATATAGTGCCAACAATATAATCATTGTCCCAGGGGCAGATGCTACATTGAAATATATTGGCAGCAGGATGCCATCTTTCATAATCAGTACGAGTTATGAGCCTTATTTAAATGCCCTTTGCAATTACATAGGTTTTGATAAAAGACATATCTATTGTACCAAACTCGATTTAGATAAGTACATGATAGACTTAGATGAAATTAAGAGGCTGAAAGAGATCCGTGAAGAGATAGATTCATTGCCTGAATTGGAGTTTCCTGCGGATATTGGGGGTTTCTATGATCTCCCGGATGATGTGAAAGAAGCAGTAAAAAGACTGGATGGATTTTTCTGGGAGGAGATCCTATCGATGGAATCTGGAGAGATGTTAAAGGAGATAAATCCTGTTGGTGGTATTGAAAAGGCTAACGCAATACTAGATAGCCTCAAAGCGACAGGAAACGATCTCCATGATGTGATGTATGTGGGAGACAGTATTACGGATGTCCAGGCGTTGGATCTGGTTAAAAGGAACGGCGGGGTGGCAGTCTCTTTTAATGGTAACAGGTATGCTGTGAATAAAGCAGAAATTGCCTGTATATCGGGCCATACTATTGTTATATCAATTATAGCAGACATCTTTTCCATGTGGGGAAAGGAGATGGTTATGGAACTTGCAGGTGACTGGTCTATTGACTCCATTAAAAGACATAGCCTGGACAGAATGTTAATCGAGCAGCTTTTGCATATCTATCCGGAGTCTCTTCCAAAAGTAGAGGTTATAAGAAAGGATAGTATAGACAGATTAACTGTTGAAAGTGAGTTTTTTAGAAAGACCATGAGAGGTAAAGAAGCCGGTAGCCTTGGATAAAAATTTAAAGCGGTAAAAAAGTTAGATGACTGTTGCCTGATAGGGCTTGTTAATTAAATTGGATACAAGAATGTATAATGTAATTATGGTCAATTTTTTTTCTTGACAGAATAAATGCTGCCGTGATAAAAACTGAACCTCAATTGCAATCATTTTGAGTGAGCCTTCATTCATTTTTTTAATTGTATGTTCGAAATAAATAGGGGTTTTTGCTATCTGATTTGCTGCTGATGTTTCCCAGAACGAAATCTGTTTTGGTCCTCTAGCGCCTATTCCTGTGAAATCTCAATCCCCTGCCTCAAAATATGTTTTTTGCTCCAATTAAGTCACATTCTGTTTTTCCATTTGCATAAGAAGAAACCATATCTCTGGTATCTTATCAAAGGGAAATAAGTTAGTTGACGTCAATCAATATAGTGCGTATAGTCATTGCGGGTTCGATAAATCGAACCCCTACAGGTTCGCACCGAAGGTGCGCTAATTTCAAAAAACAAAAAGTCAGGTGTAATAAGCTATGCAAGAGAATAGAGTTATTTTAAGTTTAGAGGATATTTATTTATCATTCGGAGGAGTGCAGGCACTGGCAGGAGTGAATATAGATATTAAGAAGGATGAGATATTGGCGCTTATTGGTCCCAATGGCTCTGGAAAGACATCCATTCTTAACTCTATATCCGGGTTTTATCGTCCTCAAAAGGGGAATATCTATCTTAAAGGAAAGAGGATTAATAATATTAAGCCCAGTAAGATCGCCGCCATGGGGGTCGCAAGGACGTTTCAGAATCTTGCCCTCTATAGAGGGCTTTCCACTGTAGATAATATCCTTTCAGGCAGGCATATCATGATGAAGCAGAGCTTTCTGTCCGGGTTTTTGTACTTCGGCCCGGCTTTAAAGACCGAGGTCGAACATAGAAGACAGGTAGAGTATATTATGGACTTCCTGGAATTGGAGCCTTATAGGCACCAGCATGTAGGTGTGCTCCCCTATGGGGTAAGAAAAAGGGTGGAACTGGGGCGAGCACTGGCCATGGAGCCGAAGGTGCTCCTCCTCGATGAACCTATGGCCGGGATGAATATGGAGGAGAAGGAAGACATGGCGAGATATGTGCTCGATATCAGAGAGGCCAAATGGGAGACCGTCATCAAGGAATCGCCGGCTATCGTCCTTGTGGAACATGAGATGGATGTGGTAATGGGCATTGCTGAGAGGGTTGTAGCCCTGGACTGGGGAAAGAAGATTGCCGAAGGCACCCCTGATGAAATCAAGAATAATCAAGCGGTTATCAAGGCATATCTGGGAGAGGAAGAGTACTAGTAACGGAGGTATATAGATGCTTGTATTAAACAACATCGAAGTAAAATATCAAAATGTCATTCTGGTACTAAGGGGAGTTACCATAGAGGTGCCCGAAGGTCAGATCGTTTCATTATTAGGCGCCAATGGGGCAGGCAAAAGCACTACCCTCAAGGCTATATCAGGTATGTTATATCCAGAGGAAGGGAAGGTTACCGATGGCTCCATCGAGTACAATGGTGTAAGGATTGATGGACTAAGAACCAAGGCCATAGTGGATATGGGGATCGTTCAGATAATGGAAGGCAGACGGACTCTGGAACAACTCACGGCAGAGGAGAATCTCGTCGCCGGTGCTATAGGGAGAAACCCTACCCGGGGGGAGTTAAAGAAGGATATAGATAAGATATATGAATTCTTCCCAAGGTTGAAAGATGTCCGTAATCAAATAGCAGGGTATCTTTCAGGTGGTGAGCAGCAGCAGCTTGTAGTCGGCAGGGGCCTCATGTCTCGTCCTAAGCTGATGCTGCTGGATGAGACCTCTTTGGGATTGGCTCCCATGCTGGTTAAAGAAATATACAATATTATAGAACGACTGAACAAGGAGGAGAAGATATCCCTTCTGGTTGTGGAACAGAATGCCCGAGCGGCCCTCAAGATTGCAGATTATGGCTATGTAATGGAAAACGGGCGGGTAGTATTGGATGATACCGGTCCCAAGCTGCTGGAGAATGAGGACATCAAGGAGTTCTATATGGGACTCACTGAGGTTGGGGAAAAGAAGAGTTACAAGACCATAAAGCACTACAAGAGAAGAAAGAGGTGGCTTGGTTAAATAGATTCTTTTGTCGAAGGAGAAAGGCATGGATATAGATAAGAGCAATGATACCCTTCCAAAATTGATGCTCAGGAACTACTTGAAGTACGGTGATAAAAAAGTAGCTATGCGCAAGAAGGATTTTGGATTATGGCTTACATATACATGGAAGGAATACTACGAACATGTAAAATGGTGTTCTCTGGGGTTAGTCAGCCTTGGTTTGAAACCGGGGGACAAGGTATGTATAATAGGGGATAATGACCCTCAGTACTACTGGGCTGAGCTGGCTGTCCAATCGGCAGGGGGAGCGGCTATAGGGATTTTTGTTGACTCCATGGATGATGAGGTGAAATACTATGTCAACCATTCGGATGCAACCTTCGTATTTGCAGAGGACCAGGAGCAGTGTGATAAACTCCTCAATCTCAAGGAAGAAAATGAGATACCAAATGTTAAAAAGGTCATATACTGGGACCCTAAAGGGCTGTGGTCATATGATGACCCTATCCTTTTGAGTTATGAAGGCCTGGAAGAACTGGGCAAGAAGTACGAGATGGAGCACTCTGGTCTCTTTGAAGACAACATAAGGAAAGGGAAGGGGAGTGATATAGCCTGCTTTTGTTATACCTCAGGGACGACAGGGCTTCCCAAGGCGGCCATGATGACCCATGACAGCGTCATCTTCTTTGGTCGTGGCATCCGATCTGTGGACCCCTGGGAGGAAACCGATGAGTATCTCTCCTATGTATCGCCGGCATGGGCAGCAGAGCAGTTTCTTGGAATAGCTTCAGGTTTGGACGGCGCCCTGTGTGTCAGTTTCCCTGAAGAGGCTGGAACGATCCATGAAGACATTGTAGACCTTGGACCCCAAATCCTGTTTTACAGCGCACGGTTATGGGAAAATCTGGTTTCTGATATACAGGTAAAGATGGCTGATACCTTACGGTGGAAAAAGCTGCTGTTCGATACGGCAATGAAGATCGGTCTTAGGATGACAGACTTTGCAGAAAAGAAGGGAAATCCCAATATCTTATGGAGGGGATTGTATCTTTTTGCCGACCTTATCGCACTACGCTCATTACGACACAGGATGGGGTTTGCAAGGGCCAGGGTGGGCTATACTGCAGGGGCAGCGGTAAGCCCTGATATTATACGATTCTTCCACGCCTTAGGCTTAAATCTCAAGAACATCTACGGTTCTACAGAGGCAAGCCTTGTGACAATCCCAAGAAGCACCGATTTTAAATACGATAGTGTTGGAACCCCTATCGAGGGGTGTGAGGTAAAGATCGTTGATGGCGAGATTGTTGTAAAGAACCCCGGGATATTCTCCGGTTATTATAAAAACCCTGAGGCAACGGCAGAAAAGATAAGAGACGGCTGGTATCATACAGGAGATTCGGGTTTCTTTGACGAGGAACAACACCTTATCTACTGGGACAGGGTAGATGAACTTCTCGAGCTGAAGAGCGGTGAGAAGTATTCCCCTCAGTATGTTGAGACACGTCTGCGTTTCAGTCCGTATATCAAGGACTGTATGGCTGTGGGAGGTAAAGACAGAGATTATATAGGCACCCTGATAAATATTGACTACGGAAACGTTGGCAGATGGGCGGAAAAGAAACGTATAGCCTATACCACATTTGTGGACCTTTCACAAAAACCGGATGTAGCCGGTTTGATAGCAGGTGAGATCAGGAAGGTCAACAAAGATATACCGGAGTTTGCCCGTGTAAAGAGGTTTGTTAATCTACATAAGGAATTTGATCCTGATGAGGCCGAGCTGACAAGGACGAGGAAATTGAGGAGGACATTTGTAGAAGATCGGTACAAGGATATAATTGAATCTCTATATAAGGATAAAGAGACCATAAGTGTAGAGGCACATGTAACATACAGGGACGGCAGAAAGGGAGTTGTAAAAACTGAAATCAGTGTACACAGTGTTGAATAGAAGAATAGGAGGATAAGTCTAAGATGAATACCTTTATCCAGCTTATGATCAGCGGAATAGCCATCGGTCTTATCTATGCCCTTGCAGCTTTAGGGGTTGTGATAGTCTATAAAGCGACCAAGGTGCTTAACCTGGCTCCAGGAGGACTGCTCTTAATAGCTGCATACCTTGCATGGATGTTTCTTGTGCAGTTCGAGTTTCCTGTCCCTCTGGCTATCATAGCAGCTATTGCGGCAAGCGCCATAATTGGATGGATAGTTGAACGTGTAACGCTTCGTCCGTTGATCGGACAGCCGATTCTTGCCTCTATCATCCTTACCGATATGATCTGGTTCTTTTTTCGCGGATCAACATTCCTCTTCTGGGGTGGTAATCCCAGGATGTTTCCTGCATGGCTTGCAGGCCGTCCCACTGTTTTAATAGGCAAGATAGGGGTACCGGAGATAATGATCTGGTGTATAATTATTAGTATTCTTACGATTATAGCCTTGATGGCTTATTTCAAATTTACCCGCTCAGGACTGGCCATGAGGGTTACTGCTGAAGACGTTATCGTTGCCGAGAATCTGGGGATTAAGATAACAAGGGTATTCTCTAATACATGGATTATCTGCCTCCTCTTATTCCTCATAACCGCATATTTCGTTGGGGCAATGCAGGGAATCAGCCAGGACCTGGACTTTATAGGGGTCTATGGAGTGATTGTTGCCCTCTTGGGTGGGTTGGAATCTTTTCCTGGCGCTATTATTGCCGGATTGGTAATAGGTATAGTACAGTCAATGGTAGGAGGCTATTTGGCAGGTGTTTTAGGGGGTGGGATCGCTGAGACAGCCCCCTTTATTGTTATGTTCTTTATGAGTTTCTGGAGGCCTTATGGTTTCTTAGGACTGGAAAGGATAGAGAGAATATAGTAGCAGGAGGTAGTTGATAAATGAAGGGAAGACCTTGTGGAGTTTTCGATGTAAGATACAGCCAGGATAGGGCGATACTGAGGACCAAGACTCACTGGGCCCTGTTCATTCTATTTCTCATTTTTCTATTTACCATACCCATCTTTTTAAAGGGACATCTCTTGAGCCTGGGAATAATAATTGGGACAACGATGATAGCCATGTTTGGAGCCCAGGTCATGGTAGGTTATACTATGCAGATTACCCTGGGGCATGCCGGATTTGTCGGCTTTGGAGCCTATGTGTCCGCATTGCTTACACATCATCTAGGGTGGAACTTCTTCTTTGCCCTACCAATGGCTGGCCTCGGTGCTGCCCTTTATGGGTTGATAATAGGGACATCGACAGTACGGTGCAAGGGGCTTTATATGGTTATACCCACCATCTCCGCCCATTTTATATTCTTCTACCTCGTGAATGAGGTCTTTAAGAAATGGACTTTTGGGTCAGAGGGCATACAGTGTGCCACACCTGTTTTGTTCGGGTTTGCCTTTAATACGGATTTCAGGTATTTTTATCTGGTTGCTATTCTTACTGTTATAATGGGACTCGCAGCAAAAAACCTTGTAAGAACGAAGACAGGTCGGGCGTTTGTAGCAATCCGAGACAACGATATCGCTGCCGAGGTTATGGGGATAGATATTTACCGTTATAAGCTCCTTGCCTTCGCTATTGGTAACTTCTATGCCGGGATCGGGGGCGCACTATGGGCCCACTATGTTACCTATATCAACACAGAGTTTTTTCCGATTCTTGATACTGTCTATTATGTGGCATTTCTGATTGTCGGCGGACTGGGGTCCATTATGGGGGCTGTTTTTGCAGCGATCTTCTGGAGAGTTCTGGGTGAAGGTGTTAACTATGTTGCTCCAATACTGGACAATATAATGGCCGGTACAGGTGGGAATATAGTGTCCTCTATGGGTTTGATTACCTTTGCCGTTGTGACAATGCTCTTTTTGATCTTTGAGCCCAGAGGGATCGCTCATAGGTGGGAGTTGTTTAAACAGTCCTACAGGCTGCATCCATTCAATTATTAATAGGGAGTAACTACTCAGGTTCAAAGTTCCAAGGTTCACGGTTCAAGGTTAGAGCAACCAACCGTGAACTGTGAACCTGACAACCGGCCACTGGGAACTGTAATGAAACAATTGGGGTTTGACCCTAGATATTCAAAAATTTAGAAAGGAGGTAAAAGAACAATGGGTAAAAGATTATTTTTGGTTACATTAGCTTCTATCTTTTTCTTTGGTGTTTCTACTATGGCTATAGGTGGACAAAAAGGCATGGCAAAAAAGGCACCACCTACACCTCAGGAATTAAAATTTGAACTAAAGAATGTGGCAGTACAGATGGGAGCGGAGAAGATCCTCAGCGACAAGATTCTTATGGCTCAGAAACTCGCTAAGGGAGAATCAAAGAGCGGGTGGCTCAAGCTTATGGGCATGGGGGAGGATAAAAAGATGGGGCCGGTTGAAGTGCCGGCCAATGCCCTTCTGGCCATGGTCCCCAAGGCCGACATTACAGTTACCTTTGAGGTGAGCAATCCCAACAGGTTCGATGTCGTTGTTTCGAGCGTGGCTTTTGGGCTCTCTGAGGAAACCGTTATCTTCTTTCCGGCAGATTCCAAGACGGAAGAGGTCTGGGTGGATGTTCCTGCAGGGAAAACAGTTCAGTTTGAAGTGCCCATGACTATCCTCAAGATTCCTTCCCTTGCTGCTATTGCGTGGCAAGCGATAGAGACCGGTACTGCCGAGTGGAAGGCAAGAGGGACAATGGTGGTAATCTCTCCGTCAGGTGGGTTGAGACAGAGATTTGAGACTGATAAAGTTGGGAGTACGATGGTTGAGGCAGAAAAGAAATAATCACCAGAAGGAGGAGGTAAAACAAATGAGAAAAAGGCTTATGAGTTTGATGATTGTTGGACTTGCCATTTTGCTGTTTGGAACGATGGCTGTTTTTGTATCCACGGCAGAAGCAGGAAAGCCGACGATTAAACACTATGGGATTGTTGATCTGACAGGTCCTTACGGTATTCTGGTCCCGGATGTCTGGGAGGCCAAGCTCGATTATTACAGATTGGTGAATGAACAGGGTGGAATCGACGGTCATCCGATAGATCTGATTTGGGGAGAGACGGGAAATATGATGGCCAGGACATGGTCCCACTACAAGAAGTACAAACAATCAGGGGCACAGTTGCTCTGGCTGGCATCCTCTCCTGATGGCGAGGCGCTTAAGAACACACTGGTAAAGGATAAGATATTCTGCCCTCTCAACTATGGCCAGAGCGATCCGCAGCTTTACCCTCCGGCATGGACATATATAGACGGTCCAAGCTACGGTGAAGGATTTGGCGCTTTTTTAAAGATGGCAAAGGCAGAGTGGGATAAAGCAGGTAAAAAGGGTACTATGAAGGTCGGTATCATTGGTCCGGACACAGCTTATGGCAGGGCTGCCCTTGAACCCGGTCAGAGGTTTGGTAAAAAGATCGGTGTTGATGTGGTAGGGCAGGAGTTTGTCCCTGTTGTCCCCATCGATATCACCCCCCAGATATTAAGGCTCAAAGACAAGGGTGTAGACTGGATATGGATGCAGGGGTTGAGTCAGATAGCAACCGTATTTATGAAGAATATGGCCTCTCTTGGGCTGCAGGGGAAAATACCTGTTGCCGGTTTCTGGTGGGTGACCGGTGCTGAGATGCTGAGACGTATCGGACCCAAATTTTCCGAGGGTTACATATTCAACAGTTATAACTATCTGCCCCAGGTGGAGAATAATCATCCGGGCATCAAAAAGTGTGCACAAATGCGCCAGAAGTATCATAAAAAAGCTCCTGATGAGTACTATGTAAGGGGTGTAAGGGCTACCCAGTTTGTCATAGAGCTTACAAAGAGAACCCTGGGAAAATATGGGTATAAGGGTCTGACTGGAGAGAACTATATGAAAACGATGGAGACCTTTAAAAACTGGAAAACCCCCTGGGACCTTGGTGCACCCTTTGACATTACACCCAATGACCGAAGGACCGCAAAGAAAATGCTTTTCTACCAGGTTAAAGGCGGAAAGCTGGTCAGGTACAGCGACTGGATAGATGCCCCTCATCTCTATCCTGAGGATATGGCTAAGCTGTTTGAAAAATAAGAATAACAGAGGAGACATCCAAGAGAGGGTGTCTCCTCTGTCATAATCTTTACCGCGGAATTTGTTCTTCCTTTTCACATCAAGTTCTCTTCGAGATTATCTGATTTTCAGCCGGACCTCTCACACATCTTTAATGCTGTTAGCGCTCGATTCAACAATCCCAGTTCAAAAACACTTACCATAACTTGAGCAATCTTGGATTGATTTAAGTTGGCAGGGTTAGAAAGGAGGGAAGATGAAAGGAAAAATCTTACGTAATTTGATGAAGTTTTTTTTGGCTGGAATATTGTTGATGGCTTTAATTGTCTATTCTTCCTCAGCAGAGGCGAAGCCACCGATAAGACACTACTATATAATTGACCTAACCGGCCCTTATGGTATTCTTGTCCCCGAAATATTTGAGGGAACACAAGACTATTATCGTTACGTAAATGAAAAGGGAGGATTGGATGGTCATCAATTCGAAATCCCCTGGGGAGAAACTGGAAATATGATGTCCAGAACATGGTCCCACTACAAAAGGTTCAAGCAATCAGGTGCTCAATTCCTTGCCCTCTTTTCTTCCCCTGATGGTGAAGCACTGAAGAAGACCATGGAAAAGGATGGCATTGCATCTTATAACATCGGTCAGAGTGACCCGCAGATATACCCGCCCGGTAATATCTTTCTTGATGGCTGTAGCTACGCCGATGGATTCGGCGCCTTCTTAAAGTGGGCAAAAGAAGATTGGGAGAAGAAGGGGAAGGCAGGGATACCCAAGGTTGGGATAATAGGACCGGACGCTGCATACGGCCGTGCAGCTACTGAGCCTGGGATAAGATTCGGCAAACAGATAGGGGTTGATGTGGTGGGGCAGGAGTTTGCGCCTGTTGTTCCTATCGACCTCACGGCTCAGATCCTGAGGCTTAGAGACAAGGGTGTAGACTGGATATGGCTTCAGGGGCTCAGCCAGATAAGCACGGTCTTTATAAAAAACTTCAATGCCCTGGGACTTAAGGGGAAGATCGGTATAGCAGCATTCTGGTGGACCATGGGGACGGAGATGCTTCGCAGAGTATCCCCTGAGATGCTTGAGGGTTACATCTTCAATACCTATACCTATATGGAAGTAGACGACCGTCCCGGTATAAAAAAGCTCAATGAACTTCGAATGAAATATCGAGGCAAGAAACTCGTCGAGGGGTATATCCGAGGTTTTCACTTCGCAGAAGTAGTCATGGGGGCAACCAGATTGGCATACAAGGCAAAAGGGTATAAAGGGCTCACTGGAGATAATTACATAAAATACGGTTTTGAACGTATGAAAAACTACAGGGGAGAATTCGACCTGGGGGCTCCTGTAACCATCAAACCGAATGACCGCAGAGCCAGTAATGCAATAAGACTCTATCAGGTTAAAGGCGGGAAGGTTCTTGGTTTAAGTGACTGGATAGAAGTTCCCCATCTATATCCGCCAGAGATGACAAAGTACTTTGGAAAATAATTAAGCAGTCAGTTCTCAGTTATCAGCAAGGAAATTGAGCCTACTCCACCGCCTTGCAAATAGAGGGGTCTTCACTTTAAGTGTAGACCCCTCTTATCTTCCTAACGCATACCTCAATGACCTCAAGGATGCTTTTTTATCCCTTGACACTATCTCTGTTTTGTTGATAAATTAGTAACTGCTCAGGTGGGTAGGCTGAAGGCTGAAGACTGTTAGGAAAAAAGGGAATACGGCTCATTTTGAAGCCATGTTTGGTGCGAGAATCTGCTTTCTTTCCGCCAAAATACGTCAATCGTGCTTTTCGGACTCCTTCAGCCTTCAGTCTAAATAGCTTCAGCCTGACTACGCGACTAGTCACATAAATTGTAACAACTCAGAAGTCAGAAGTCAGGAGTCAGAATAAACTCCATTTCCGATTCACGATTCACGATTTACGACTCCATGGACGAGGCAAGAAGATGCTAGACGTAATCTCAATAGGCGCTCTTAATGTAGATCTTATTGCGAGGGTAAGTAGGTTCCCTGTTGCAGATGAGGAAGTCGCAGTTCAAGACTTAGAGATATTT
>QZJR01000049.1 GCA_003599365.1 Deltaproteobacteria bacterium | reverse complement strand
CGGGTCTATTAAATGTTCTTTGATGATTTTCCGCCGGACATTGTTTTCTATTGTTTCGGCAATCGCTTCTTTGCTGCTCTTTATGCCTTGAGGCAAATTGTTGATTGCATCGGCAATACCCGTGTTCACGATCAAATCAAGCAGGGTTTGGTTTTCGAAAACCGATATTTTCCGGGGTTCCTCTGCCTGAATGAAGTTATCAATCAGGTGACGCATATCGGCTTCGTAGGTTTTTAGATCAAGTGTTTCACCGCTTGCCTTCCTGATTTCTTCCCTCAGGTTCAAATAGAAATCAAGCTGCTTTTTGATGTCTTCAATTTCTTTGTCCGAATATCCGGCTTCTTCCATTTCTCCGGCAATATTGGCATATGCCCTTATCAATGCTACTGCTTGCTTGTATAATGCCGTTCTTTTCACTTCGTTGGATTTGAGGTCGTCTTCATTTTCGGGGTTGCCGCAGAAGTAGCGGATATATGCCAATGAATCTTTAGGCGGCGCAACCGGTTCGCACAATAAGGCTATTTCTTCCAAAGCCTCGTCCAGCCGTTCTCTGCCTTTTTCCAAACGGTCTTTCAATAGCACATCCACGTCTTCTTTCTGGAAATTATCATAATCCAATTCAGATGTGTAAACGGCTACGGCATTTTCTACTTTTCTGAACAGGTCTTTGTAGTCCACAATGTATCCGAATTCCTTATCATCACTATCCAGCCGATTAACCCGGCAAATGGCCTGGAATAAGCCGTGATCCTGCATACTTTTATCTATATACAGATAGGTGCAGGGGGGCGCATCAAAGCCGACAAGAAGTTTATCCACCACAACAAGCAGTTTCATAATTGCAGGCTCTTTTATGAACTTTTCTTTGACTGCATCTTCATATTTTTCGGTAGATTTATATTTATCTCCAAGCAATGCTTTGTAGATGTTGTAGATATATTCCTTTTCGGTTTCGGTATTCGCGCCGGTATCTTCGGTAGTTATATCACGGGTAGAAGGATTGTATGAGGTAATGACCGCGCATTTCTCTTTCATCTCGGTTTTTTGAAAGAGTTCAAAATAGCGGCAGGCTTCGTAAATGCTGCCTGCTATCAGAATAGCATTGCCCATGCCCGAACTTAACCGGGGTTTCACATTAAAATCAAAGACCATGTCGCTGACAATTTTCTCCAGCCTGGAACCGGAACTGAGCACCCGCTGCATGGTGCCCCATTTCCTTTTCAGTTCGGATTTTTGAAAGTCGTTCAACCCTTTTGTTTTTGCTTCAAACCATTCGTCTATTCGTTGCTGCGAAGAAATCTTCTGGTCAATATCACGGGCTTCATAAATCAAGTCCCGCACCACTTCATCCTCTACCGCTTCGTTGAATTTGTAGGTATGGATGTATTTACCAAACACCTCAAGGCTGGTTTGCTTATCCTGCTTTAAGAGAGGTGTACCTGTAAAGCCTATAAAAATGGCGTTCTTCATAATGGCCTTCATTACTTTATGCAGCTTGCCTGATTGGGTGCGGTGGCATTCATCCACAAAAACAAATATTTCGCCCACTGTATTGGTAGTGCCGCTCTTCAATTCTTCAATAAACTCATCAAAATTCTCAACATCTCTCCTGCCAAACTTATGCACCAGCGAACACAATAACCGAGGTTTGGCTTGCCCCAGTTGAATCATCAAGTTTTTGCCACTTGTTGTGCGGTAAATTTCTTCCCCCGCAGCATTAAATACCCTTTCAATCTGATCATCCAATTCATCGCGGTCTGTAATAATAGCCACTCTTGCATTTGGGTTATTCTCCAGAATCCATTTTGCCAGCCACACCATTACAAGGCTTTTACCGCTACCCTGCGAGTGCCAGATAATACCGCCCTCTCGTCTTCTCACATGTTCCTGCGCTGCTTTGACGCCGAAATATTGGTGTGTGCGGCAGAGCTTTTTAATGCCTCCGTCAAACAGGATAAAATTGTAAACAAATTCTAAAAACCGCTCTTTATCGCAGAGTTTCAGCAGGTATTTATCCAATAAATTTTCTTCGCCGCTTTCTTCCTTCCATTTCATAAAATATTTTTCAGGCGTGCCAATGGCGCCGTATCGCAGGCCTTCGGTATCATTTCCTGCAAACACAAATTGAATGGTAGAAAAGAAGGATTGGATAAACTCTCTTTGCTGGTTTACGATGCTCTGCCTGATGCCGTCGCCAACAGAAACCGTGCTGCGTTTCAGTTCCAGCACACCCAAGGCAATGCCGTTTACATACAGCACAATGTCTGGCCGCTTATCTTGATTGCCCTGAATGGTAACTTCTTCTGCTATGGCAAATTCATTTTTAAGCGGATGTTTCCAGTCAATCAGCTCTACGGTTTCGAAGTTCTCTCCAACATCAGCTTTTACCTTTACACCATACCGCAGAAGTTCATACACATTTTTGTTATTGGTGTATAAACTTTCGTTGTAGTTGTTGGCAGTGGTGCGCAGTTTATCCAGAGCCTTGCCGATCAGTATTTCGCTGTAACCCTTTTGACTCAGGTATTTTCTGACAATGTCTTCTTCGATATTGCTGCTGTTCGGGCGATCCTACCAGTTGCCGAGATAAGTGTAGCCGAGTTGATTTTGGAATAACTGCACCACACGATTTTGGGTGGCTCGTTCTATATCGCCTACATTCATTCGGATGCCTCCGTGATGAGCCGATTTCGGGCGATTTCTATGGCTTTATGGAGTTTGGCCTGAAGAATTTCCCTCGGCGGCAGTACGGTCAGGTATTCAGCCACATGAATGCCGCTCTGATCAAGTTCCAAAAGCTCGATCTGCTCGTGTTTTTTGCCGGTACAAAGAATTATGCCAAGCGGCGGCGTTTCGTCCGCCTCATGCTCGTATTTTGTCAGCCAGCGCAGGTATAGTTCCATCTGCCCCTTGTATTCCGGGTGAAACTCGCCGAGTTTAAGGTCAATGGCAACCAGTCGTTTCAACTTACGGTTGTAGAACAACAAGTCTATGTAGTAATCGTCATTATCAATCTGTAGCCGTTTCTGCCGGGCGACAAAGGTAAAGCCCGCCCCAAGTTCTAGAAGAAAGTTTTCTATTTCACGCAGAATGGCATCCTCTAAATCCTTTTCCAGATAGCGATCTTTAAGGCCAAGAAAATCGAGGATGTACGGGTCTTTCAGGAGTAGATCAGGTGTGAGCCAATCTTTGTCACGTAGAGCGGTGATTTCGTGCCCAATCAATTCGTCGGGCTTTTTCGACAGAGCCGTCCGCTCAAAGAGCATGGAATCGAGCCGTGCTTGCAGTGTGCGGGTACTCCAGCGCTCAAGCCGACACATTTCCGCATAGAAATCCCGCTTGAGCGGATCATCCAGGTAAATCAGGATGCGGAAATGGGTCCAACTCAATTGTCTACGCAGTGCGGAGACAATTGCTTCGTCCGGGAAAACCTCGGCAAAGCGCAGCATATGGCGTAGGTTCTTATGGCTGAAACCCCGGCCATACTCCTGCTCCAATTGCCGTGCCAGTGATACGACAATTTGTTCACCGTACTCGGCCCGTTCACCCTTCAGTATTTCATCACGGACGCGTTTTCCTATTTGCCAATACAAGAGGGTAAGCTGGGCATTGACTGAAGCAGCGACATCGGAACGCGCCTGCTCGATAAGGCTTTTTATCTCATTAAATAAATCCTGTTTAATGACAGTATCCTTATTCATATCAACCTCGTTTTCCCGGTCAGTAATTCCTGCATCATGCCCTGCTTTATCATTTTATATTTATCAAGCTTCTGCTCTAACTCCTCAATCTCTGCATCCATATCGCTGATGATTTGGGCAATGGCGGTTTGTTCTTCTATATCAATAGGCACAGCAATTTCCATATCTGTTAATGTACCCATTTTGATATATGGAGTGTTTCCAGCATTCACTTCGGCAGTAATTCTCGCCTCAAGAAATCTATCTAAGTACAAATTAAGGTAATGAATATTTGAGTTAAATCCAGTTAGAACATACGTCCTCTGATACGCATTGAATTTTCCTCTGTAATAATGCACATAACCAACATTTTCACCATTTCCTGAAATGAGCAATGCTTCGTCATCAAAAGCATATTTGTCAATGAAGTAAAATGATTTTGCACAAGTATAGAAGCGATACTCTCCATTTTCCTTCATTGCATTTGCATCAAGTTTGCCAGTAGTAATTTTTGAGCAAACCTCACCCAACTTCTTCACTTCCCACTCCCCACTAAACCCCTGAAGGCGTTTTTTGCCGGTGAGGAGTTTTTGCATCGCGCCCTGTTTGATGTTGCGCTTTTTGGCAATGAGTTTTTCCAAACCGCTGATGAGCGCATCTGCATCGGAAAGGGCGGCGGCAATGGCGGTTTGTTCGGCTTTGGTGGGGGGAAGGGGGATTAGTAATTCACCCAAATTCTTTGCACTGATATGTACAACAGCATCGCCTTGCCCCACTCGTGATTTCTGACAAACCATAATAGTGTCATTCATCAGATACCCAAGAAAAAGTGAATCAACACCCTTGGGAGTAAGAATTACAATATCGCCGCCTGCATACGCTTCTTCATCATCAACGAAAGCGACGCATTTACCGATTTCTTCGGCAGTTTCACCTGAGCCTGCAAATAGCAAATCACCTTTCTGAATTCGCTGACTTTGATTTGCTACAGCCCGGGAAATGAAAGAAACAAAGGTTTTGATATAATCAGTGTACGTGGTATAAATCTCTCCATAACGGATGCAAGGTAAGCCATCTGAAAGAACTTCATCCTTTTTTATCCCCTTGCCTTTACAAAATTCACCAATCTTACCTAACTTCTTCACCTCCCAATCCTCAGGAATCACCCCCACCTCGGTCTGCTTGTATCCTTTCGGAATATTACTCATCACCGCTTTCCACTTCACGTGTTCCGCCCAGTTCTGCTTCAATTTCCTCAATGCTCGGCAGGCTGGACTTCAGGTTTTCAGGCAGGGCGCGGGTCAGTTCATACTCGGATATGCCGATGGGTTTATGCACATCCCGCAAGGCATACTCGGCAAGAATTTTGTCTTTGGTTTGACACAAAATAAGCCCGATTGTCGGCTGGTCAGTCGGATGCTTGAGAAGGTCATCAACTGCTGAACAGTAAAAGTTCATCTTGCCTGCGTATTCCGGTTTAAAGTCCCCTTTTTTAAGTTCAATCACGATAAAGCAGCGCAGTTTGAGATGATAAAACAACAAGTCAATATAAAAGTCTTTATCGCTGATTGCCAGGCGATACTGCCTTCCTACAAAGGCAAAACCGGTACCCAACTCCAGCAAGAATTTTTCAAGATGTTTTATCAGTTCTGTTTCCAACTCCCGCTCATTAAATGGTTCAGTCAACGTCAGAAAATCAAAAATATAGGGGTCTTTTAAAGACTGCCGGGCAAGGTCGGACTGCGGGTCGGGAAGAGTCAGCTTGAAATTAGTAACCGCTTTTCCCTGCCTTTTATGTGCGCCGCTTTTAATCATCAACCCCAGAGTATCCCTGCTCCAGCCGTTTTGAATGGTTTGCTCCATATACCAGAAACGAACAGAAGGCTCTTTTATCCGCTGCATAAGCAGGATATTATGTCCCCATGGTATTTGGGAAACAAACCGTTTCATATTTTCAAATTGGGAAACAGGCTGTTTCCCAATTGCGATCCCTGCTTTATATTCTTTATAGAATTGCACCATGAACTTTATGTTTCTCTCGGAAAATCCTTTGAGTTCAGGCAGTTCATTTTGAATATCTTTTGCTAATCGGGGAATTACTCCGGTACCCCATCCTTCATCTTGCTGTCGTTCACATATCATCCTGCCTACATCCCAATACATGGCTATCATTTCGGCATTCGCTGAAAGAATTGCTTTTACCTGTGCCTGACGAATGCGGGTTTTAATATCGCTTAACAAATTGCCGTAAAGCACAAGGCCGGTTTTATTATTTTTTACTTCCATACAAACCCCATATTTTTCAGGTGAGCATGAACCTTTTCTTCCAATACTTCCACCTCGGCGGTTAGTGATGGTAAAGGCATTGCATAGCGTTCGGCGAGTTCTTTGATGCGCCCGGTAAGCCGCTGGCTGATACGCTCCATCTCGGTTTTGACATCCATCTCAAAAGTAGCCATCCATTTATCATCAACAACCAGGGTTTTAACCTCGTCAACACTGAGGGCTTTATATTGCCACAATAACTTTTTCTCCAGAGCGGCCTACCCATTCTTTTTTCTTTTCCTGTTTTTCAATTTCCCTGCCTGCTTCCCACCCATCGCTGACAAGGGCATACACATCGTCCTGCATGGTTTCAGACCAGTAAACCATGAGGTGCTGGTACACATCGTATTTGTCAATCAGATTTAAGTTAGAAAAGGCTCGCAGTAGATCTTCAGATATTTCATGTATCAGTTTTTTGGGCTTATCATCAATGGCAATGCCTTTCAGTTTTGGCGTGTGTTTGTTTTTCCACTGAGCAAAAACCCACTACACCTTTTGGCTGTAGGCTGTAAATTCCGGGTGAGAAAAAATGGCAGGTTTTACAGCATCATGGGCAATAAGCAGTTTGCTGTAATTGGCTCTGCTGCCTGTCGTGAATAATGTTTTTCTCAGGGACGTATAAACTTCCCAATACTGGTGCAAAGCGTCAATATCGGCATTGGGTATATCACCCAGCAAGTGCGATTGTTATGGAGTATCATATTCATACGAGCAAGGGCAGCGGTGGCATTGTCCATTTCCTGCCCATAGACGCTAATCTTAGTTTCTGCTTCGTCAGCTACCTTTAACAATAGCGACACTGAACCACAGGTGGGATCATAAACGGTAGTTTGTGGTGTTGTGCTTTTACTCTTTATGCCAACGATTTTTGCCATCACCCTGCTTACTTCGGCGGGTGTATAGAACTGTCCTTTGCTTTTACCGCTCTCGGTGGCAAAGTGTCGCATCAGGTATTCATAAGCATCGCCTAAGATATCATCGCCTTCTGCCCGGTTCTTGCTGAAATCCAGAGCAGGATTTTCAAAAATGGCGATGAGGTTGGAGAGTTTTTTGACCATATCCGGCCCACTGCCCAGCTTTTCAGCATTATTGAAATCAGCCACATCAATAGTGCCGGTGAGCTTATTGACTTCTGCAATTTTGCCGATGATTTTCTTGTTAATGTCATCGCCAATAGTGGGCTTGCCTTTAAGGGCAACCATGTCTTGAAAACTGGCGCCTTCGGGCACAGTAATGGGCGCATAGGGCACACCAGCATATTTATCGGAGATGTATTTGATGAATAACACCACCAACACATAGTCTTTATACTGGGAAGCATCCATGCCGCCGCGTAGTTCATCACAGCTTTTCCAGAGGGAGCTGTATAGTTCAGATTTTTTTATAGCCATGGTTCTCTTTCTTTATCAATAAGAACTATGTGCTTGTCTTGTGCATGGCACGGACGCCGTGCGCTCTTAACGGTTAGAAGATTTTATGCTCTTGAATTGGGGCTAACAAGTTAGTATAATGAGTACAAAAAATATATGCTGAAGCGAAAAGGGGCGCTTCTCCAAAGCCCTTGCAATAAAGGAAATGCCTGCAGTGTTTCCGGTTCAGTCTGCTCTAACTACTTCGGGTCTAAGGTGTCGGATTTATCACTCACCAACAAGGGCTTACAAATTATCTCATGAATGCGAAGCAGGGTCAGCTTGGTACTCGGCGCTGCAGTGGCAACAACCGCTGTATCGGCACCACCTGCGGTACCTGCTACTGCAATCACTGTTTCCCCAGCTTCGATACACCCTCCATCACATGCCATCATGATGATCTCCACACAGACCTTGATACCCTGCCCAAAGATCCGAAGGAGATTTGCCATGACCTGAGGCGTCTTAGTGCCATACAGGTCATCGGTGTGAAACAGCATTGTTCCAAAATGAACCTGATGGCCTTTTACCTCCAGTTCGGTCACTAGTTCTCGTGGGAATGGGTGCGTGTCTCTAAAGCCAAACTGCCACGGGATTACTACCAATTCAATGTCCGACCCTTCGAACGCTTCTGCAAATGTCCTGGCTGTTTCTCCTCGCGTTGATGCCAGGACAACTCTTCTGATATCTCTTGCTTGGCCTCTTTCCTTGACGAGCGAGAGGACCTGTGGAGTATTGACTTTCCCAGTTTTTTCAAAGTAAACGATTCTCTCTTCCATCCTTATGCATCCTCGGAAAAAGGAGTCTAACATCTATGCCCACCGTTTGGTGCGTCTAGGGACAATGCCGTGCACTACATTGTTAGCGAACCTTATTCTCTTTTTCCTTTTTCAATTTCCTTTTTTCTTTAAGGGTTTGCTGTGGTTTTTTCTTTTCATTTGTCTTTTTCTTGTCTTTTCCTTTACTCATTTGATGCCTCCTCTATTTATTTTAAATATACTTTTGCTTTGCCATCCCAATTTTGACTTTTTAGGAGTCTATCAAGCTTCGAGACCTTTCAAAAACCGGTTACTCGATCTCTATTACCTTTAAAAGGTTAGTCGTCCCCGTCTTACCGACCGGAACGCCTGCGGTAATCACCAAACGATTGCCGGCCTGTACTATCCGATGTTCTAAAGCCCATAACCTAGCCAGTTTAAAGACCTCATCGGTCTCTGTGAACCGGGCCACAAGGGCTGGGATTACTCCCCATGACAATGTCAACTGTCGCGCTATCCGCTGATCGGGAGTCAGACCCAATACCGGGCATGCCGGCCTGAAGCGGGCAATCAGGCGTGCAGTGCTCCCGGAGGTCGTTCCTGCCACAATGGCTGAAGCCTTAAGTTCTTCAGCCATATAACAGGCCGACCTGCCTATGGCGGAGGCTGTCGCGGAAAGAGCGTAGGATGCGGGTTCGTTTATAAAAGATCCGGCATGCAGATGGTGTTCGGCCACACGGGCTATCCTGTCAAGTATCTTGACCGCCTCAACCGGATATGCCCCCATGGCGGTTTCATCGGAGAGCATCAAGGCATCAGTTCCATCAAGGACCGCATTTGCCGCATCTGCTGCCTCTGCCCTTGTGGGACGCGGACTGTTTATCATTGATCGGAGCATCTGCGTGGCTACTATTGACGGCTTGGCAGCCTGCCGGGCCATTCGAACAATTCTTTTTTGAATAATGGGCACCTCTTCGAGGGGCATTTCAACCCCCAGATCACCCCGTGCTACCATTACTCCATCAACCTTGGCCAATATCTTCTCCAATCTTTCGATGGCCTGTGGCTTTTCGATTTTAGCTATCAATAATGGAGGTCTCCCATCCTTATTGAGCATTTCACGGACAGGCTCCAAGTCGCTTTCATGCCTTACAAAAGAGAGTGCCACAAAATCGACCTCCTCCTCCAGTCCAAGGGTCAAATCCTCCCGGTCCTTCTCAGTAAAGGTGGGAACCCTGAGACTGCTGGAAGGAAGATTCATCCCTTTATGTGATTGAATTACCCCTCCCACAATGACCTCACAGACAATCCTGTCCGCCTCTTTGGCTAAGACCTTCAGGAAAATCAACCCATCCGCCAGTAGGATGCTGTCTCCAACAGCCACATCCTCAATAATATAAGGGTAATTGACCGGAATAAGACCAGGCTCTTTCCCTTCAGTTGGGCTAAAAGCAATTTTTTCACCCACTTGGAGCTCTCGCTCTTGAAACGGCAAGTTTCCGAGTCGAATTTTTGGCCCCCCAAGGTCCTGAAGGATTCCGACCTCTCTACCCAGTTCCCTTGATATCTCTCTTGTCAGGCGAAGTACCTGACGATGTGTAGCATGGTTTCCGTGGGAGAAATTAAGCCGAACCACATCCATTCCTGCTAGAATAAGATCCCTGATACGTTTGGGAGATGAGGTGGCCGGCCCGATCGTGCAAACAATCTTGGTGTTCCTAAATTTAGGCAATGTTAACACATGCTCCTCCATGCACTTAATAAGAACCCATGAAAATAGAACATACTCAGTATGAGAAGTAACTACTCAGCCACCGATCTACGCTGATCATCACTGATATTTTTTCTTTTACTATCATATAACAGCGGGCTTAAGCCTGCTGTTGTAATTCTATCTGCGTTTACCTTGTTGAATAGGGTTCCCTACGGGAAATTCAACAGGGTGAATCTGTGTGAATCTGTGGCTGAGTAGTTACTATGAGAAAAGATATGCCCAACGATCGTCAACGAACCAGGACAAGCCGTACATCCATCACATTGGTATTGGTGGGCCCGGTCATTAGCAGGTCTTCCGTCTTTTCAAAGAAGTGATAAGCATCATTGTCTTCCAGAAAACGTTCGGCCTGCATCCCCAAGTCTTTTCCCCTGTTAACGGTAAGAGGATCAACCACAGCCCCCGCTGCATCGGTAGGGCCGTCATTTCCGTCTGTGCCCCCGCTTAAGATAACGACCCGCGGCGGAAGCCCTATAAGGTCGATGGCCGCTGCCAGGCAAAACTCCTGATTCCTTCCACCGAGCCCTTTGCCTCGAATGGTCACGGTTGTCTCTCCTCCGGAGATGATGCAGGCGGACGGCCGGATCGGTCGGCCCGTCTTTAATATCTCTTTGGCTATGGCGCTATGCACTACCGCCACTTCCTTTGTTTCTCCTTCCATCATAGAAGATAGAATTATGACCTCGTATCCGAGCGCTTTTGCCTTTTCCCCTGCCGCTTCCAGCGCCAGTACGTTGCTGCCGACGATCATATTAAAAACCCGATCGAAAATAGGTTCCCCATCTTTGGGTGTCTCAGGGAGCCTTCCTCCTGAGCCTTCTTCCAGACGTTCAAGGATTGAAGGAGGAATCTCCTTCAGATCGTATTTTCTGAGGATATCCAGAACATCTTCGTATGTGGAACTGTCAGGGACAAAGGGACCTGACGCTATGACATCCATTTTATCACCCACCACATCGGAGAGCATCAGGTTCACAATAGTGGCCGGATATGCCGCTCTCGCCATCTGTCCGCCCTTTGAAGATGAGATATGCTTTCTCACGGCGTTTATCTCATCAATCCCGGCGCCGCATGCCAGCAAACTGCGTGTCACCTCCTGTTTTTCCTGAAGCGTGATCTTTCCAGCGGGCTGAGTGAGTAGAGCCGATCCCCCGCCTGATATGAGGGAAAAAACCAGATCATTTTCAGACACATCTTCGAGGAGATCAAGGATCTGCCGGGTTCCCTCCACTCCGTTCCGGTCCGGCAAGGGATGACCGGCCTCTATAATCTCGGTATAGGTGAGTTTTTCAGTAAAACCATATTTTACATTGATTATCCCTCTGCTAATCTGTTTTCCCAGCAACTCTTCGACGGCCCCGGCCATAGGGGCCGCTGCTTTTCCCCCTCCGACAATGAAAATGCGACCATATCCGTTCAGATCAAGCTCTGATACAGGTCGATCTTTTGACCCCAGAATCAACTTTTTGCCATCAAGGTGAAGGAAACGTTTTACTGCCATGTAAGGGTCAACAGCCTTAAGGCAATGTCTGAAAATGGCTTCCGCCTCGGATCGCATCTGTTTTAAAGGGGCTCCCTTCATTTCCTGTTCCTCAAACCCTGATGGCTTCGCAAAGAGTCCATCTGTGGCATTGCACTGCATCTGGAGCTTTTTACTTTGCCATCTCAATTTTGATTTTTTAGGAGTTCATCAACCCTAAAGGGTGATATTGGAATATTTCCTCCATGGCTGTGACGCATATGCAGTCTTCCACTTATTGTCCAATACGTCAAGGGAGCGATTTATTATTTTTCTTGTATCCTTAGGATCTATCACATCATCAACGAAACCCCTTGCCGCTGCAACATATGGATTGGAATAGATTTCATTGTATTCATCTATCCTCTTGGCCCTCAACTCCTCCGGGTTCTTTGCCTCTCTTATCTCTTTTGCAAAGATGACGCTAGCCACTGTCTTTCCATCCAGAGCAGTAACAATGGCTGTCGGCCAGGCATATACAAAATCAGCGCCAATGGATTTATCCAGCATCCCGTAATGAGCGCCGGCATAAGATTTTCTCACGATAATGGAAATCAAAGGCACAGTGGCATTTGACCAGGCAAAAAGCAGCTTCGCTCCGTGTCGCAGAATGCCGGCCCAATCCTGCTGAGAACCTATCATATAGGCAGGGCAGTCTACAAAAGTCACCAACGGTATATTGAACAGATCACAAAATCTTATAAACCGGGATGCCTTGTCTGATGCGTTAATATCTATCGCCCCTGCTAACCAACTGGGTTGATTGGCTACAATCCCTACAGGACGACCACCAAAACGAGCAAAACCTGTAATCATATTTTTGGCATAGAGTCCCAGTGTCTCAAAGAAGTACCCGTCGTCTACCACCCTCTTAATGATCTCATACATATTAAAGATTTGGTATGGTTCTTCTGGTAGGATACCAAGAAGTTCATCGCTTTCCCTCTCCGTGGCGTCTTTTGTCTCGATTTGGGGAGGCTTTTCTTTATTATTAGAAGGGAAAAAAGACAAAAGCTCTTTGCATTTATTTAAACAATCCTTATCGTCTTCGGCCACTATGTGTGTCTGTCCCGATTTTACGGCATGGGCTTCGTACCCGCACAGCTTTTCAAGGGCGATCTCCTCACCGGTCTGTGCCTTGACAAAGGCCGGCCCGGCAATGCCCATAAATCCGGTTTTTTTGTTTTGTATAATAAAATCCTGCATGACCGGGTGGTAGGCCTGCCCACCTAAGCAAGGTCCCAGGAGTAAGGATATCTGCGGGATGATCCCCGAAGCCTGATCTTGAGCACGGAACAGCCATCCATATGCCTCCAGTGCGTCCATTCCCTCCTGCATCCGAAGCCCCCCGGAGTCATTCATGCTGACAAAAGGCCACCCTTTGTCCTTGGCAAAATCAATGGCATAGGCAAATTTCTTCCCATGCTGTTCCCCGAAACTCCCAGACATACACGTATAATCCTCGCTTGCCGTAACCACGTGTCTGCCATTCACTTTTCCAAAACCGGTGACAATCCCATCAGCAGGGATATCTCTCTTGTCCATGCCAAAAACTGTTGTTCTGTGCTTCACCCACATACCTATCTCGGTGAAGGTGCCTGGATCAAAAAAATAGTCTACCCTTTCCCTTGTTGTCATCTGTCCCTTTTTGTGACGAGCTTCTATCTCTTTTGCCCCTCCCATCTGCAAGATATGATCACGCATTCTCTTCCAGTCTTCAAACTTTTTCAAATTTTTTCCGCCGGGTGTATTACTCATCAAGCTCAAACCTCCTTATTTTTCCAACATCGATTTTAATAACTAAACTAATTTAATTAATCTTATTGTAAAACTGTAACTACTCAGGCACAAAGTGGCAAAGGCACTAAAAATACAGTTGGCAGTTGCCGGTTAACTGCTAACTGTAGCAAGTACGGGCGGGGTTATTCCCGCCCCTACCTGAACTATTCTTTGTGCCTGGTGCTCTGTGCCTTTGTGCCTACCTGAATAGTTACGTTAAATTATACGGCGCAGGGGACCTTTTGCAAAGAAAATATGACTTGCTGTTTTTCTGCACTTTAACACATAAGTACAAAAAATTGCAAGTGCAAGTGATATGTTGTTGGGGTCTATAACTGCTTGACAAAAACCGTAAGGTCTAATAGATTGGATAAAGATACAATGATTTTAAGCGGAGGTAGGGATGAAAAAAATCTATATGGACCATAACGCTACTACCCCTCTCCATCCAGAGGCATTGGATGCTATGTTGCCTTTTTTGAAGGACAACTTTGGCAACCCATCCAGCATCCATTGGGCAGGGAGAGGAGTAAAGAAATATATTGACGAGGCTAGAGAGAAAGCAGCCGATCTCTTGAACGCAGACCCCTCTGAAATCGTCTTTACCGGCGGGGGGTCAGAGGGTGATAATCTTGCCATTAAAGGGGTCGTAAATGTCCTAAAGAAGAAATCGAATCATATTATAACAACCCAGGTAGAACATCCTGCTGTTTTAACTACATGTCAGTATATGGAGAAGAGAGGCTGTAAAGTAACTTATCTGCCTGTGGATCATGATGGAATGATTGACTTAGATGACTTAAGGGATTCTATTACTAAAAAAACGGTATTGATAAGTATTATGTATGCCAATAACGAAACCGGAACCCTCTTTCCCATAAAAGAAGTAGGGGAGATTGCTGCGGATAACGGTATTGTATTCCATACCGATGCTGTTCAAGCAGTAGGGAAGATACCTGTAGATGTAAAGGATTTGAACGTTGATCTTCTTTCTCTGTCCGGGCATAAACTATATGGACCAAAGGGCATAGGCTGCTTGTATGTGAAGGAAGGGAGATCCCTTGTGCCTCTGATACATGGCGGCCACCAGGAAGGTGGCAGAAGGGCAGGAACTGAAAATATCCCCGGCATAGTTGGACTGGGCAAGGCATGTGAGATAGCAAATAGAGATATGGAATCCCAGTTAAAGCATATTGCAAAATTGAGAGATAGACTTTATAAAGGGGTCATTGATAAATTGGACCATGTAAAATTAAACGGCCATCCTGTAAATAGGATTCCTAACACCTTAAACCTCAGCTTTGAATTTATCGAGGGGGAATCCCTTTTGCTGAACCTAGACCTGGAAGGGATTGCAGTTTCATCCGGATCGGCGTGCACATCCGGGTCACTGAAGCCTTCTCATGTGTTAACAGCTATGGATATTACACCGGAGATTGCTCAGGGTTCTCTTAGGTTTAGTCTGGGGCTGGGCAATACTGAAGAGGATGTTGAATATGTGCTCGGTGTGCTTCCAGAGATAGTAAACAGGCTTCGCTCCATGTCCCCTCTTTATAGTAGCAGAAAGAGTGAATCAGGGTAAAGACAAAGGACAACCCTATGAGAGATAAATGCCAAAAAAGGGTTGTAGTATCCATGAGCGGAGGGGTGGATAGCTCGGTGGCGGCTGCCCTGTTGAAGGAGAGGGGTTATGATGTCATTGGGGTATCCATGCAAATCTGGAATTATTCCAGCCAGGGAGATGAAGGGTTCAGAAGCTGCTGTTCCCCTGAGGATATCTATCATGCAAGGGCGGTAGCCGACAAACTGGAGATACCTTTTTATGTACTTAACTTAGAGAATGAATTCGAAAAAGAGGTCATAAACTATTTCGTATCCGAATATATGAATGGGAGAACACCTAACCCCTGTATCCTGTGTAACCAAAAGTTGAAATTTGAGATTCTCTTAAGGAAAGCCCTGGAGCTTCAGGCTGATTATCTGGCAACCGGACACTATGCAAGGATAAGTTGGAATGATTCAAGGGGGCGATACCTGTTATTTAAAGGAGTAGATGCCGAAAAAGACCAATCCTACTTTCTCTTTACTTTAAAACAAGAAGAAATCAAAAGATTGGTTTTCCCGATAGGAGATTTTGCCAAAAAAGAGGTTAGAGAAATAGCGGCAAAACTTGGACTTAAAGTGGCTTATAAGAAGGAGAGTCAAGAGATATGCTTCATCCCGGACAACGACTATAGAAGGTTTATAACCGGGAGAAAAGGGATGGACAAATCTACCAAGGGTAACGTCATTAACAAAGATGGGGATGTCCTGGGTAAACATGAAGGGATTCACCTGTTTACAATAGGACAGAGAAAAGGGTTGGGTATCCCTGCCTCTCATCCCTATTATGTCCTGGGATTTGAGTTAAAAAGCAACAGCGTAATAGTGGGAAGGGATGAGGATTTATTGTGTAAAGGTTTAATTGCTGAGGATCTCAACTGGATTTTGTTCCCGGATTTAGATTCGGAGATTACCGCTTCTTGTAAGATTCGGTACAGATATAAGGATACGGAAGCGACTATTATACCCCAGGATGGCGGGAATGTTCTTGTAAGATTTAAAAAACCACAGAAGGCCATTACACCTGGACAGGCCGTTGTCTTCTATGATGGAGATGTGGTTATAGGTGGTGGGTGGATAAAGGAGAGTATCTGAGAAGTGGTAGAGAATAGTATACTGGAGACCATTGGCAGGACACCTTTAGTGAAAATAGGCCGTATGAATCCCAACAACAGGGTTACACTAATGGCCAAAATAGAGAGCGCTAACCCAAGTGGGAGCCTTAAAGACAGGGTAGCCTGTTATATAATCTCCAAAGCAGAACAAGAAGGAATTCTGACCAGGGATAAGATTATTCTGGAATCCACCAGTGGCAATATGGGTATCAGCCTTGCAATGGTAGCTGCTGTGAAGGGCTACCGGGTGGCGGTTACCTTGCTGGAATCTGCAAGCGTTGAAAAGAGAAATTTGTTGGAGTGTTATGGAGTAAAGGTCTTCATTATACCTGCCGAAAAGGGACCGGATGGGGCAAGGGATGAGGCCATGAGGCTCTATAAACAGTATCCGGAGAAATACTTTTTGGTAGGACAGAATTTCAACAAGAATAATGTCCTGGCGCATTATGAGACCACAGGCAGGGAGATATGGAAGGATACCAATGGAGAGGTTGATTGCTTTGTGGCCGGAATAGGCACCTCTGGTACTATAATAGGGGTGGGGAAAAGGCTGAAGGAGATGAACCCCAAGGTCAAAATCATTGGGGTAGAGCCCTATCTCAACCATAAGGTCTATGGCTTAAAAAACCTTGAACAGTCCCGGATACCTGAGATATATGACCGGAGATGGGTAGATGAGATTGTAAAGGTGTCGGATGAGGAGGCGATAATAACAGCCAGGGATTTGGTTAGAAAAGAGGGTATCCTGGCAGGGATTAGTTCAGGGGCGGTTATGTTTGTAGCCCTTCAAAAGATTAAGGTGTTGGATAAGGGTAATATTGTTGTCTTACTGGCAGACAGTGGTGAGAGATACCTGTCCACTGGTTTCTATGCAGGTAAGGTTTGAAGAAAATAGCAATTACAACTCTGGGATGTAAGGTTAATAAATATGATTCTGCCGTAATCCAAAAGCTTCTGGAAAGGGCTGAATTTAGTTTTGTACCGTTTGACCAACAAGCGGATGTCTATATAGTAAACACCTGCACAGTTACGAAGAGGGCAGACTATCAGTCCCGTCAGCTTATACGGAGGTTCCACCGATTAAACCCGGATGCCCTTATAATAGTTACCGGATGTTATGCCCAGAGGGCACCTCAGGAGATAAAAGATATTCCAGGGGTGAATCGTATAGTTGGGATTGAAGAAAAGGAAAGGATTCTCGATTTTGTCAATGGCTCTCCAAGGAAGGAAGTTCCTCTTGAAATAACCAATGACATACCCGCCTTCCCTGAGCATACAAGGGCATTTCTAAAGGTTCAGGACGGCTGCGATTCTTATTGTTCTTACTGCGTTGTCCCCTATGCCCGGGGAAGGAGCAGAAGCCTTGGAAAAGAAGAGACAATAAAACGCATATCCAAACTGGTAGATATGGGCTATAAAGAGATAGTCCTTGCCGGAATACACCTGGGTTCCTACGGGTTGGATATAAAACCACCTTCCAGTTTGACAAATCTGCTCAGATCAATTGAGGATGAAGGTATCTCTTGCAGAATTAGATTGAGCTCTGTTGAACCGACTGAATTCGATGACGGTCTGATAGACCTTGTCTCATCTTCCCCGATAATCTGTAATCATCTGCATATCCCTCTGCAGAGCGGGGACGATGAAGTACTGAAAAGGATGAATAGACACTACACTTCTAACTTCTTTAAGAAACTGGTAAAGAAGCTCGTTTCAGCCATACCCGACTTAAACATTGGAGTCGATGTCATAGTAGGTTTCCCCGGAGAGTCCCATGAGAATTTTATCAATACCGTGAGTGTAATTGAGGAGCTTCCTATAGGATACCTCCATGTCTTTCCATATTCCAGACGGCCCGGAACCCCTGCTGCTGACTTTCCAGATCAGGTAGACAGTAAGACTATAAAAAAGAGGGGGAAAATACTGCGAGACCTGGGAAGCAGGAAGAGAGAAGAATTCTACAGGAGATTTCTTGGAAAGAGGCTTTCGGTCCTATTCGAGTCTAAAAGGAATGTGGACATGAAATACCTAAAAGGGTTTTCCCGAAACTACATCCCTGTATTCGTGGATGCAGAGGGTGATGTAGTAAACAAGGAGTTACCTGTTATCGTCACAAAGGTCGAGGATGGAAAGGCCGTTGGAACATTAGTATAAAGGAGTTGTGAGATGAATCAATACCGGATTCTTGAAGGTATATTGGAAGAATCAGAGGCATATCAACACCGGTCCAATCCTGAGTTGCCTGATTGGACAGGGGAAATCCTGGAAGATATGGACATTGGCGTATTTATTGTGGACAGGACGTTCAGATTTGCAAATAGCACTTCGTTTGTCGAGAGGCTTCTCAAAAGAACGAGAGATGCTCTAATAGGAGAATACCTTTTTGATGTAATTCCCCTTTTTGACATCCCGGAGTGGAGAGGAAAGTACGCCGATGTCTTAACAAATGGAAGCACCTTTAAGAATAGAGGGGTTTCCTACCAGGGGACTCCAAAAGACAAGGAAAAACCAGAAAATATCTTTTTGAACATTAGCCTCTATCCGTTCACAGATCGGCAGAATGAGATTGTGGGTGTAGTGACAGCATTAAAAGGCCTCAGTTCAATAATGAAGTGCAACGCTTGAGGTAGCAGAAAGGAATATGCTATCCTCAAGGACATGAAAAAATACAATCATTTAAGCCAAAGAGAACG